>JACRLV010000284.1:0-19132 GCA_016235145.1 Planctomycetota bacterium
GATGAAGGCGCTGATCCGCACCGCGATGGATAATGCCCGCGGCGAGTTGCTGATCGAGCAGGCCCAGATGTACGAAGATGTGAACCGCTTCGACGACGCCCGCGTCTGCTACAAGCAGGTCATGGACAAGTACAAAGAAACGCCCGCGGCCAAGGATGCGGAGGCCGCGGTCGAGAAAATCCGAACCGACAAGAAGCTCAAGCAGACCATCGAGAAGGAGCGGGCGGCGGACGAGGCGCGCCGCTGGCTGGATCTCGGCGAGCGTTTCGAAAAGGCGGAAATGCCGGAGTTGGCGCGCGAACAGTACGAAAAGGTGATCAAACAGCACGCCAAGACCGAGTTCGCCAAAACCGCGAAGGAGCGCCTCGAAAAGCTGCCGAAGGCCGACAAGAAAGGCGACGAAGCCAAGTCCGAAAAAGGCAAGGACGAGAAGACCGCGGCCGCGGACGGCAAGAAACCCTGACGCCGCTCGGGAACGCTAAATCCGCCGACTTGCAGCGCTGGACGAGCCGCCTCGGCGCGCAGTCAATGTGCATTCCGCAAGCACGCCCTCACCCCGACCCTCTCCCGGAGTATCGGGAGAGGGAGGGAGGAACTCCTACCTCGGATTGCTTCGGTTCACTTCGGATCGCGGTTCGGCGCTGGGTCAAACTTGACTTTGACGGTCACTTTTTCGTTGCCGCGCTTGGCGACGATCTCGATCTCGTCGCCGGGCTTCACATCCTTCATCGAGCTCATGTACGTCTCGATGTCGGCGACGTCCTTTGCCCCGACCTTGATGATGCGGTCGCCATCTTTCAGGCCGGCCTTCTCCGCCGGTCCGCCCGCCATGACGCGCTTGACCAGCACGCCGTTGCCGTTGTCGCCGTAATCGAGCTCGATCCGCATCCGCACGCGCGGCATCCGCGAGGCGCGTTCGCCGCCGCGTTCCTCGGCCGGCTTGTCGCTCTTGGCCGCCTGCTCGCCCTGGGCTGATTCCTTCGCCGCCTGGTCGGCCTTTTCCGCGGCGTTCTTGGGCGGTGCGGCCTTCTTTTCGAGCTCTTTCTCTTCTTCAGCGGTCGGCTTGGTCGGGCCGGCGTCCATGTTTGCGACCGTCACGGCGATGCGGTGAAACATCGTGAGCAGCTTTGCGGCGCCCTCGGCGTCGATCAGTTGCCAGTCATCGTCCGGCTTGTGGTATTGGGGGTGCACGCCGGTAAATGCGAAGAGAATCGGGATTCCCTTGTGGTAGAACGATGCGTGGTCGCTGGCGCCGAAGAAGCGGTCGTTGTTCTTGGGCGCCTTGTATTTGATGTCGTATTCCTTGGCGAGGCCCGCGACCAGTTCGGGAAACTCCTTGGCTGACGGAATTCCGTAAATCTCAAACTCATCCTGCGAGAACCGCCCGATCATGTCGAGGTTGATCATCGCCTTGATCTGCGACAGCGGAACGGTCGGGTGCTTCACGTAATGGGCGCTGCCGAGCAGCCCCATCTCCTCGGCGGAAAACGTCATGAACAGGATGCTCCGCTTCGGCCGCGGGCCGGCGGCGATCACCCGGGCCAGTTCCAGCACGCCCGAAGTGCCCGAGGCGTTGTCGTCTGCGCCGTTGTGAATCTGCGGCGTGCGGTCATCGCCGCCCCACGGGGTCGACTTTCCGAGGTGGTCGTAGTGCGCCCCGATGACGATGTACTCGTCGGGCCGTTCGCTCCCTTCGAGCAGTCCGATCACATTTCGGGCTTCGATGAAATGAACGCCAGTCTTGAAACTGGCGCTCAGCCCCGGCAAGTCGGCTGAAGCGGGCTTGCGATCCTTGTCGAGTTGGGCCTGAAGCGTCTTCAGATCGGGCAAGCCGGCCTTTTCCAGCAGCTTGGCGGCGACCGCCTGCGTGATGTGAATGATGGGCAGCCGATAGGTTCCGCGCTCCTGGTCACTCCACGCGTACAGCTCGTCGGCGTCGGGCTTGCCGTCGCCGTTTGCGTCGCGGTCCGGCGGGTTCACCACGATCAACGCCTTGGCCCCCTTGTCGGCGGCCAGGTTCGCCTTGTTGACGAACAGGGACTTCGGCGAGGGCTCCTTGCCGCCGAATTTCGCAGCAGGGTCCGCCGCCCGGGGCTCATGGCGGAAGATCAGCAGAATCTTCCCCGTGGGGTCGAAGTCGTCGTAGTCGTTGTACGGCTCATCCTTGACGGCAGGGGCGGAGTCCGTTGGTTGGGAAGCGGGCGGCTCCGGCGTGTATTCGATCCCGTACCCGGCGAACGCGAGCGGCCCGCTCACATTGCCCACGGCGCTGAAGGGCATGGGCGTCTTTTCCAAGCTGCCATTCGCCGTCCAACCCGTCGAAATCGAGACTGCACTCGGAGCGTTTCAGCGTTTTGCCGCCGCGCACCTCGAACGGCTGGTAATAGGCGCCGTTTTCGCCGGCGGGTTTGAGCCCGTAAGTCATGAACTGGTAGGAGATATACGTCGCGGCCTGCTCGATGCCGGGCGTCCCGGGCCGGCGGCCCTCCAGTTCGTCGCTGGCCAGAAACTTGTCATGCTCGATGTAGCGGGCGGCCGTAAAGAGCGCGGCATCGCGGTCTTTGTCGCCGTCGAGAGCAAGCGCGAAATGCGCCACGGACAGACCAAGGCCCAGCGCGATCGCAGGCGCGAACAGGTGAGTCTTCATGGAAATCAAATCCTCGCTGTTTTGGACGACCGGTCGCCCATCGTCGGTCCAAAAAGTGTAGCCGATCCGAACGAAGAAACGAAACGGATCGTAGAAGTCTTGAAGCGTGTTTCCCGGCGGGCCGGTTTGGCGCCGCCGCGTATCCAATGGGGATGAAGCCTCCTCTCCCTTGAAAGCGGTATGGGCGCAGCCTATGCTGCCAAGGAGAGCTTTCGGCGAATCGAGAGTGGCGGCGCGATCTGGCACAAGACGTGCTCGCGGTTGAGTCGCCCGGAATGTGCGTGTGCGCCGCCTACGGCGCGGAGCTGGCCAGCGGCGCAAGCCGCATCTCAGGAGAGGTGCCCGATGTCGACCTCGAACTGGTACACCGGCGAAAACTATGATCCCGATCCGAATCTCAAGATCTGGCTCGACGGAAAGATCATCCCCGTGGGCGACGCGAAAATCAGCGTCTTCGACCACGGGTTGCTTTACGGCGACGGCATCTTTGAGGGCATTCGCTCGTACAACGGCCGGATTTTCGAGCGCGAGGCGCATCTGCGGCGGTTCTTCGATTCCGCCAAGGCGATCCGCCTGAACGTGCCCTGGACCTTCGAGCAGCTCGACAAGGCGATGGACGACGCATTGGAAGCCAACGGACGGCTGCGCCCCGACCAGGACGCGTACATTCGAATGGTCGCGACCCGCGGCGTCGGCGTGCTCGGCATCTCGCCGATCCGCACGTGGAAGCCGCAGGTCTACATCATCGCCAGCACGATCAAGATGTATCCCCCGGAGATGTACGAGCAGGGGATGCCCATCATCGTCAGTTCCGTCACGCGGAACCACAACAACGCGATGCCCGCCAGGATCAAGAGCCTGAACTACCTGAACAACATCCTGGCGAAAATCGAGGCCCACGACGCCAATTGCCCCGAAGCGATCATGCTCAACGCCCAGGGTTACGTCGCCGAAGCGACCGGCGACAACGTCTTCATCGTTCGCGGCGGCCAGGTGCAGACGCCGCCCACTTCCGCCGGCATTCTGGAAGGGGTCACCCGCGCTACGGTGATTCGACCGGTCACCAGCATCGACCGCCGCGCCATCGGCCACGGCAAGGTCGGCCCGATCACCCGACAGCTCATGGAAGCCTACGAGAATCTGGTCCGCAATACGCCCAAGGAAATGAGCGCGGCCGAGCGCGGCCTCGCGGGCCGGGCCGTGTAGCGGTCCGCGCGTTTCAACTTCGCTTTCGATTTCGGCGGCGCGCCGAACACGAAGGGTGTGGCCGGCGATTTTGGCAGGCGGGAAATCAGAGCCCCAAGCGCCAGCGCGCAGGTATTTCGCGATTGGGCATGATCGTTGAAGAATACCCACGCGCTGGCGCTTGGGGCTCGGACTGTGTGCCAAAGCCCCCGGCCACACCCAACACGAAAACCAACGCACCGTGAGGCTCGCATGAGCGGAACTTTTTCGACGATCGCTCCATCATCGGCAGACGGCGTCCTGACCATCACGCTCAACCGTCCCGAATCACTCAACGCCTTCAATGAGCAGATGAGCATCGAACTCGCCGCCGTGCTCAAGACGGCCGCGCGCGAAGATTCCGTCCGCTGCGTCGTGCTCACCGGCGCGGGAAAAGGCTTCTGCTCCGGCCAGGATCTGGCCGAGATCAAGGACCGCTACACCGATCCGACCATCAGCCAGGACATCGACTTCGCCACGCTGCTGCGGCAGAAATACAACCCGCTCGTCACCCGCCTGCGCACGCTCGAAAAGCCGATCGTCGCGGCGATCAACGGCGTCGCCGCGGGCGCCGGGGCGGCGTTCGCGTTCGCCTGCGACCTGCGCATCTGCGCCCGCTCGGCCGCGTTCGCGATGGCTTTCACCAGCATCGGCCTCGTGCCCGATTCCGCCGCGTGCCTGACGCTCATGCAGCACGTCGGCTACGCCCGCGCGGCCGAGATGCTTCTGCTCGGAGAGAAAATCCCGGCTGAGCAGGCTCTCGCCTGGGGCCTGGTGAATCGCGTGGTCGACGACGCCGAATTGCCCGCGAAGACCGCCGAGCTGGCGGCGAAGCTGGCCCGCATGCCCACGCGCGCACTCGGTCTCACGAAACGCCTGCTGAACAGCGCCTGGAATACGACGCTGGAGCAGCAGCTCGAATCGGAGGCGTTCCTCCAGTTCACCGCGGGCAACACCGCCGACCACCGCGAGGGCGTGCGCGCGTTTCTGGAAAAGCGCAAACCGAATTTCGCAGGCCGCTGAACCCGGCCCGCGCAAGAACGAGCCCCGACGAATACGCCGGGGCCCGTACGCCGAAAAGAGTCGCAGGCTCGTCCGACGCTGCTGATGCGGATCGTCAAGCGGCGTTCGATGGCGGCTATTTCACGAACCAGCGGCGGATGGCGTGGACCGTCGTGTCGCGGCCGGTCTTGCCGATCGCCCAGGTCAGCGGCACTTCCTTCGGACAAGCTTTCACGCAGTTCTGCGCGTTGCCGCAATCCGTGATGCCGCCGGGCCCCATCAGCGCTTCGAGCCGCTGGTCCGCCGACATCGCGCCGGTGGGGTGCATGTTGAAGAGCGCGGCCTGGCCGATCGCCTGCGGGCCGATGAAATCGCTGCCGTCATTCACCTGCGGGCAGACATCCATGCAGCAGCCGCAAGTCATGCAGCAGGACAGCTCGTAGCGCCGGTCGGCGACGCTCGGCTCGACCTTCGGGCCCTCGCCGAGATAGCCGTACGTGTCCACGTCGATCCACGCGCGCACTTTCTTCAAAGCCGCGAACATCCGGCTGCGATCGACGAACAGGTCGCGCACGACGGGGAATTTGCTCATCGGCTTGAGGTCGATCGTCGCCTGCTCCTTGAGCAGGTTGTCGACCAGCGCCGTACACGCTTGGCGCACGCGGCCGTTGATGACCATCGTGCACGCGCCGCAGACCTCTTCCAGGCAATTGCAGTCCCACGCGACGGGCGTCGTCTGCTCGCCTGCGACCGTGACCGGCCTGGCGGCGATGTCCTGCAAGCACGAGATCACGTTCATCTGCGGCTTGTGTTCGATTTCGAACGTCTGCGCGTACGGATGACTCTCGCGAGCATCCTGGCGCTGAATGGTGAGCCGAATGAGCTTCGACACGGAGTTCTCCGATTCTGCATGGCGACGGGCAATGGCCGCCGACCTACGTTTCAAGAGTCGTCAGTCAGTTCGCCGCAAGCGCCGCCCTGGGCGAAGCCTCGCCTGCGGACGCCATCGGCTTGCCGGCGTATTGCTGCTTCCAGATCTTCTCGATGATGTCGGCCCCGCGCACGCCGTAGGTTCGCGGCCGCGGCGGCAGCAAGCTGACATCCACCGGCTCGTACGAAAGCTGCGGGCCGGACGCCGTATGCCGCGCCAGCGTCGTCTTGAGCCACTTGCGGTTTTGCTCGAAGTAGCGCGCGCACCACTCCGTCGCCTGCCGCTTGAGCTCGTCCGGCTCCGTCGCGGTCGGCGCGGGGATCTCGAATTCGGGCTTGTAATGGGCGCCGCGGCATTCGTCGCGGTCCAGCGCGCCGCTCGCGATCACCTTCGCCACGATCAGCATGTCGCCGAGCGCCCGCGTGAAGCTGAGGTTCTGGTTGGTCCATTGCCCCTTGTCCGACAGGGCGCTGCGCCGCCAGCGTTCGTGCAGCACGTCGAGCTCGCCGAGCGTGGTCTTCAGGTCGGCGTTGACGCGGACGACGGTGCAATTGCGGGTCATCAGCGCGCCCAACTCGCGATGAATCAGGTACGGATTCTCCGTTCCGGCGCGATTGACGAGCTGGTGCGTCGCGTCCTTGTGCTTGCTGACCGCCGCCTCGAACAGGCTGCTCGCCGCCGCCGCCGCGCCGCCGCCCGGAACCGTCTTCAGCCACGAGCGAATGCCCGGACCGATCATCAGACCCGCGAAAATGCAGCTCAGCAGCGAGTTCGCGCCCAGCCGATTCGCCCCGTGATACTGGTAATCCGCTTCGCCGATCGCGTAGAGACCCGGAATGCTGGTCTGCTGATTTCGCGGCGAATCGAGCCGCAGGCCGCCGGTCTTGGGATCGGCCTCGAAATCGACCCACAGGCCGCCCATGCTGTAATGCACGGCGGGGAAGATCTTCATCGGTTCATCGAGCGGATCGGTGCCGACGAATTTTTCGTAGATCTCCAGAATCGCGCCCAGCTTGTGCTCGAGCACTTCGCGCTTGATGCCGGTCGCCCGCTCGGTCAGGTCGAGATAGACGGCGTAGGTCGCCGGATCGACGCTGTAGCCGGCCCGGCACATGGCGAAAATCTCGCGCGTCGCGATGTCGCGCGGCACGAGGTTCTTGTACGTCGGGTACTTTTCTTCGAGGAAGTACAGCCGCTCGGGCTCGGGAATCTGGTTCGGATGGCGCGTATCGCCGGGCTTGCGCGGCACCCAGACGCGGCCGGCCTCGCCGCGGGCCGCCTCGCTGATCAGCCGCAGCTTGTCGGCGCCGGGGATCGCGGTCGGGTGGACCTGCACGAACTCGCCGTTGGCGTAGTTCGCGCCGGCCTGATACGCCCGCGCGCTCGCGCCGCCAGTGCAGACCATCGACATCGTCGATTTTCCGAAAATCAGCCCGCAGCCGCCGGTCGCGAGAATCACCGCGTCCGCCGGAAAGGCCCGAATCTCGAGCGAAAACATGTCCTGCGCGACGCAGCCGCGGCAGACGCCCTGGTCGTCGATGATCGGGCCGAGGAACTCCCAGAATTCGTACGTGGTGATGCGGCCTTCCGTTTCCCAGCGGCGGACCTGCTCATCGAGCGCGTAGAGCAACTGCTGTCCGGTCGAAGCGCCGGCGTAGATCGTGCGCTTGTACAGCGTGCCGCCGAAGCGCCGCACCGCGAGGTTGCCCTCGGGCGAGCGGTTGAACGGCACCCCCAGGCGATCGGCCAGGTCGATGATCTTCGGGGCCCAGTCGCACATTTCCTTGATCGGCGGCTGGTTATTCAGGAATTCGCCGCCATAGGCGGTGTCGTCGAAGTGGTTCCACTCCGTATCGCCCTGGGAACGCGTGAACTTGTTGCAGCAGTTGATCCCGCCCTGGGCGCAGACCGAATGGCTGCGCTTCACCGGCACCATGCTGATCAGATCGACCGATACTTCGTCTTCGGCCAGTTTCATGGCGGCCGACAAGCCGGCCAGGCCGCCTCCGACGATTACGACGCGTTGTTTCGCCATTTGCCTGTATCGACGCGACGGGCGCAGCGGCCGGCCGCATCGCCTCTCATTATGGATTCAAAAGTGCCGCCGTCGCTTTCGGCGCCGGCCCGCTGGCCAAGGCCGCCAGCGAACTCAGCCCGAAACCCAGCAGTACGATCGCCAGCGCCGCGGCAGCGATGGAAACCCGCTTGCGCGACAGGTCATTGACCGTGATTCCCCAGGTAATGCAGAACGTCACGATGCCGTTGCAGAAGTGGTAGACCGACGCGGTCAGCCCGACAGCATAGACGAGCATCCAAAGACCCATGGGCAGCCACATGATGAAACCGGCTGCCGTCAGATCGAACGGCGTCGTGCCCTTCGCGACCACTTCCTGGTACGCCGGCCCGCCGAACCAGTGCGCAAAGCGGAAATGCGCCAGGTGCAGCAGGATGAACACGATCGCGATCCAGCCGGTGACGCGCTGGAGCGTGTAGCGCCAGTTGTCCAGCCAGCCGTATTGGGCGACGTTGATGCGCCCCGACTGGGCGATCAAGATCCCATACCAGGCGTGAAACGCGATCGGCAGGAAGATGCCGATCAGCTCGACGACCAGCAGGTTCGGGATCTCGTGGAGCTGCTTGACGTGCTCGTTGAACTTCTCCGGCCCGACGAACGCCAGCGAGTTCGTGTACAGGTGAATGCACAGGAACACGCCGATCGGGACGATGCCTGCGAGCGAGTGCAACCGGCGGACAAGAAAGTGATTCTTCTGAAACCAGGTTTCGACGGGCTGTGTCACGACTGATCCTTCGTTCGATGCGCCGCACCGCGGGAGCCACCCTGGGCGGTGAGACGGTCGCGTCGATTATACGAAATCGCGCCGCGTCCGCCACACGCCGGAGGGCTTTCGCGCGAACCCCACGCTTGCCGCGGAACTCCGCTGCGCCGCTGTCCGAGTTGGATCGGGAAAACTGGCGGTTGTGCAAGCAGTTTCTGATGTGGCTTTGCGGTATGGGTGCGTGTCGGCCTGCGCGGCTGCGATTGGCTTGGCGGCGCGGGTCGCTTCTCGAATCGCCGCGGAGCGGCGGAACCAGATAGCCGCGGAGCGGCGGAAGTCGTTAGCCCACGGCGCGAGCCGTGGGATCGCGGCGGCCCGCTCCCCGATAGCGCGGAGCGGCGGCAGAATCGCCGCGATGCGGCCCGGGCCGTTTCTTTCGCCGCTCCGCGGCTCTGCGGGCCCCGAGCGCCTGCATCCCACGGCTCACGCCATGGGCTATTGTCTTGCGCCCTTCCAGGGCTGACCGCTCGCACCCTGCCAGGGCTGGCGGCAAACCCGCCGAAACGGTCACGCACGCCGCGCGATCGGTCTCGTTCGAAGAGATGTTCGTCGATGGAGTTCGTTCGAATGCGCCTGCTTTGTATGTTGGACTGGGTCCAGGTAAAATGCGCAAACGCACAGAAATATCCGTGCCCGATGAACAGGCGGAACAGGGCGTTCGCCTCCTTGAAAAGTGGGATGCGTACGCGCGATTCCGCGTGCGTCAAGTCGCCCGGCGTTTTCGCAAGCGCGCGGCCATTTCGATTGCCGTCGGCGTGTTGGTATCGCTGGTGTTTTCCTGGACCACCGGGCGACCATGGGCGAGTTACTTCTCTTACGGCTTGCCGATCGGTGTCCTGGCGGCCGTGCTCACGCTTCTTGTTCTGGGCTGGCTGCCCGGCAAACGCGAGCCCGAACCGGATTGGGGGCCGCGCTGCCCCGAATGCGGTCTGTGGCTGGAATCGCCCGTTCTGATGTCGGTGGTCGATTCGGTGACGCGACCCGAACCCGATCATGTCTCGGGGACCGACGAATCACCGGGTTCGCCCCCTGATCGTTGAGCGGGCAGCCCCATGTCGCGACACCTCGCAGGCCAGGGACGGGGATCGTCCGCACAGCACGCCCCGGGAATTCAAAACGCGCCCCAGTGCGCGAGGAATGTCGACAAGTCTTGCAGATCGACCACTTGGTTGCCATCAAAATCCAAGTTCGTTTGGAACTCGGGGTCCGCGGACGTCGAGCCGAATGCAGCCAAGAGTAGCGACAAGTCACCGATGTCGATGGTACGGTCGCGATTGAAGTCGAATCGGCAACTGCCGGCCATGGGAGTTAGCGCCAGCACCCAGCCAGTCCATGTGATCAGCGGATGATCGCACGTGGCGAATGCGACGCCGTATGGTGGATCGTCATGCGACTCACAGTTTCCCTCCAGAATGGGAGATGCTCCATCCGGAATCTGATCCAAGGGATAAAGTGCATAGCAACAATTAAGATCGCCGTCGCAACGCAACGCTGGATCAACATCTACGGCAATTCGTGCGATGGCCCCACTGGCGGTGGGCAAATTGACGCACGGACGAGGGTCATACCATTCCATCGCCAATTGAACCGGCGTCGAGATGATTCCCACGCCGAATGGGCAGTTTCGCCCCAACGTGGCGGCGATCGCATTGTCGAAACGCGCGGCGCCAAATCGCGGTAGGGGGACGCTGACACACGTTACGAATGGGTCGGAACTGCCGGGGTTTGTCAGCGACGGTTCCTCAGGCAGATGATAGGAATAGGCTATACGGCTACCGCCGACGGCCGTGATTGACAGCGCGCCGACGATCCAAGTGTCCCCGGAATCAACCGACACCATGAAGTCGATAATCAATCGTCCGTTCGGCGCTTGAGATCCCCCGTCTGTTGGATCCAGCAAATCCATTCTAAGTCGTGCGTCGGCATGGGCCCGACTCGTGAACGCCGTCGCCGCCAGAATCAGGCCTGTGATCGCTCTGAACATGGTGTGCTCCAATAGGGGTGCGAGCCTCGAAACCCGACCAATCCAATTGGACCCCACAACAAGCGGATTCTACTTCATGCACTCAGCAATCGCAATCAACGATCCGAAATTCTGCGCTCATTCTGATTCCTGTCACAACCGTAATTGGGTATGGACGGAACGGCGCGATGTGGAATGGAGGCGGTTCTGACCACTGAATCCGGTTCTTCCGCGGATAGTTCGTTACCGAAGTGCAGGCTGGAGAACCGCGCTCCCGGTCGCACTGGGGTTGCGAATCACGATCGGATCGCCCACGCTGCGTCGGAATTCCGACCACGCCTGCGCCCCCCAGTGGGTTGCGCGATCCGGACTGTGGAAAGTCGGTATCGGGTGCTTTTTTCTTGTTTCGGCTTGGCGGCGCGCCTAGACTGGCCGAAAGGAAGGGAAGCCGGCGGTTTGCTGCGACGCCGGGCTCGTGCTCATGAGCCGCTCAATGTTCGGTAGAAAATCTCGGCCATGAAGCCGCGCAGTCGAGGACGCCATGTCATCCGCTCGTGTTCTGCTTTGCGCCATATTTCTGTCATCGTCGTTGCAGGCGGAGATTCCCGCGACCTTCTCCCCTCGAGCGCTCCGCCCGTCGCGGCTGAGCATCGCTCCGGGCGACGCGGTTGAGCTGCGCGTCGCGGCCGATTCCGGCGCCGCGGCAGCAGAGAAGCAGCCCTGGTCAGCGGCGTCGATCACGCACTTCTTCCGCCGCAGCGACGGCCGGCAGGAGAACCGCGACACGCTGGCCGCCGCCGCCCCCGACGCCGATCACGCCAGTCTCACGATTGCAGACGAAGGCGTGACGCTGCTCGGCGCGACATTCGAGCCGGTGGTGGCGACTCTCACCGCCGCGGAATTCGAGCAGCTACAGAAGCGGGCGAGCCCGGCGCCGCAACAGAATGCCGAAGACGGCCGCGCAGCGCCGCCGGCGCCGCCTGACAAGCAGCGCGTCCGCTGCCGATCCGCAGCCGCCGCGCTCATCCGCGCGACGCCGTCGGGCCAGGCGAGCGAATCCTCCGCGGTCGCGACCAGCAAATCGGGCCAGCCCGCCGAAATCCGCATGTTCCTCGATCCAACGCGCTGCACGGTCGGCGACACGTTGCCGTTCAAGGTCTACATCGACGGCGACAAGGCACCCGGCGCCAGGCTTCGCGTCGTCGCGCCGGACGGCAAGACGGAGCAGACCCTCGCGACCAACCCGTCCGGCATGGCGGACATCGCGATCACCTCCGCCGGCGTCTGGCGAATCGAATTTCAGACGCTCGTGCATGCGGACCGGCCGTCCGAAGCAGGAGCGGACTGGGTGTTGTTCTGCGGTTCGATCATGTTCGAGACTCCGGCGCCCGCCGCGAAGGAAGGAGATTCGCGATGAGCGCCCGGCAGGCACGACCAAATCGAATCACGGCGGGCGCACGGCTGGCCCTCGCGGCTGCGCTGCTCGGCGGCATGGCGGGCAGACTGTGCCCGGCTTCGGGAATCTGGCAGGAACTCGGCCCCGCGCCGATCACGAACGGCCAGTACACCGGCCGCGTTTCCGCCATTGCGGTCAGTCCCACGGACGCCAACCTGTTCTACGCAGCCGGCGCGGACGGCGGCGTCTGGCGAACCAGCGACGGCGGCGTCAACTGGACGCCGCTCACTGACACGTTGCCGACGACCGCAATCGGCGCGCTGGCGATTGACCCGGCGAACCCGCAGGTGATCTACGCGGGCAGCGGCGAAGCGAACTTCGCGAACCACTCGTGTTACGGCCTGGGCGTGTTCAAGTCGCTCGACGGCGGGACGACCTGGCAGCAGCTCGCCGAAAGCACATTCGCCGGCCGGTGCTTCGCGAAGCTGCTGGTCAGCCCGGCCAATTCGCAGACGCTTCTGGCCGCGGTGACGATCGCGGGCGGCTTTCCGACGCTCGCCGCGGCGAAGGGCCACCCCCAGCGAAACGGGCCCGTCGGCGTGTTTCGCTCCGTGGACGGCGGCGCGACCTGGACGCAACTGCTCAGCGGCCTGCCGAACCTGTCCGCGACGGATCTGGCGTTCGATCCGACGAATCCGAACATCGTGTATGCCTGCATCGGGCACATCTTCGGTTCCACGCAGAACGGCGTGTACAAGTCGCTCGACGGCGGAGACACCTGGACGCGGCTCTTCGGCGGTTTGCCGACCAACGGCATCGGCAGAGTCACCATCGGCGTCTGTCCCAGTGCGCCGCAGCGGGTGTACGCGCTGATTGCGATCGCTTCCGACGCAGCCGGCGGCGGCGCGAGCACCTTCGGCGCGTATCGCACGGACAACGGTGGCGACCTGTGGTCGCCGCTTTCGACGTTGGGGAACATCCAGGCCACGTACGGCTGGTACTTGTCGGTGGTCAGCGTGAGCCCGACCAACGCGGATACGGTCTTCATGGGCGGGCTCGATTTGCGCCGCTCGACGAACGCCGGTTCGAGCTGGAGCACCGTCACGCCGCCGCACGTCGATATGCACGCGCTGGCCTGGGACGCCGCGGGACGGCTGCTGGTCGGCGACGACGGCGGAGTGAGCCGCTCGGCTACGCTCGGCTCCACTTGGACTTCGCATAACGCCGGATTGGGAACGACGCAGCTCTACGCCGGCTTGTCGACGCACCCCACCGACCCACTCGTCTTTTTCGCCGGCTTGCAGGACAACGGCACCAACCGGCGCAACACGAACACCCGCAACTGGACAAACGTGATTGGCGGCGACGGCGGCTGGACGCAGGTGGATCAGACCAATCCGAACATCGTGTTGGGCGAGTATCAGGGCGCCGGCACGCTGTATCGATCCACGAACGGCGGTTCGAGCTTCGCATCCGCCAGCTCGGGGATTTCAACCGGCGATCGCGTCGCGTTTTTCGCTCCCTTTCGATTCGATCCAAACGTATCCACGCGCTTGCTCTACGCCACGCAGCGCATCTACCAGAGCACGAACAGTGGATCGAGCTGGGCGGCGATCAGCGGCGACGTCACGCTGGGCGCCGGCGCGGTTCGCTCCCTGGCGATCGCACCGTCCAACTCCTCGGTGGTGTATATCGCAACGAATGATGGATTGGTCCGCCGCTCGACGAACGGCGGCGCGAGCTTCACCACGCGGCTGACGGGCAACCCGGGTTGGCCGCGTGTGACGCGCGAGATCACGGTGGATCGCACGAACGACCAGACCGTCTATCTCGCCGGCGCGGTTTTTGGCGTTCCGCACGTACGGCGCTCGACCGACGGCGGCGCGACCTGGAGCGTGCTCGACGGCGATCTGCCCGATCTGCCGGTCAACGTCATCGAGGTCGACGCGCGATTCCCGACGCCGGTGTTGTATGCGGGAACCGACGCGGGCGTGTATCGCTCATTCGACGGGGGACAGAATTGGCGGCGCATTCTCGGCGGCATGCCGAACGCGCCGGTCATCGACTTCTGGCTCGACTTCGGGCGAAACCGGCTGGCGGTCGGGACGCAGGGCCGCGGGGTCTGGACGTTTACGGGGATCGTTCCGGGCGACATGGACTACGACAACGATGTGGATGTGGGCGACCTGGCACTGTTTCTGTCTGGATTCGGTTGCACCGAGGATTGCCCGCGCGACATCAACGATGATGACGTCGTGGACCTGGTCGATCTCAGCCTGCTCCTGGCGAATTTCGGATTCAGCTATCCCTAGAACCGAATGGCCGTCGCAAATGGTCCGCGCGTTGGGAGCGCGAATTCACGCAGCTACTGTCCGATAATTGTCCGCGTCACAGTCACCCGAGGTTCCTGCCGCCCCAACAGCTCCAGTTCGACTTGATGGAAGTCCGCAAATCACCGATGTAACAATAAGCCGGCACTGGGTTTAACCACAAACCATTCGTGAGTTGCCATGAGCCAATCCTCCACAGCACCGAAGACCGCCGCCCGCATTCGAATCCAGGTCGTGAACGGCGGCATGGAGGCATGGGCCGAGGTCTCGCGCGAGCCAGGCGGCGATTTCTCCACCACGGTTGACGATCTGCTTCAAGCGCTCGTGGCTGAGAAGATCGCCATTACGGACGATGTCCGCGCGAAGGTCGCATCGTTCATCGAGTCGCTGCCCGCCCACACGGAGCCCGGACCGGCGGCCGCTCTGGTCGCGTGCGGCACGCCGGCCACGGAAGCCCTGGACGGCGATTTTCAGTGGTCGGACGCGTTCAAGCCCGCGCTTCAGGATTGGCAAGCGGACTCGAACATCAACTACTACACGTTGAACACGATCCTGACGGTCGCCGCGGGCAGCCAGGTCGGGCGAATCGTCGAGCCCCAGAACGGGCAACCCGGATGCGACGTGTACGGCCGGCAGGTCGCCCCGCGCCGGCTATGCGGCGAAGTCCTGCGGGTCGGCGATGGCCTGACCCCGTCGCCGGACGATCCGACGATCCTGGTGACCACGCGCGACGGCCGCGTGGTGCGCGAGGGCCGGGTGCTCATCGTGCGCGACGTGCTCAACATCGGGCGCGACGTGGACTTCACGAGCGGAAACGTGAAGGCCTGCACCGACGTACACGTGCGCGGCGTGATCAAGAACGGATTTGAGGCGCACACCAACCGCTCTCTGACCGTGGATCGGGCGATTGAGGGCGCGACGGTGAGCACCGGCGCCGACCTGGTCGTCCGAAACGGCATTTATGGCGTCGATGGAAGCTGCGTCTCGGTCGGCGGCAACGCCACCGCGGCCATTTGCGACAATGCGACCCTCAGCGCCGGCGGAGACCTGCGCATCGGCAAAGAGATCATCAACAGCCGAATCTCTGTCGGCGGATCGATCGTGATCGAGGGCGGGACAATCATCGGCGGCGACGTGCATGCGCGCAACGGCATTCGCGCGGCGCGCATCGGCAACAGCAGCGGGGCGGTCACGCGCGTGTCCGCCGGTCTGAGCCTCCAGACTCTGGCGAAGGCCAGAACGCTGGATCGCGAAAGCCGGCAGCTTCAGAAGAAGGCCGAAGAGATTCGCGAAAAGGTGAAGCCTCTGATGGCGAATCTGAAGCGCCTGACGCCGGAGCAACGCGAACAGGCGACCGAATTCCTGAGCCGGGCCGACGAGCTCGAGGTCAAGGCGGACGAGCTGGTGAAGCAGCGCGCGGACGCGCTCGCGGCCGATCAGCCGACCGAAGACGCGCGCATCAGCTTCTCGGACCGAATCCACGCCGGCGTGTACGTCGCGATTGGGGCAAAGGAGACCCAGATCCGGCAGCCGATCCGAGGCCCGGCGTACATCGCCGAACGGCAATTTCGCGGCGTGACGCAACTGGTGCTGGTATTCGCCAACAAATCCACGCTCCATCCGCTGCCGACCGCGTCTCGCGAGCTCCCCGTCGAATCGGGTGCAATGGTCCAGCCATAACCGACGGCGGCGATTGTGGTTACTGCCGTCGGCCCGCCGAATATGTGGTCCGGATAACAATCTCGCGCGGCTTCATTCCGCAAGCGTCGCCTCGCTCGACCACCTTCGAAATGTGATAGTTCGGGAGTCTGATACAACGCCTGAAGCGGGCCGGAGTGCGTCATCGCGCCCTGATTTTTTCTTTTCGCGGAATTCGGCAGGCGGTACGCTTATCATCAGAGGGAGAGGTCGCAGTCCGCGTGGGCCGGGTGTCCGCCGATCGCTTGTTTTTTCGGTCTCTCGGTCGGGTGGCGAACGCCCATGGTTCGAGACCGGAACGGTCGTTGACCGGAGCCGCCGATAGACGAATCGCGACGCCGTCACGATGTTGCGTCCTGCGGATATCGCACCGCTTATTCGTTGGTTCGATTCATAACATGTGGGAGAGGCGCATGAGCCCGTTCCGATCCACGAGGTCCTTCATCTGTGCTTTTCTTGGTCCGATTGCGATCGTCGCGGCGGTTCCCGCGCTGGCTGCCGGCGATCTCGCCGGTCCGGATCTTCCCCCCGCCGGTGCGACGGTCCTGGAGCTGAAGGCCGGCAACATCGACACGCGCACCCTGCCGAACCTGCTGAGCGGCGATTCGATCAGCACGGACCTCCACTTCGTGCTTCAACTGGACGGGCCGAACTCGCTGGAGCGTGCCGCCGCTCTGGCCGCCGCCGGCGTGACGGTGGACGATTGCCTGCCGCAAAACGCCTTCGTCGTTCGGCTGCGCGACAGCGACCTTTCGGCGCTCCGAGCCCTGTCCTTTGTCATCTGGCTTGGCGACTTCCGGCCGGAGTGGAAACTCGCCCCCGATCTCGGCGGCCGCGAGTTTCAGACGGATGAGCGGAACGCGATCTACACCGCCGGACAAGTCCGCGTGGCGATCTCACTGTTCCCAGGCGATGTCTCCGACGGGATTCTCGCGGAACTTGCCCGGGTGAATGCGACGGTATCTTCGGCTGATCGCGCCGGCGACCAGTGGATCATCGACGCCACAATGCAGTACCTCGACGCCGTCGCGCTGGCGAATCTGCCGGCGGTTCAGTTTGTCGAGGACGCCCCGGAGATCACCTTCCGCAACGACTCGAACCGCTGGATTCTCCAAAGCAATGTCAGCGGCCAGACGCCCGTCTGGGATCATGGCATTCATGGCGAGGGCCAGATCGGCGGCCTGATTGACGGCGCGATGCGCGAGTCGCACTGCATGTTCGACGATACGGTCGCGCCCGGCCCCGCGCACCGCAAGATCATCGGCTATCGCGGCTCGACCGGATCCGACACCCACGGAACGCACACGGCCGGAACCTTCGTCGGCGACGCTACGCCCTGGGGCGCCTACACGACCAACGACGGCATGGCCTTCGCCGCCAAAGTGAGCTTCAAGAACCTCTCGTCGGTCGGTTCGGCGAACCTGTACAGCAGCCTTCAGGAGGCCGACACGGACGGCGCGCGCGTGCACAGCAACAGTTGGGGCGACGACAGCACGACCGCCTATACGACGCATTGCCGGCAGATCGACCAGTTCTCCTGGGATTATCAGGACAACTGCGTAGCCTTCGCCGTCACGAACACGTCCACCCTCAAGACGCCCGAAAATTCGACCAACGTGCTGGCGGTTGCCGCGAGCATGGACACGCCGAACCAGACCAGCTTCTGCTCCGGCGGCACCGGGCTCACATCGGACGGCCGCCGTAAGCCGGAGGTCTACGCTCCCGGCTGCAACACGCAGTCGGCCTGGGCTTCGACGACGTGCAGTTCCACCGGCATGACTGGAACATCAATGGCCAGCCCGGCCGCAGCCGGTTGCGGGCTGCTGGTGCGGCAGTATTACACGGACGGCTTCTATCCCAGCGGTGCGGCCAGCGCGGCGGACTCCTTCGTGCCAACCGGCGGCTTGATCCGCGCGACGCTGATGAGCGCGGCGGTGGACATGACGGGCATCGCCGGATACCCCAGCAACCTCGAAGGTTGGGGCCGGCTGCTGCTGGATGGCACGCTCTACTTCAGCGGCGACGCGCGCAAGCTGATCGCGCACGACGTTCGTCGGGCCGACGGCCTCTCGACCGGCCAGATCGCCACGTACACCGTCGTCGTGGTTTCCAGCGCCGAGCCGCTCCGCGTGACGCTCACGTACACGCAGCCGCCCGCCGCGGTGAACACCACCAATCCCGCGATCAACAACCTCGACCTGGAGGTGCAAGGGCCGGCGGCCGAGCTGTATCGCGGCAACGTCTTCACCTCCGGCCAATCCACCACGGGGGGCACGTCGGACACGCACAACAACACCGAAATGGTGATCCGCACCGCGCCCACGCCGGGGCTGTACACCATCACCGTGCGGGCGACCGCGGTGAACACCGGGCCGTCGCCGTACGCGCTGGTCGTCACGGGCAACGTGACTGAGCAGTGCCCCGACGCCGACATCAACGGCGACTGTCACGTCGATCTGGCGGACCTGGCCCTGCTGCTGAGTGCGTTCGGCACGTGCACGGGCGATGCGGGCTTCAACGCCGCCGCGGACTTTGATGCGAGCGGCTGCATCGAGCTGAGCGACTTGTCGGCGCTGCTGGCCCAGTTCGGCATGTAGTCAATCGCGACGCAATTGACCGGGTTTCGAAATCAGGCGGGGAGCACAGGCCAAAGGCTTGTGCTCCCCACTTCCATTGCCAGGCGGCGAAGTGTCGCCACCACAGCATCCTGCTCGGTCCGCCGCACGCGGTTACAATCCCCACATGGAAAGCAAACATCTCGGCGAGCAGTTGCCGGCGCTGGTCGATCGCGTGGTCTCGAGCTATCTCGCGGACGAGCGAACGCGCCACATCGATCGCGAATTTCTGCCGTCGACCGAGCGAGCGGCGCGGATCAACGAGCTGCTGCTTCAGATCACCTACCCGGGCGGGTTCGGCCGGCGCGGCCTGACGCGGCACAACATCCTCTACCACGTCGGCGAGCTGCTCCCCGTGATCTGGGAGCAGCTTCGCGACGAAATCTATCACTGCCTGGCGCATGAGCAGGAGCAGTCGCGCGACGCGAGTAAAATGGATCGCGGCGCGCTGCGCGACCACGCCGCCCCGTTGGCCACGACCTTCATCGA
>JACRLV010000284.1:19215-34601 GCA_016235145.1 Planctomycetota bacterium
GCTGGCGTTTGACGTGCAGGCGCACTACGACGGCGATCCCGCCGCCCAGAGCACCACCGAGATCATCCTCGCCTACCCGGGCATGCTCGCCATCACGATCCACCGCTACGCGCACATCCTCTACAACCTCGACGTCCCGAAGCTGCCGCGCGTCCTTTCGGAATGGGCGCACCGCAGAACCGGCATCGACATTCACGCCGGCACCCGCATCGGCCGCAGCTTCTGCATCGATCACGGCACGGGCGTGGTGATCGGAGAAACCACGACCATCGGCGACAACTGCAAGATCTATCAAGGCGTCACGCTCGGCGCGCTGTCCTTCCCCAAGGACGAGCGCGGCCGGATCATCCGGGGCCACAAGCGGCATCCGACCATCGGAAACAACGTCACGATCTACGCCAATGCGATCGTGCTCGGCGGCGACACCGTGATCGGGGACGGAGCGGTGATCGGCGGCTCAGTCTTTCTTACGCAGAGCGTAGCGCCCGGGCACCAGGTCGCGATCAATCCGCCCGTCTTGCGGGTTCGAGCGCCGCATTCACCGGCGGCGGCGCCGAAAACCGAATGAACTGAATCGCTCCAAGCCTAAAGCTTCGCGACGGCACGGTTCTCTGGCGACCAAACGTGCGACTGTGCGGGAATTGCGCGGGCGAGTGAGGCTCTCGCTCGCGCCGCGATGGACTCGATCGGGCCAATCTGCCGATATTGGATTTGGATGATCTTGGCGTAGAGCCGCGGAGTTTTCATCGCGCGGGGGATGCGGGCGTTGCCCGTTCCGTCGACGGACGAGACGCCGCGCCAACCGGAGCGAGCGCAGTTTTTTCTTTGAGGCGGCACACAAAGCGAATCGCAGGAGCCGGACCGTGCCTGAACCACGATTTCGCGTCTTGGTGGTGGATGATTCGGTATTCATGCGCACCATCCTGAAGGATGCGCTTGCGAGATCGCCGGAACTGGAAGTGATCGGATCGGCGCAGAACGGCAACGACGGCTTGCAGGCGATCCTCACGCTGCGGCCGGACGTCGTGACGCTCGACGTGGAGATGCCGGGACTCAACGGCATTCAAGTTCTCGAACGGGTGATGCGCGAACGCCCGACGCCGATCGTCGTGGTTTCCACCAAGACCCAGCTCGGCGCGTCGCTCACGGTCGAGGCCCTGGAAAAAGGCGCGATTGAGTGCGTGGCAAAGCCGCTCGCCAGGGACGCCACCCTCGAGCGTTTTCGAGAAGCAGTCGTGCGGGCCGTCCTGGCGGCGGCGCAAAGTTCCCGGCGCAACCTCGTCGGCGCCGGAAAGCGGGCCGTGATCGCTTCCCCCACCGCCGATGTGCCGCTCGACGGCATCGTCGCGATCGGCATCAGCGCCGGCGGGCCGCAGACGCTGCACCAGCTTCTGCCGGCGTTCCCGGCGCGATTTCCGCCGATTCTCGTCACACAGCACATGCCCGCGGGCTTTACCAAGCCGTTCGCCGAGCGGCTGAACGCGGCGTGCAAGGGAACGGTGGTCGAGGCGGCCGGCGGCGAAACGCTGACGCCGGGGCACATCTACATCGCTCCCGGCGACAAACACCTCCTGGTCAGCATTCGCGGCTCGAAACCCGTCACGCATCTATCCGCCGGACCGAAGGTATCGGGGTTTCGGCCGTCGGTCGACGCCCTGTTCGACTCGCTCAAGGAGTCGGCCTCGCGAACGGTCGCCGTGGTGATGACGGGAATGGGCTGTGACGGGTCGGCGGGAGTCCGCACGTTGAAGAGGTTGGGCGCATACACCATTGCGCAGGATCGCGAAACCAGCATCGTGTACGGAATGCCGAAGGCCGCGGCCGAAACCGGCGCGATCGACCAAATCGCACCGCTCTGCGAAATTCCCGGCGCGATCGCCGGCGGCCTGAAACGCCTCCTCGTTCCGACCTGAGCGGCGCTTTCGAACCCTGAACCCTGAACCCTCTCAAGCCGGCGCTTGCGGAAATGCGTAGCCTGCCGACACAATGACGTCGCAGCAGCCGCGTGCGCAGGCGAGCGCTATGCGGTCGCAATTTTTTTCCACAGAGGTTTTCATGAAAACGCGGATCGGCATCGCACTCGCGGTCGCTCTCGGATTTTTGGCCAATGCTGGTGCGTACGCGCAGAAGGTCGCGCACGAGAAGTTCACGCTGCCGAACGGCATGACGGTGATCCTGCACGAGGATCATTCGCTGCCCACGGCGGTCGTGAACATCTGGTATCGCGTCGGGGCGCAGGACGAGCCCGCCGGCCGCAGCGGTTTCGCACACCTGTTCGAGCACCTGATGTTCATGGGCACCAAGCGCGTGCCGGGCTCGGATTTCCAATAACGCTTCCACCGACCTGCATCGGACGAACTACTTCTCCTGGGGGCCGTCGAAGCTGCTGCCGACGCTGCTATGGCTCGACGCGGATCGGCTGGAGGACATGGGCCTCAACATGACTGAGGAGAAGCTCAACAAACAGCGCGACGTCGTCCGCAACGAGCTGCGCCAGACGATCGAGAACCGTCCCTACGGCAAGGCGGAAGAGTACATGTCGCGGCTGCTCTACCCGCCGGGCCACCCGTACCACATCGGCGTGGCGGGCCTGCACGAAGACCTTCAGGCCGCGACGGTCACCAACGTCAAGGACTTCTTCGCGAATTTCTACGTGCCGAACAACGCCTCGCTCGTCGTCGCCGGCGACTTCGACTCGAAGACGATCAAGCCGCTGGTCGAGCAGCTTTTCGGCGCCCTGCCGCGCGGCGGCGATGTGAAGCAGCGCACCGCGGCGCCGGCAAAACTGGAAAGCGTCGTCCGCTACACGATGATCGACAAGGTTCAGCTACCCAGAATCATGATCGCCTACCACAGCCCGCGGGCATACCAGGCGGGCGACGACGAGAAGCTGGCCGTCGAGGTGGACGCCAGCCAGAACGGATTCCCGCTGGGCTCGGTTTTTCAAATCGACATTCTCACGAAACCGGACGCCTTGCTCGAACGCGTCGAGCAGATCGTTGATGAGGAGATCGCCAAGCTCACGTCGGAAGGGCCTCAACCCGCGGAGCTCGATGAGCGAAAGACGACGATCGAGCTGCGAATGCTCTCGTCGCTCCAGAGCCTGCAAACCAAGGCCGACCGGCTCAACGAGTACGAGTACTACTATGGCGAGCCGGATTCGTTCCAGCGCGACCTCGACCGCTTCCGCAACGCGACGCCGGAAGGCGTGAAAAACTGGGCCAGGCAAATCCTGACGCCCGGTGCGCGGGCGATCGTGCGCGTGCTTCCGCAAGAGCCGCAGCGGCCCGAAACGCCGCGCGACAAGCGGCCCGACGCCCTGGCGCAAAAGCCGTTTGTTCTGCCGCCCGCGGAGGCCTTTACGCTCTCGAACGGGCTGCCCGTTTCGCTCTGGCGTCGCGGCGACCTGCCGCTGGCCGCGATGACGCTGATCCTGCGGCCGGGCGGCGCGCTGGACACGCCGGAAAAGGCGGGCCTGGCCGCGCTGGCGACGAACATGATCGATGAGGGCGCCGGCGATCTCGACGCGCCGAAATTTTCGCAGGCCATGCAATCGCTCGGGGCTGGATTCGGCGCACGCGCCGACCAGGAGACGATCAGCGTCTCGCTGAGCGTCTTGCGGCGGAATTTTGAAAAGGCCGCGGCCTTGTTCGCCGATGCGATCCGTCGTCCGCGGATGGAATCAAGTGATTGGCAGCGCGTGAAGGCGCTGCACCTGGACGAACTCGAGCAGGAAGACGACGAGCCGACCGCCGTGGCCGCAAAGGTCGGGGCGCGCATCCTCTTTGGGGACCGCGATCCGTTCGCGTGGCCCAGCGACGGCGTGGTGGCGACCGTCCAGAAAATCGAGCTGGATGAAGTGAAGGCGGCCCACCAGTCGTTGTTCAGCCCGGCGCACGCCGCACTGTTCATCGCCGGCGACATCACCGCCGCGGACGCGAAGGCGGTGCTGGAGAAGCTGCTCGGCGACTGGAAGCCCGCCGGCTCGCCTCGGGCGGCAAGCCGTGTTGAACACGCGTTCGCAGTCACCGGCGGCCCGCTGGTCGCCCTGGTTCACCGTCCGGACGCGGTCCAGACGGTGATTCAGTTTGTCACGCCCGGCGTGACCTACCGCGATCCGCAGCGGATGAAGCTGCGGCTGATGAACACGATCCTGGGGGGCAGCTTCACCAGCCGGCTGAACCAGAACCTGCGGGAAGCGCATGGTTACACCTACGGCGCGCGCTCGAATTTCAGCATGGAGATCGAGACCGGCTGGTTCATCGCCGCTTCGAGCGTGCGGACGGATGTCACGGGCGCCGCACTGCACGAGTTTCTCTCGGAGTTCCGTCGACTCGCGTCAGGCGACATCAGCGACACGGAAGCCATGAAGGCTCGCGAAACGGTGCGAACCAATTCGATCCGCGCATTTGAGGGTTTACGCGGACTGACCGGCGCGGCGGCGGCCTGTTGGGCGTCGTCACTGCCGTTCGATTCGATTGCGAGCGATCTGGCGGCGATCGAGAACACCTCGGCCGGCGAACTGAACGAGCTGGCCAAGACGGCGATCGGCCTGGATCGCGGCGTGCTGGTGCTGGTCGGCGACCGCGAGAAGATCCTGCCGCAGCTCAAGGAGCTGGGATTGCCGGCGGTGCGTGAGTTTGACGAGCGCGGCGCACCGCGTTCGGCGGGCGCCGCGGAATAGGAGCTTGATCCGCTTCCGTGCGGCCAATTCTGTCCGTTCAGTTCAAGCCGGCGCCCGTGAACCGGTCGGCGGGGAAGAACCCACCCTGCATCGCGAGTTCGTTCAGCGCATTCCAGGCGGAGCCCTCGCGGTCCACCATGCCGACGCCCTGCAACGCCAGCGACAGTCCCGAGCGAATCGCGCCCAGATCGCGTTCGGAATCGACTTCGCCGGTCATGCGTTCGAAGGCCAGCTCGAACTGATTCCGGTTTGCGAACAGGAGGGCCAGTTGATAGTGAGAGTCGACCGAATCCTGCGTGGCGTCGATCCCGCGTTTGAACAGTCCCAGCGCCTCGGCGGTCCGGCCGGCCTGGTGAAACAGGATTCCCAGTTTGATCTGGGCTTTTGCGAATGAGGGCGCGATATTGACGGCCCGCTGCATCGCGGAAAGCGCTCGGTCCGTATCGCCGGCGTGCTGAAGCAGCAGTGCATGGCGGTAATGCGCGTCCGCGCGGAGGGGGCCCGCGCAAATCAGCTTCTCCGTTCGGTCGATCGCGTCCTGGAGCAAGCCGTCGGTATCCGCCTGGTTCGGCAGGTCGGACGAATCGGTTTCGATCGGCGCGTTCCATTGACCTGTGCGGCGGCGATGCGCCTTCAAGTGCAGCCGGGCGGACTCGGCCATGAGCAGCGTACTGTTCGGCGCCAGTCCGACGGCCAGGTCGAACGTCGCGGCGGCTTCGATCGGGCGATCCGCGGCGGCTTGCGCAACGCCGAGCCCGACGAACGCCAGCAGCAATCGATCGCTGAGTTCGGCGGCCCGATTGAATGTCCGCGCGGCTTGCTGGAAATCGCCGATCCGCAATTGCTGAGTTCCGAGCTTGACGGTGGCTTCGAGGAACGACGGGTGCACCTGGAGAGCCGACTGGTACTGCGCTACCGCCCGATCGTCGTTTCCGGCCCGAACGTACAAATCCCCCAGGTGGACGTGAAATTCGCCGACTCCCGGGAACTTGGCCACGAGCTTCTCCAGCGTTCCGATCGCCCTGGAAAGCGCGCCTTCGGTCGCCATCGCTTCGACTTCGTCGAGGGCGTCCTCGGTGGCCTCGGGCTCCACCAGCAATGCGTCCTGAAACGTCGTGATGGCAGCTTCGGTTCGACCGCCTGCGAGCCGAATGGTCGCGAGCGTGAGAAGAATGTCCATGTCGCCCGGCTCCATCCGGGCCAGCGCCGCGTAGCAGTCTTCCGCTTCGCGCCAATCGCCGCGGCTCACCGCCATCGCGGCCAGGCGCTCGTGCGCATTGCGCAGTCTCGGGCAGAGATCGATCGCTTGGGAGTACGCCTGTCGAGCCTCGACCGGACGATTGGCCCGCTCGTGGCACATGCCGATGGAAAAAGAAATGGCGGGGTCGTCGGTCCGCCCAGCGCGAGCGGATTCGAGCATCGCGATCGCATCGTCCTCAGCGCCCAGCTCGTCGAACGCGCACGCCAGCCCGATCGCCGCCGCATCCTTGGATTCCGGACGCCGGCGAAGCTCTTCAAATGTACGCCGCGCCGCGCTGATCCGGCAGGCGCGTAGCTGCGCCGCGCCGGTCCGCATACCCAGGTCCACCGATGTTGTCGAATACCGGCGTTGCGTTTCGAGTTGATCGACGTCGTCGTCCGATTCGGGAAATTGGCGCTCGAAGGCGTCGAGCATCTGCCCGAGCAGTCCGCGCCCGAGCGATTCCAGCAAGTAACTCATGTCTCCCCCCACCCCACGAACCATCGACGCAAACACAGGCCAACCGTCGGCGCCGCGATGGGACGACGCCGATAACGCGTTATTGAATCGCTTCCTGGTTAGCGTTTGGACTTACCCGACGAACGATCGTCGTCGTCTTCCTGTCCGCGACCCGGTATGCGGGCGGCGGGAACACGGAAAGGCTGTTGGCAATAAGCACAGCGAACCATCGTTCCGCGCGCCGATTCCGGCGCCGAAATGGTCTTTCGGCATGCCAGGTTCGGGCAGATCATCGTGACGATTTCCGTTGCCGTGCGCGTCGCCATGAGAGACCTCACTTGATGCAGAAATCGGCCAGATACTCCCGACGGTTTTCTGTCCGGCGTCGACATTGGGCGGCTCCGACGCAATATCGGACACACGCCTGCGCGGGACCGTGCCGCGGTCGCGCAGGAGAGTATTCAAAACAACATGGCGATTCGGCCGCAGGAGCCAACTCACGAGAATATGCGGGCGAACGATGCGGTTAGGGGATGAATATCGGTGGCGATGGAAGCTCGTTTTCCGCGCGGCCGAGAACCCCCCACGCGCGCGAATGGAAATTGATCGCCAAAAAGAAAGCGGAGGATCGACCGGAAAGCTCGCCGTGCGACCGATAGCGTCACCAAACTCACTGGCCGGAGGGTTCGTCGAGCTGCGAAACATCCTCCTCGAGAATGATGTCGCCCTTGGCCGGCCGGCTGGTCTTTCGGCCCGTGGTCAGGCTGCGCCGGCGGGTCGGCGGGCGGCGCCCGGCCGCGACGTCTTCGTCAAACGTCCGCTTGCTCCGCAGAATGTGGTGATAGTGCTGTCCGAAACGATGGGCCTCGTCGCGGACCTGCTGCAACAGCCGCAGAGCTTCGTTATTGCGCGCCAGCTTGAGCGGGGCCGAACGCGCCTGGACGAAGATGATCTCCTCGCGTTTCGCCAGGGAGATCACCATCGCCGGCTTTCGCGCAGCCCCCCCCTCGACCTCGACCGCGCGGCTCATCTGCTCAAACGCTTCGAGCGCGGCGTGCAGTTGCCCCAGCCCGCCGTCGATCAGGATCACGTCCGGGTAGAGTTCCTCGGCGGCGGCGGCGTGGCGATAGCGCCTCGCGATCACCTCACGGATCATCGCGTAATCGTCGACGCCGTCCACAGTTTTGATGCGGAATCGCCGGTAGCCGCTCTTGTACGGCCGCCCGTCGATGAAGCACACGAGCGAGCCGACCGATTCCTCGCCCTGAAGCGTCGCGATGTCGACGCCCTCGATGACGCGCGGGCGATCGGGCAGATCCAACAGTTCGCGCAGCCGTTCGAGCCCGGCGGCCGGATCGATGTAGAAGACCTCGGGCTGCACGTCCTGGTCCACGTCGCCGCTGAGCGACAAGGCCTGGATCGCCTTGATGCGGTCGCGCAGCACCGCCGCATCTTCGTAGTGCTTCGCCTCCGCGGCCGCCTGCATCTCGCGCGTCATCTCGCGCAGCAGCACGCTGCGCTTGCTGCGCAGGAGTTTGAGCAGGCGTTTGATGTCGGCGGCGTAGGCTTCGCGGCTGATGAGGGCCGCGCACGGCGCGGTGCACTGCTTGATCGCGTGCAGCAGGCAGGGCCGAAAATGCCGCCGGGATTCGTCGCTTTCGAGGATCGGCAGTTCGCAGGTTCGAAATTTGAATACCTTCTGAAGCGCGTTGACGGCGTCGCGCACGCCCGAAGCGCTGGTGAACGGACCGAACAGCCTGCTGCCCTTGAGCCGTGGCGTGCGCGTCACGAACACCCCGGGGAAATCGTCGCGAACCGTGATTTCCAGGTAGGGGAACGTCTTGTCGTCGCGCAGCTTCTCGTTGTAAGGCGGCTGGATGTCCTTGATCAGCCGGCTTTCCTTCAGCAGCGCGTCGACTTCGGTCTCGCAGTCGAGGAAATCGATGTCCTCGACCAGCGACGCCATGTGGGCGATTTCGGGGCCGCGCGAGCTCAGCAGGTCGGCGGAATCCTGAAAATAACTGGAGACCCGCGAGCGAAGGTCGCGCGCCTTGCCCACGTACAGAACCGCGCCGTCGGCGTTCTTCATCAGGTACACGCCCGGCGATTTCGGAAACCGACTGATCTTTTCGCGCAGCCGTTCCAGCCGCGCAGCCGCATCCGCCATCATTCGGAATTATACGACCCGAAAGCCCGATTCCGCCGCCTCGGACCGCTTGCAAACGTGCTCCACGGCGGATATTAACGTCCGAACGCCGACAGGCTGCGGCAAGGGATCCTGCCCAGAGGGATTGGGACGGCGAATCGTCTTGAACGGAGAATGAGCATGGAGGAGTACGAAAACCTCAAGAAGCTCGTTGAGCAGGTCGCCGACGACATTTACAAGGCCCAGGGCGGCAACAACGCGGCGGGAACGCGCGTGCGGAAAGCCATGCAGGATATCCGCAACGTCGCCCAGGACATCCGCAAGAAGATCCTCGAACTGAGGAAGTCCAAGGACGACACGCCCACTCCGTGAGCTGATAGGAACCACGAAACGCCCGCGGCGGTTTTGCTACCGCCGCTTTTTTTTGGATCGCACCATGCCGCCTCCGGCCATCCTCGATCCGTCGTCGCTCAAATTCGACCAGGTGCTCGCGGACCGCGAAGAGATCATGCGCGCCAACCCGCAGCGCCACGAGTTCCAGCTTCTGGACGCGATCATCTACCGCGACGACGAGCGTGGAATCATCGCCGGATACCACGATGTGAAGCCCGACGCCTTCTGGGTCCGCGGGCACATTCCCGGCCGGCCGCTGCTGCCCGGCGTGCTGATGATCGAGGTCGCCGCCCAACTCTGCTCGTACATGCACCACAGCAAGGTCGGCGGCGAGGCGTTTCTGGGCTTTGCCGGTGTCGAGGGCGTGAAATTCCGCGGGGCCGTGGTCCCCCCGTCGCGGCTCGTGCTGATCTTGCAAGGCAAATCGATCAAGCCTCGCCGGGTGATCTGCTACGCGCAGGGTTTCGTCGGCGACACCATGGTGTTCGAAGGCGCGAGATCACCGGAATGGTCGTCTGACGCATGGTACCCCGCCGATTCGTTTCCCAACTGATTCCACTGTAAACTGCGCGTGTTCGAATTCCGTCCTTTTCAATCATGGCCGGAGACTCGACATGTGGCGGACAAATCGACTTGCTGGAATCATCGGGACTCTGGTTTTCGCGGTTGGCGGCCTGGCCGCCGGAAACGCGGCGGACTCGCCGCCCGCACAATCCGCCGCGCGCAGCGCGGACCTGCGCCCACAGCTCAAGAAGTGGGGCTTGCCGGTCCGCGGACAGGGGGCGCGCGGAACCTGCTCCGCGTTCGTCGTCACCCAGGCGCTCGAATTCGCCAACTCGCGCTTTGAGAAGAAGGGCGTGCCGCTGAGCGTCGAGTTCCTCAATTGGGCGTCCAACAAAGCCATCGGGGACGACACGGATGGCGGGTTCTTCTCCGATCTCTGGAAGGGCTACGAGGCCCACGGCATTTGCCCCGACGCCGACCTGCCGTACGCCGCCGCGCTCGACCCGACCCTCCAGCCGAATCAAGCCGCGATCGCGCACGCCGGCAAACTGAAAGCCCGCGGATTCAGGCTGCATTGGATCAAGCCCTGGGACGTCAACACCGGCCTCACCGACGAACATCTCGCCGCGATCAGAAAAACGCTTGATCGCGGATGGCCGGTGTGCAGCGGCCTGCGCTGGCCGAAAGAGGAAAAATGGGCAGGCGACGTTCTTCAATTCGCGCCGCCCGAGGGCGTTCGTGACGGACATAGCGTGCTGCTGGTCGGCTATCAAGATGATCCCGCGCTTCCGGGCGGCGGCGCGTTTGTGTTCCGAAACAGCGGGCGACCGCAGCAGGACGGCCGCATGACCTACCAGTACGCCGCGGCGTATATGAACGACGCGGCGTGGGTGGATTTCGAAGCGCCCGCGGCGAATCAGCCCGTTGACGCCGCGGAACCGCCGGGCAGGCCCGAGCAGGCGACCTCGGACGAACTGCTCCCGCGCCGCGCGCTGGAGCTGCTTAGCCCGTTTTCGCCGCCGCCGCTCGGCCGTAATCGGCGCGTGTCGAGCAACCAGCAGCCGGACTGGCATTCGGAAAACCTCGATATGACCTGGCTTCAGCCCGGCGAGTCGATCGAAATGCCGGTACTCGAGGGCCCGGGAGTCATCACGCACATGTGGTTTACCAGCCACGCCGGCTGGGTCGGCGAGCTGAATGCGCTCAGTCTGCGAATTTACTGGGATGGAAGCGGCCAGCCCGGCGTCGAAGCGCCCCTCGGCGATTTCTTCGCCGTCGGGCAGGGCAAGCCGGCGGTTGTGGAGAGCATTCCGGTGCAGGTCTCGACGACCGGCGCGCTGAGCTGCTATTGGCGGATGCCGTTCGGCCGCTCGGCGAAGATCGTGGTGACGAACGACAACCCCGATCGTGGGGCCGGGCTTTACTGGCAGGTGGATTGGACGCAGTTCAGCGAGTTGCCGGAAGGCACGCCGCGATTCTACGCCTCCTACCGGCAGGCGTATCCGGCGGCCGCGGGCAGCGACTATTTGCTCGCGGATCTGGAGGGCATCGGGCTGTACGTCGGCACGGTCATGTCCGTGACGCTCGCCCAGGACGGCTGGTTCGGCGAAGGCGACGACTTCTTCTACCTCGACGGCGAAGGCAAGCCGAGCCTACAGGGCACCGGAAGCGAGGACTACTTCAACGACGCATGGGGCTTTCGGCCTCGAAGCAGCCATTGGTTCGGCTCGCCGCGCTGGCAGGGCGATTCCGCCGGCGACAGCGGAGTGTGCTACCGCTGGCATCTGCCGGACGCGATTTACTTTCGCCGGTCGCTGACCGCCGCGATCGAGCACAAGGGCAACCGCAACACCGACATCGAGGCGTTCTACATCGAGCGGCCTGACTTCTTCAGCAGCGTTTCCTTCTGGTATCAGCAAGGCGCGCCGAAGCCGTTTCCGCATCTTCCGCCGTGGAAGGAGCGGCGGGTACCCTGGCAGATGCAGCACTTCGTACGGGCGTTTCAACAACTCAAAGTCGAGGGCGGTCCTGCTCCGAAGATAGACACATCGGGACTTTTCGGGGCACGGCCGGTACTGCTTTGGCCCAATCAGACGCCCGGCGCTTCGCTGACGGCGCCGTTTCAGGTCGAAAGCGGCGGACGCTGTGCGCTGCGGCTGAGCGCGGCGAGCGGCGCGGACTACGGCGCATTCTACATCGAGCTCGACTCGAAACGCATCGCCACGAGCAATCTCCGTTCGAACGACCCAACGGAACTGGACCTGCTGCTGGGCACATTCGAGATCAAGCCCGGCCCGCACACGCTCACGTTCCGCGCGTCGGCCGACGCCGCAGCGGCCGGTCCCCTGGCTGTCGAGGCGCTCCGCATTCTTCCGCTGCCACCCGAGGCCAATCGAATCGTTCGCACCCACAACGAGGCGCATTTCATCCGCCTGGCGATCGGGCGGGCGGTCTACGCCTACCGGCTTGCATACGGCGCACTGCCGGATTCGCTTGACGATCTGGTGAAGAAGGGCGTTCTGACGGAGCGATACCTGAGAGACGAAAACGACCAACCGCTGAAGTCGCGCCGCGAGGGCGATTTCCTCGTCGTCGAATCGAAGGGTGAGAAGGGCGAACCCTGGACGCACCGCTGGCAAGGCCTCGATCCCCGGCGATAGCTCGGGCGGCTGCGAAACACGTTGCGGATCGCCCAGCTTCCCGGTTCGGCTCCGAAACCTGACCATGACGGGGGAGGTCTGATGAAAGGGCTGCTGACGAGCACACTCGCGATCACCCTGGCCTTCCGAGCGTTCGCCATCGAGTATCACGTCGCCGTCACGGGCAACGACGCCAATGACGGGTCGAGGTCCAGGCCTTTCAAGACCATTTCCGCCGCCGCAAGCATCGCCCAGGCAGGCGATGTGATCACCGTGCACAAAGGGCTCTATCGGGAGCGGGTCAGTCCGCCGCGCGGCGGCGAATCCGACGTCCGCCGAATTACATACCAGGCGGCGCCGGGTGAGAAGGTCGTCATCACCGGGTCGGAGCCCACGAGCGGTTGGCAGAACATCGGCGGTGACACATGGCGGCTGACGCTGCCCAATTCGTATTTCGGCTCGTTCAATCCCTACGCCGAACTCATCCACGGCGACTGGTTCTCGGACAACGGCCGCCGACACCACACCGGCTGCGTGTACGTCGAGGGCGACTGGTTGATGGAGGCAGCCAAGCTGGACGACGTTTTGAAGCCGGCGGGCTCCGAGCCGCTCTGGTTCGCGGTCGTGGACGGCGTGCCCGACGAGGGGCCGCAGTACCTGCTCAACGTCGCGTGGATCAAGCCGGAGAACGGTGCTCCCCGGCCAGCGGACAAGTTGGCGGCTCAGAAGGGCTGCCAACTGGCGGACTGTGCCGAGGGAGGCAAGTGCCTCGGATACATCCGAAAGGGCGACTGGGTCCGGTTTGACGGGGTGGACTTTGGTTCGGGAACGACCCGCGTCGAGCTGCGCGGCGCCGCGCCGAACGGCGCCGGGGGACTGGTCGAACTGCATCTGGACGGGCCGGATGGGACGCTGCTCGGCGCCTGCGAGGTTGCACCCACAGGAGGCTGGCAGGATTGGCGGTCGTTTTCCACGTCGATCAAGGAGACCGCGGGCGTTCGAAACCTGTGCCTGGTCTTCAAGCCCAAACCGGTTCAAACCAAGGTCGCCCCCAACAGCACTGAGATATACGCCCAATTCCCCGGCGTGAACCCGAACAAGGCGAGCGTCGAGATCAACGCGCGTCCGACCGTGTTCACGCCCGCTACGCCCGGCATCGACTACATCACGGTACGAGGGTTCGATCTTCGCAACGCCGCCACGAACTGGGCTCCTCCCACGGCCGCGCAGTACGGCGTCCTCACCGCGTTCTGGTGCAGAGGCTGGATCATCGAAGGCAACGAAATCAGCTACTCGAAATGCTCCGGCGTCGCTCTCGGAAAATACGGCGATGAATGGGACAACCGCGCCGAATCCGCGGAGGGTTACGTCGGCACAGTCACCCGCGCCCTCGAAAAACGCTGGACAAAAGCGACGATCGGCGGGCACGTGGTCCGCAACAACCACATCCACCACTGCGAACAGGCCGGCGTGGTCGGCAGTTTGGGGTGCGCGTTCAGCGAAGTGGTCGGCAACGAGATCCACGATATTCACATTCGGCGGCTTTTTGGCGGCGCCGAAATGGCGGGCATCAAATTCCACGGCGGGATCGACGTCGTCATTCGCCGCAACCACATCTACCGTTGCGGCGACGTGGCCGGGATCTGGCTCGACTGGATGGCGCAGAACGCGCAGGTGACCGAAAACCTCCTGCACGACAACGTCGGCGGCAGCGGCGACATGTTCCTCGAGATGCAGCACGGGCCCATTCTCGTCGCCAACAACCTCTTCCTTTCGCCGGGGGTCTCCGTGGAGCTGAACTCGCAGGGGGTGGCGTTTGCGCACAACGTGTTCGCCGGACGGATGACCAACATGCGCGGCGACGACCGCAGCACGCCGTACCAACGGCCGCACGCCACCGCGATCGCGGGGATGCACCCCGCACAGAAAGGCGACAGCGGCGATCATCGCTTCTACAACAACCTGTTCATCGGAGAGAGCAGCCTGAGCGTGTTTGACGATGCGGCGATGCCGTGTTTTGCGGCGGGAAACGTGTTTCTGGGTGGCGCGCGAGCATCGAGGTTCGATTCCGGCCCCGTGCTTCTGCCGGATTTCCAGCCGGGCCTGACGCTCGATCGGCGGCACGACGGCTGGGTCTTGACACTGAACGAAAACCAGGCTTGGGCGTCCGCACCGGTGAGAAAGCCCGTGACAACCGCGCTCCTGGGCAGGGCTCTCGTATCGGACTGTGCGTACGAGAACGTCGACGGAACGCCCCTGCGGATCGCCACCGACTATCTTGGGCACAGCCGCGATCCGGCAAACCCATTCCCCGGACCGTTCGAACTCAAGTCGGATGGGAAGCAGACGTACAAAGTCTGGCCGAGAGATTGAAAAGGAGGCGCCGCGGCGGCATCAGGGCGTGTCCTTCCGCGGCCACAGCCGTAGCAGCATGACACCGTGCGGGCCGACGCTTGACGACAGCCCTCCCTCCGCCGGGCTGAGGTCTTTCTGCCGCCAGAGATCCCGGACCCGCTGCGGCCCTTTCAGTCCCAGCAGCGCCCAGTCGGCGCCGACCTCGCGCCGCTGGCGCGTCAGGTTGAAGAGCCCGATCGCCAGCGAGCCGTCCGCCATCGACTTGGCGAGAATGAGCGTTTCCTTGTCGTGCTGCAACGGTCGCGCCTGTCTCCCGAGCGGATCCTGGTCCACCTCGATGACCTCGGCGTTGCAGAGGACGTTGAGCGTGAACGGGTCGAGTTTGGCCATGTCCCCCGAGAAGATCAGCGGTGCGGCCATGAGGCACCACATCGACATGTAGCTGTATTGCTCCTCGGCCGTGAGCTTCGTGCGTGTGCCCTCTCCCATCTGGCTGGCCGCCCCCACCCAGCCGATGAGAATGTAGTCGGGATCGTTCCAGCGGCCCGGCGCCGCGTTCTCCCAATGCACCATGTTCGAGAAGCCAATCGAGTAGAAGCCGGGGAGTTCGGTATCGCGTTCCAGTCCCAGATCGCCCGTGGTGCGCCAGCAGTTGCCCCCGACATCGCCCCCCCACTTCCACACCTCACCCATCCCGTACTGGCACAGGTTGTAGACGATGTCGCGGTCCTGCTTGCGCAGGATGTCGCCCATCAGCTTGTATGGCTCCTGGAACTGGGCGAGCGTGGGGTTGTTGTTGCGCTTGGCCTCCGGCATGGAATCCGGGTCGTCGAGGGCCGGGCGGTGGGCGACCTGGGAGTACGAGCACCAGTCGTACTTGAGGAAATCGAACCCCCAGTCGGCGAAGCGTTTCGCATCGGCCTGCTCGTGCAGGTAGGCGCCGGCGTAGCCCGCGCAAGTCCAGGG
>JACRLV010000284.1:34615-35475 GCA_016235145.1 Planctomycetota bacterium
CCGGTGATGTGTAAAGCCCCGCCCGCAGGCCCTTCGAGTGAACGTACTGAACCATGCCCGCGATGTCGGGGAATTTGGCGTTGGTCAGGAGCCTGCCTTGTGCGTCGCGATACGGCTGGTCTCCTTTCCGCTTCATCCAGCAGTCGTCGATGTTCACAAACTGGTATCCGAAATCCGCCATGCCGGTGGCGATCATCTGGTCGGCAGCCTGGCGCATGTGCTGCTCGCTGACGCGGTCGTAGTGGATGTACCAGGAGTTCCACCCCATCGGCGGAGTCAGGGCGAGCGTATCGCCGACCACGAGCTTGAGGGGTTTTCGCGTGGAGCCCTTGGCGTTCACGGCGGCCAGCGTGATGGCATAGCTGCCTTGGTCCGCCGGCGTGACTCCCGCAATGATGCCCGTCGTGGAGTCGAGTTTCATGGACTTTGGCAGGTCGACCGCCTCGAACCGGATGGGCCGGACGCCCGTGCACGGGATCCGATAGAGAAAGGGCCGCCCCGGCCGGGCGCCATACACCGAAGGCCCGTTGATCCTCGGCGCCGGCTCCGGCGGCGGCGTGAGCAGCGGGAAATCGTCGAGCGCGATCGCAATCACGGCGGCTGCGATGCAAAGGGGCGCGGTCATTCGAGCAACTCCATTCCGGGCCTGAATGCAGATGACCTGGGAATCGTATTGCATGCCCCACAATACTTCACGAGCGCTCGAACTTGCCGCTCCAAGCGGCGAATGCCGGCGCGTCTCAGCGCTGGAGTCGCTCAATGTCGGTTGCAAATTGGCGATCGATCGTCGCGCGGCCGGCATTCCAATCCTTCTGCGGGCGGACCATGCACGCCGCCAGGAGGAACTTGCATGCGCGCCT
>JACRLV010000266.1 GCA_016235145.1 Planctomycetota bacterium
GAACACGCTCTCCAGATCCTTGAGCTTCGGCAACTCCTGGAAATCCTTGACGCCGAACATCTCCGAGCCCGCCGCGGCGACGAACGGGCAATGCGACATGGCGGCGACGGCGGAGATCTTCTGCATCAGGGCGATGTCGCGCGGGCCGGGGCCGAACTCGTAGTTGGCGACCATGGCGCCGATCGGCTCGCCGCCGGCCTGGCCGAATTCGGCCGTGTAAATGTGCTGGTACAGGCCGCTCTTGGGGATTTCCGGCGAGTTCTCGAAGTCTTCAAGGAGCTGCTCCTTGGAGACGTTGAGGATGTCGATCTTGATGTTCTCGCGGAAATCCGTCTGATCGACCACGAACTTCAGCCCGCGCCAGGCGGATTCGAGCTTCTGCACGTCGTTGTGGTGCAGAATCTCGTCGACCTGGGCGCTGAGTTTGGCGTCGATCTCGGCGATGTAGGCGTCGATCAGGGCCTTGTCGATCTTCTGCTCCGGCGCGGCGACGAGCTGCGCCAGAAGCGCCTCGACGCCGCGGCGGGCGACGCGCCTGGCCTCGACGTCCTTGATGCCGGTCGCGACGGTGATCTCGTCGAGCAGTGAGGAGACTTCCTCGGGCATCGCGGAAGCGGCTTGTGCGGACTGCGGTGATTCGGACATGCGCGGTCTCCGACGGAAAAACGCCGACCTCATGCCGGCGGTGCAATTCGTCCAACACGACAGGCGGAGTCCCAGCTCCGCCCGCAACGATTATTGTCCGGCCGACTCTTCCTCGCGCTTCAGGACGGAGAGGAGCTTTTTGCGCGTCTCCTCGTCCTTGACCTTGTCGGCGATGAGCTTCTGAAACTCGCGTTTGTTCGCCAGCGGGGCCTTCAGCGCCGCGAGGGCCTCGCGCGTCTCGAGCAGAGCCCGCAACTGAGGTACCTGCCGGGCGATCTGCTCCGGCTCGAAATCCTTGAGCGTCGCGAACTTCAGCTCCATGCCCATTTCTTCGCCGGGCTTGCCGGACAGCTTGTTCGCGACGTTGACCGACACGTTCAGGTTCTGCGATTTCATCACGTCGCTGAAGTTGTCTTTGTCGACGCGCGTCATCTTGCGGTCTTCGAGCGGCGTGTCGTCCGCCTTGAGCGTGAAATCGCCGAGCATGGTCATTCGGAGCGGCAGCTCCTTCTGCTCCTTGGCGTTCGTCGCCGGGCGGTACGTGATGTTGATTCGCTCTTTGGGCGGACGGGACTGACTTTTCATGTACTGGCCCTCACGCGGCGCACCCGCGCCGCTGTCGGCCGCCGATCGGCAGCCGGAAATCTCGCACGATACAGAACTTACTGATACCGCGCCGGTCCGCGAGCGTCAACGCGATTCATGGCGGCGGCGGGTCCGCGGATCGCCGATTCCCGCCCAGAAAATCGGGCGGTAGAAACGAGCAGGAAAATTCGAATGCAACCCCGAATCGTCCGATTCGTATATATGGGTGAGAAACCTCCTCCGAACGGTGAGCGTGTCGCCGGTTTTTAGTTCGATCGCATCCTCACCGAAAGTGAGCACAAACGAACCGAAACCGGACACGGTCTCAGTTTCCGACCTTGTGGCAACGGTCTTCAAACGGATTGCCTGCCCCTTGCCGTTGATCTTCAAATCGACCTGCTCGCGCTGCATCACGCGGAGAATCGGCAACGTCAGCTTCCTCAACTTGAGCACGCCATAACTGACGGCAAGCTGGTACGTAACCACGGCGTCAAGCGCCTGGGCATACGTCCCCCAACCCTCGGCCGCGACAAACGCCGCGCGGAAAAAGCGGTTGCCCGTTTCGGCGAAAACGCGCGGTTCGAAGCCGATTTCGCCCCGCGGTCCGTGATGCGTGAAACCGCATGCCGTCACGAACGACCCGTATGACGCCATCGCGCGCGCATAGTGGTTGGAGCACTCCACCTCGTTGTACGGATTTCGCCGCGACGGGTGATAGCGATCGTGGATCATGCGCGTGACCGCCAGCCCTTCCGTGACCAGCCCCTCGGCGATCATGTGGCTGGCGACCTGATGCTCGAAACCGCTCATGCATTCGTTGAAATATCCCGCGGCCCAGGCGTCGTTGCTCTTGCCCGTGGCCGATTCCGACCCGCCATGCGGCCACGTACACATCAGTAGGCCGCCTTCGCCGGGCATGGCGTACCAGCGGCCGCCTTTCACGGTCTTTTCCGCATAATTCCGATAGGGGCCGATATCGGGCGTGAAGCTGTACCGATAGAGCGCCTGCAACGCCGAAACCGTCTCTTTCTCCGGCACTACGCGCGGCAAGCCCATCTGCCACGCGAATGACTGACCCATGACCTGGTCGATGTGGCAGCCGTCGCCGGTGCTGTTGGCCTCGGGGTGGGCTGGATCGGTGCGGTGTACGAAGTACTCGCCGTTGAAAAGCTCCTTGGCGAATACTGCAAATCCGCGGTCCGCTACGGCATTGCAGCGCTCACGGAACTCGGCGTCGCCGGCGTCCGCCGCCATCGCCGCCGCCGCCCGCAGCGCCGCCAGGTACAGCGAGCTGATCCAGGCGATCTTTCCGTACCACGATGTGTCGAGCGTGTTGTACTGCTCGCCGTCGAGGATGCACGAATCATCCGCCGACATCGTGTGCTCGCGCCAGGCCCGCACGATCGTGCCGCACTGTCCGTCGATCGCCAGCGAGCGGGCGGCCTCGCCGCGGTAGTGAATCAGGCCGGTCTCGGCGTTGAATTCCGCCCCGAAGTCGATTTCTCGCCGTAGATATCGCTCGAATTCCGGAAAGACGCGGGCCAGTCCCTGTGCGTATTGCCAGACATGCGTACACGTGCCGGCACAGCAGTGCGTGCCTTCCCAGCCGTAGAACCGTCCGCTGTCGAAGTGGTAGCACGTGCTGGTCGCCGCGGTCGAGATATTGGCGAATGTCCGATCGAGGAACCAGATCGGCAGCGTCGAGTCGTACCACGTGTCGCGCCAGCGAAGCGTCTGCTCCATCAGTCGCTGCGCGTTTGCCCGCGCAAAATCCACCACCGCCTCGGCGTCGCCGAAACGCTTTGCGTAATGCCGCCGCAGCCTGCCGATGCCCGCGATGAACCCAAGCTGTTCGCGATTGACGTTCGGGAAATGCCACGCGACGACCAGCGACACCTCGGCGCTCTCGCCCGGCTTCAGTTCCAACGGCACGCGGATCTCGCCGACCGGCGCGGCGCCGGGGACCGCGTTCGGCTCGACGGTCGCACCGTCCTGCCGGCTGATCAACGCCATCGCCATCGTGCCGAAGTCTGGGGCGTTCTTTGCGTCATACGGCTCGCGCCGCTCGACATCCGTAAGGGCGATCTCGTCGAGACCGATGTTGCCCCACTCGCCGCGCCAGCCGTCAACCGCCTGAATCCGAGCCTGCTTGCCCGCGAATTCCTCGACATTCCAGTTTTCGAGCCGCATGCGGTTCTGATTCTGCCCCGTCGACGTGCGTACCGGCGCCCCGTCGATGAGCAGGTTCACGCACGTCTGTCCGGGGTGCTTTCCGCCGCCGAGCCGCATCGAAATGAACTTCCGCTCGATCGTGAACTCGCGGCTGGTCAGCGTGCCGATGTGCTGGTCCGCGGCCCGCACGTCCTCGCCATGGCGGGTTTCGTGCGTGTTCGCCAACCCCTGTCCCTGGGCGTTCATGAAACCCTGGTACCCGACGATGTCGCTGAGTTTGCGCGGCTTGTCGCCGAACGCCGTGCCCGTCACCGTCCACCGGTCGTACGTGCCGCCTTCGAAACTCTCGAAAACGATGTCCTCGCGTTCGGGCTTCGGCGGCTCTGTCGAGGCGGGCTCGCCCCTGCAAACAAGCGCGTTCTTCGCACCAACGACGTTGATGCGTTTCACTTCGCCGTGCTGCGCCGTTGCATGCGCCACGGGATTTTCAAGGCCGGCGCGAAAGGCGAATCTTGTCGGCTTTTCGCCGGCGTTCGTGAACCGGTACAGCAGAATCGTGCATGGGATCGAGGAATCTTCAACACTGAGCGGGCAAAACGGGCTGAAGGCGCGCAACTCCGCCTGAATCGGCGCGTCTTTGTCGGCATAGCGGACGGACGCGACGGGATATTGCCCGGTGAATGCGATGTCGCGAAATCCGCGCGAATCCAGCACACGAGGCTTGCCGTCCATGTCGATCGCAAACTCGATTCGGAATGGCGAGGCGACCGGCGCCGGCCTGGCGTAGAGCGGCCCGGCGGTGTCCGTCCATTCGCGCGTGGGCGGGAGGTTGAAGATGTCCCACGACCACAAACGCCCGTCGCCGGAAAGGTACACCTGTCCGCAGCAAAGGCCGCCGACGGGCATGCCGACGAATTTCAGCTCGTCGCGCGTGGAGCTCGCAACGAGAGCGGTTCCGCGAGCCCGCAACGACGCCAGCCACTCGGGGCTGAACTTCTTGTCCGCAGGAACGGGAAAGTCGCCTGGCGGATCGAAGAACGGCCCCGCAATGGCCCGACCGGCGTAGGCGCCGGCAGCACCGACACCGACCAGCGTGAGGAACCCGCGACGGGAAAAGTCTGATGTGCTCATGGCGATGGGCCTCTCTCGGCGAGAGTGTACACCCAGGTCGATTCACGTGGCGTGGGGTGGGAGGGTCCCCTGGTCGGAAGATCCGATAAACCGCGTTTTTGGCGAATTGGCACACGACTTGCTCTTTCGATTTCGTTAGAATGTCACGACAGGGCGAAAGGTAAGCAGCCTGTACATACCCCCAATACGGAGGAAAGAACGATGACAGACTTTCGAGCACGGATGACTTGTCTTCTGGCGCTGGGCGTCGTCGGGCCCGCGCTGGCGGACCCACCCACGATCGACGGCCGCAACATCCCGACTGATTTTGCGGGAGGCACGCTGCTGGCGATGCAGCGCTTCCAAACCGGCTTCGGCGACGACGCCGACGGCGGACAGTTCGGCTTCGGCAGCGAGCTGGACGCCATGTACGCGACGCACGACGGAACGTACCTGTACCTCGGCATCACCGGAAACCTCCAGAACAACGGCAACGCCTGGCAGATCTTCATTGACACGAATGGCCAGGGTGCGGGTGCGCAGCAGTTGTACACGCGGGACGTGTTCGGCACTCCGGCTGTCGGCCTCCAGGACAGCAACGCTCCAGTCCCCGCCGATTTCGGCCGCCCGCGCTATCTCGCCGGCCGTCCGGACTATTGCCCCGGCATGGACAACACCACGTTCGACGCCGGCTTCGCGCCGGATTTCGTCCTCGGCTTTTCCGGCGGCTCGCCGCTCGGTTCGCAAACCCGAAACTACTACCTCGTGAACTGGACCACGCTCGATCCGGTCAGCGGCGGCCTGAGCCACACCAACGAGGTGGCGGGCCTGATGACGTCCGGCGATCCGACCGCGTCCGGACCCTCCGGAACGCTGGGCAGCTTCCTGGCGACTTCGAGCCTCGGCATCAAGGGTGCATTCGACAACGCAAACGACCTGGGCGTCGAAGGCGGCAACGACCTTTCCACCCTCGCCGACACCGCGACGTTGGGCGGTGAGTTCGCGATCCCGCTCAGCCTGCTCGGAAACCCCACGCAGGTGTGCGTTTTCGCGATCGTGACCGGCGACAACGGCTACCAGTCGAATCAGTTCCTGCCGACGGACGACACGTCGACGCTTTTCGGCAACATCGCCTGCACGCCGACGGATTGGAACACCATTTCCGGCAGCCAGTTCGCGTGTTACACGCTTGGGTCACAAGGCTGCCCGCAGCCCGGCGGAACCGGCAACCACTGCACCGCCGACGTCAACGGCGACTGCCTCATCGACATCGCCGACCTGGCGCTTCTGCTGAGCGCTTTCGGTTCGCAGCCCGGCGACGGGACGTACAACCCGGCGGCCGACCTCGCGCCTCCGACCGGCATCGATATTTCCGACCTGACCACCCTGCTGAGCCAGTTCGGCGACAACTGCAACTAGCCGGCAGGTGCGACGTGAGAGAGTGTGAACCGAAAATCGAGTGGACAATTTCGGCGGTCGGCACGATCGCCTGAGCCCCTGGAGGGTTTTGCAAAATGAGAAAGTTTCTGACCAGCACGATTGCAGTCGTGGCCGTGGGCATCGCGATGGCGACCACGCCCACGATCGACGGCCTGAACATCGCGGCGGATTTCGCCGGCCCGGCCATCGCGGTCCAGGACACGAACACCCAGTTCGGCAACAACCAGAACGAGCTCTGCCAGATGTTCCTGACCGGCGACCTGGACAACATGTACCTCGGATTGACCGGCAATCTGGACGACAACAACGCCCTGCTGATCTTCGTCGATGTCGATCCGGCGGCGGGCCCCGGCACGATCCTGAACACGGATCCCGGCGGGGCGTGCCCGAGCAACGTGCCCACCGTGGTGCGGATGCTCTCCGGCACGAAGTTCGACGATGATTTCCACCCCGACTACTGCCTGTCGGTCTCCGTCGGCAAGTTCCCGGGCCACAGCGACTATCAGCTCGTTGACGCCTGCGATCTGACCGACCTGAACACCATCGTCAGCCTGAACCTCGGCATCGGCGTCCTCACCTCGCGACCGGGCCAGCCCCGGCCCGAAGGCGCAGGACTGCTGACCGGGAACTCCGGCGTGCGAATCGCGATCGACAACCGCAACGACCTGGGCGTCGGCGATTACGGCATCTCGCCGACTCCCGCCCCGGGTGAGCCCGAAAGCGCCCTCAGCGGCATCGAAATCGCGATCCCCAAGGCGCTGCTCGGCTTGCACGCCAACCACGCCGTGCGGCTGTTCGCGTACGTCTCGAACAACGCGCAGGGCGGCGGCGGCGGACCGTGCTTCCGCCAGGGATACGGCTCGAACCAGGCCTTGCCCGGCCTCGGCGGCGTGGCCAATCTCGGTTCCTATGAGCCCGGATTCCTGCCGCTGGACTTCACCATCCAGGCAGCCGGCAACCAGTGGGTTGACGCGACGATTCCGTAATCGCCGCTGAGACCGCGAGACGAAAACCACGAGGGCCGCGCGACGATAAATCGCGCGGCCCTCGTGCGTTTTTGAAGCTCCAGGCGCGGACCTGGATGTGGTTAACAACCGATCCCACAACCGCATGTGGCATGGGCTTCCAGCCCATTCTTTGCGGTTGTGGGATAGGTTCAAAGCTCAAAGCGTCGCCCCACGCGGTGCGTTTCCGCCGGACGCGAGGCTCAGTCGTCGAACCGGGCGTTGAAGTAGCTGGTCCGCTTTTCGGAGACCACATTCGGCTTCATGCCCGGAGAAGCGGTCCAGCGCGAAGGCGTCTCGGCGCCGAGAAGGTTGTTGGCGCCGCCGTAGCTGTAGTTGTCGTTCAGGCTGTCGACCAGCTTCACGGAATCCGGCAGCATCACGCCCGGCCCGCCGGGGCCCGCTGGCGGCACGCGCACATACGTATAGCTGAGTCGCGGCAGCAGGTTGCTGCGGTCGACCACCATCTCCATCCGCACGCTGCGTTCCGGCGAGGCCTGATCCATCACGCTGACGTACGCGCTGAACGTGTTGGAGCGCGTCGTGAGCATTTGCGTATCCAGCAGCGCCAGCACGCTGACCGCCTTCACAAAATCCCCGCGGGCAAGGGTGGTCCGAGGCGGCGTCCCGCCGAACGTGTAGGGCGGCAGCCACGTCGGTCGCGTGCTGTCGAAACCTTTCACGTTCAGCAATTCGCCGATCGAAACGAAACCGAACTGCGTCGGACGCTCGACCGTGCCGTCCGCCGCGGGGGCCGCTGGAGTCGGCGCGAAGCCCCGGATTTCGCCGAACAAACCGAAGTCGCGATAACGCATGAACGGAGTGGCGTTGCTGATGGTCGCGACCGAAACGCCGCCGTTGATTTCGCGATACCGAGCGCCGTCGTGGGCGTTTCGTAGATGCGAGTCGGCGAAACGCATGTACAGGGGCCGGGCAAGTGGATTACTATTGCGGAAGGTGACGTACTGCACGCCGTCGCGATACGCCGCGGCGGAGGCGGCCAGCCAGTTTCCAAGACGCCAGCGGGTAGTCATTACGTTCGGCTGAAGCGGGTCGAACGTGGGTTCGGGGCCCGCCCATTCGTTGGTGCGCGGCCGGCTGTAGTCGTCGAGCAGCACGAGACGCCGCACTTCCAGGAGCGGCTGCGGAAGCGACAATTCCGGATCCGGGTCCGGCATCGATCCCTCGCCAACCAGACCGCCGACCGCCGGATCCCAGAACGTCGGGGACGGATCAAAAATCGAGTATTGGTCCGGAAGCGGATTCGCCGTCGGGACCGTCGGCCAATCGCGCCGGATCGGCAGCGGGTACTGTTCCGCATTCGTCGGGATGCGGTCGCCGCCGCCCGGCAGCGGCATCGCCGGACCGATCAGCGGCAGCAGCGAGAGCACGTCCCACGCCGCGGTGTTGACGTTGATCCGCCCCTGCACGCGCAGCGGATCGACGCCGGGCGCCGCCGGGTCGAGCGTCGTAAAATAATCGAACACCAGCAGGCCCCATGGAACGGAGCCAACGCCGACCGGACTGTGGTTGTCCTGCGGTGGCAAGGGCAGGTTCGGCGGTTGCGGCATGTCGTCGAACGGTCCGAGATGCCTTGCCCTTTGGAAGTTGGAAAGCACCGGCATATGGCCGAAGTCCGCCGGGTATCCAGGCAGTCCGTTTGCTGGGTTCACCACCGTGTAAGACGGGGGCGGATCGGGCCACTTGGTACCGGGCGGCGGTAGCGGCGGAAGTATTAGCGGTCGATTGGTTGTGTATTTCCTCCAATGCTTTCTCAGGTGTTCCGATGCGGTTTCCCATTTCGTCTCAAACCGAGTAGTGGCATATCGCGGAACGAAGAGCAGGAACCCCGGAGTCGGGAACGAGCGCGGCCGCAAGTCGCCCTGTTCGGCGGTCGTTTCATTGCTGCCGAACATGGGCAGATTATTGAGCCGCTTATAGAGCGGAAGATTCGGCTTCAACGGGTCCGGACCGGCGTTCATCAGAATCAATGGAACCGTCGGTTCATTGGGGGTTACCGCACCCGGCGTATCGGGATCCGTGATTTGGTTTGTTTGATAGAACCGATGATTGCCCAGCGTCACCTTCGGCGCTGATCCCCCAAAGCTATCACCAATGAACCCGAATCCTAGTAGTGGCGGGCCACCACCGGAATCACTGTCCGCCTCCAGCACGACATTCCATCGCGCGAAGGTATCTTTCGTATCGCTCGTAGGCACGCCGCCATCCGGAGTAAACGTATCCGGCATATTCGGTGCGTTCCTGACTACAAAATCAAACGCCCCGAATTGCCGGTTCGGCGACGTGTCGCGGGAAACGGTCTTCCAGCGATAGCGCGGAGCGTCCTGCGGGGTCTGCGGCGTCGGCGGGTCGGGCATTCGCTGCTGATCGACAAGCTGCCAACGATCCGTCGCCAAGCCGGCGCGCGCATCGCCGCTCACTGCATCCTCACCTACCGTGCGACGCCAGAGGTAAACCGTCCGCTCGCCGTTCACCGTCACCGAAATGCTGCCGGTGTTTAGTGAGTGCGAGAGACCCTCGAGTGCGGGAATCGGGCCAAGAGCGCCCGGCCGCTCATTGAGACCGGTCACGCTGAACGCGACCGTGTAGAAACAACGGCCGTTCAACCGCCTGATCGCGGGATTGGGGTTGGTGACTCCGAGTAGGGCGCCTTGAAAACCGGGACCATTCGGCGGCACATCAGTGACGCTCACCGCAAACTGTTCGGCGGGCAGCGCAAAAACATCCGCAGGCGTGCCAGCGGTCAGGCCCTGCCAAAGGGCGGGATCGCCGCTTGCTGGCCGGTTGGCAAACTGCGGGTCGTACGGATTGAACAACTCCACTACAAGGCTCGGCTTGCTCGTCCTCTGGGCGCCGTCGTCCCATTCGTAGCACACCAGCAGTTCGCTGATGTACGGCTGCGGGCCGTACCCGAAATACTCCACCCCGGTGGTGCCGTCCTTGTACCGCACGCCGTCCACGAACCCAACCAGGCCCGCCGACCATCGCGGCATCGCGAAAGTCGCCGTGTTCACGGCAAGTTGAAAAGCCTGCGATGCTCGGCTCACGTGCCGCCAGCTATCACCTGGAGGAAAGTCGATTTCGAACTTGTCCCATGGCCACGCAGTGTCATTCGGCTCAGCCCACCCCTCGTGGCCCGACAGCATGTCGTAATAGAGCCGCGCCATGCGCTCGATGATCGCGTCGCCGACCTTCACGCCATTGGTGTGCGCGCGCCACCGGAACCGCCCGGGCGCGAACTGGTCGATCCCCTTGGCGATCTCGCCCAGGTAAAACTTGAGCTCGCCCTCGTACGTCGAGCCGGTGAAGCCGGCGTTGGCCGCCGGGCCGCCCGCGGCCGCTTCAAACTGGAGTTCGCCGGTCCGGCGGGCCGCCTGGCCTGGAAGAACGGGCTGTGCATCGCCGGGGAGGATTTTTCGGGCAATCTCATCGCTGGTGCTGATGGTCGTCAGCTCTTGCCGGCGCTCGCGCGAACGCTTGGGCGAGTTGAGCGACACGGGTTGGTTCGGGCCCGGCCCGGTCAACTCGTTTTCGAGCTGTTCGGTCACGCTGAGCTGCTTCGACATCACCGCCGCGAGCCGGTCGCTTGCACCGTTGATCGCAGTCCGCGAAAGATTGAACCGGTCCCAGAGATTCTCCTTGCCCGGCGACAGGCGTCCATTCCCCGCTGGAATATTGAAACGCGGCACGAACGTCGCCGGAAAACCGCGAAATAGCTGCGGCGCCTCGCCCTGAAGAGCCGCCAGAATTCCGGGAACCGCCCGATTCGGAATCCGGCCCGCACCCAGCGGCGCCGGCGCCAGACCGCCCCGCCGGCGAAGCGAAGGCTCCACCGACGCGCTCGATCCGGCCAGTTGGTCGAAGATGTAGTTCTGCTCATTCAGCGAGTAATAACGCAACGGCGGATACTGACCGCCCAAATCCGCCGGCGAGCGGAACGCGTCGAACATCGACATCACGAAATCGCGGTTCCACGGCGTCTTGAAGTCGTTGGGGCGACCGGGCGGAACCAGCACACGCGGCGAGTGCAGCGTGATCATCCCGCCGTGCGAACGCACCACGGACGCCACGTCGAACCGCCGCGTCTCGCGATAACGCACATACGCGTTGTGGATCGCGTCGCCGAGCGCGCTTCCGGGATTGCCGATGTAGGGCGGGATCGAGTTCGGCCGCAGATCGTTCAGCGGACTGCCGTCCGGCGAGAAGAGACCCGTCAGCTTGATCGGCGCGCCGGCGGCGGCGTTCGCCTCTTCGATCGCCGGCCACTGGTAGATCCACCACGAATCCGGGATGCCGTCGCCGTCGGCGTCCATGAAGGGGTCGCGGGCGGCCGCGTCGATGTCCGCTGCGGAGAGCCGGCCGGCATCGATGCCGCTATCCAGCTCGTTTTCCAGCAGGAGCTGCCAGACCGCAAGCGGGCTCGGCCGATCGCCGGGCTGCGGATCGAGCTTGCTGAGCGTCGGGTAGACGAATTTCTTGAAGCGCTCGTACTCGACGCGAGTCCAGCCGGGAATTCCGCTGCCCCACGGAAAATCCGTGACGAAGTCATTGTTGTTCACGCCGGGAGTTTCGGCGTTGACGTTGACGCTTTCGCTGGTCACCGGCGTCGCGGCGATATAGCTCGACGCGCCGACGCCCGGAACCTGCTCATATTGTGAACCGGGGCCCGAAAGAACCTTGCCGTTTGCGTCCGTAATTTCGTGGGCGGCGTTTCGGAGGACGCGCTCCTTCTCGTTTTCCAGGATCGAATCGGTCGCTTCGCCGCGCTTGAATTCCTGGAGCGTGATGCGCTCGTTGCGCGAGAGCGTCAAAAAGCCCGTGATGATCACGAACAGCAATGCGAGCAGGCTGACCACGATCAGCAGCACGGTCGCCCGGCGTTGTCGACGTTGTGAACGCATATCTCTCACCAAATCCAAAAGCCGGTCATCCCCGGCAACCGCCGCAGCCCCGCAAGCGTCGAACCCGCAGCCGCAGACCCGTAGCGTCGGACCTCCGAGTCCG
>JACRLV010000267.1 GCA_016235145.1 Planctomycetota bacterium
GCGCCGTGCTGATCATGCCCGCTCTTCAGCAGGCACCACGCATTCCACGCGTTGGCCGCCTCGTCCTGATTCAATCCGGGAGGAACCGTGGTCAGCCCGGCAAGCCGCAACGCCGCCGCGAGCAGAAGAATCGCGACCAGCATCCGACCCGGGCCCCGTGCGACGGAGGCGCTCTGGTGTTGTTCTGTCGCGATCTGCATCGGCGGGAGTGTAGTCGGGGCCGAAAGGCGGGAAAATGACGAGCTTCGGCAGGCCGGCCTGAATTGTGACGGGCTTCCCCCGGTCAGCAACGTCTATAGAATTCTGCTTCGGCCGGTTGGCCGGCGGCGGTTCGTGGGCAGAGGGAGCGTGCGGCTGCGATGATCCCGGCTGAGATACTCAAGGAAGTCCGCCGGATTCAGATTCTGACCTCGGCGATCGTCAACGACGTATTCGCCGGGCAGTATCACTCCGCCTTCAAAGGGCTGGGCATGGAGTTTCAGGAGGTGCGTGAGTACCAGCCCGGCGACGACGTGCGCACCATCGACTGGAACGTCACCGCCCGCACCGGCCGGCCGTTCGTGAAGCGATTTCGGGAAGAGCGCGAGCTGACGGTGATGCTGCTTGTGGACGTCAGCGCGTCGCAGGACTTCGGCACGCGGCGCGAGCTGAAGAGCCACCTGGTCGCGCGGCTGGGCGCGACGCTCGCGTTCTCGGCGATCAAGAACAACGACAAGGTCGGTCTGCTCCAGTTCACCGATCGCGTGGAGCAGTTCGTGCCCGCCAAGAAGGGAATCCGCCATGTCTTGCGCGTCATCCGCGAGTTGCTCTATCACCAGCCCCGCGGACGGGGCACGAACATCGAGGCGGCGCTTGATCACATGGATCGAGTCCTGAATCGGCGGGCCGTCGTATTTCTGATCAGCGATTTTCAGGCTCCGGACGTGAGCGCGCGGCTGCGAGTCGTCCGACGCCGGCATGACCTGATCCCCATCCTCGTCCGCGACCCGCGCGAGCGGCAGATGCCGCCGGTGCGCTTTGTCGAGCTGCTCGACCCCGAAACCGGCGAGCAACTGCTGGTCGACACGCACTCGCGTGCGTTTCGAAGGCGCTTCGAAGAGCTGGCCCAGCGACAGGAAACCGGTCTGCGCCAGACGTTTCGACGGCTCGGCACGGACCTGATCGAGGTCACGACCGGCGAGCCGTTTGTTGAGCCGCTGACGCGTTTCTTTCACAATCGCGGGCGAAGGCGGTAGGGGCGGGAATAGACAATGGCGAATGGCGAATGGCGAATAAACACGTGGCGCTTTCTGCGGCGCCCGATCTTCTATTCGCCATTCGCCATTCTGTATTGTCTATTCTCCTGCACTCCCGCTCCGCAGCCGCCCCCGCCTCTGGCCGATTCCGCCGAACGCGGACCGATCCGGTTTTCGGCGGAGGTCTCTTCAAAGCAGGCGTGGATCGGCGAGCCCATCACGCTCACGCTGCGGGCGACGACGCCGGAAGACACGCTGGTCGAATTCCCGGCGCGCGAGACGCTCGGCGACGTCAATGTTCAGAGCGAGGAAGAACCCCAATCGCAGCCGACGGAGAGCGGGCTTCGCTGGGAGAAGCGTTACATTTTCGACACGCTTTCTGCCGGCGGGCTCGAAATTCCTCCCCTGGTGCTCCAGTACGGCACGAAACCGGCCCAGGGCGAAAAGCCTGATCTGGACAACGAACTGGCGATCGGCACTCTGAAACTGGACATTCGTTCTGCCCTGACCTCGCAGGACTCGCCGATGTCGCCGCGCGACATTACCGGCGCCCGCACACCCGCCGCGGCGCCTTGGACCTGGCAACAGATCGCGCTCGCCGTCGGCGGCGCCGCGCTCGCCGCCGTGCTGGCCGTTTTGTTGTGGCGGACCTGGCTGCGGAGGAAACTCCGCCCCGCTCCGCCGCCGGCGCCGGAACTGGTTGCGCTCGCCGCGCTGGCCGAACTCGAGAAATTCGACTGGATCGGCGTCGGCGAAGTGCGGGAGTATTACTATCGCCTGTCGGAGATCGTTCGGGCGTACATCGAGTCGAAATTCAACCTGCGGGCGCCGGAGATGACCACGGAGGAATTCCTCGTTCTGCTGGCGGGCAATCGATCGGCCTTGCCCTACGACGCGGACAAGCTCCGCCGATTTCTCGAAGCGTGCGACCTCGTCAAATACGCCGCGCTGGCGCCGCAACGCGAGGACGGCGCCGATGCGCTGTCGAGCGCACGGGCGTTTGTGCAGGCGACAGCAGCGGCGGCGGACCGAGCCGCGGCGGTCGAGCTGGAGGGCCGGGCGGCATGACGCACCTGCACATTCCCGGCACGCCGACCTGGTTGACGTGGGCGTATCCGTGGGCTCTGCTGGCGTTGCTGCTCCTGCCGCTGCTTTGGTGGCTCTGGAACCGCCGCGACCGGCAGCCGGTGATCCGCTTCTCGGGGCTTGAGGCGCTGCGCGGAGCGGCGGGGGCGTCGCGGCGGCGGCGCGTCCTTCCGATCCTGCGGATCGTGGCGCTCGCTGCGCTGATTCTCGCCTGCGCTCGGCCGCAGAAAGCCGACGAATCGAGCCGCGTCTTTGCAGAGGGCGTGGCGATACAGCTCGCGGTGGACGTATCGAGCAGCATGGGCGACTACGACCTTTCGCCGCCCGGAGTCGAGCCGCGCATGGACCGCCTGGCGGTCGTAAAGGACATCGTCCGCGACTTCGTGTTGGGCAAGGAGCAGGCCGGAGGGCCGTCGGGTCGGCCGGACGACTTGATCGGTCTGATCCGGTTCGCCCGCTACGCCGACAGCGTCTGTCCGCTCACGCTAGACCACAAGAACCTCGCCGACGAGATCGAACAGACGCACTGGATCGGCGAACCGCTGGTCCGCGAAATGGATTCGATCCGCGAAAAGGGCGGCTCTCGGCAGCGTTTCACGCAATTGTACGAACGGTTCCGTCAGCTTAGTCAGGGGGAGGACGGCACGAACATCGGGGCCGGTTTGGCCCTGGCCGTCGAGAGGCTGAGAGACCTGAAACGCACAACGGGGTCCGGCCAGCAGCTCAAAATCACCAGCCGCGTGGTCATTCTGCTGACCGACGGCGAGAACAACGTCGAGGACATCATCAGCCGCGTCGGCGTCGAGCCCACGCTGGTCACCATTTCGCCAGTTCAGGCCGGAGAACTGGCGGCGACCAACGGCATCAAGGTCTACACCATCGCCGCCGGCACGGGCCAGCTTTTGCAGCGACCGGACTTTTTCGGAAACGTCGTCGCCACGGGCCGCCGTCCGTTGAATGACGCCGACCTGCGCAAGATCGCCGAATTGACCGGCGGCAAGCACTACGTCGCGACCGATCGCGATTCGCTGAAACGGATTTACGAGGAAATCGACCGGCTCGAGCGCACGAAGATCGAGGAACGCAGCTTCGTCCGCTGGGGCGAACTGTCGCTGCCGTTGCTGTTGGCCGCGTTCTTTGCACTGGCCGCGTCGACGCTGCTGGACGCCACCTGGTTGAGGAAGATCCCATGAGCGGCGTCAGCTTCGATGACCTTCGCTGGTTAAATCTCCTGCTGCTCGCGGCGGGCATCGCGGCGGTCGGCGCATACGGCGTCTGGCAGCGCCGCCGGGCGATGCGGATCTTTGCGGATCCGGAGCTCCTGCGGCTCGGTTCGCAAGATCCGGCGCCGCTGCGATTGCGCGCGACGGGTGAATCGAACTCGCCGAGCCGGAAAGCAGCCGGCGAAGGGACGCCGGGCGTGCTGCGGCAGATCGTGCGGCTGGCGCTGGTAGTCTGCGCGCTAGTGTTCCTCGTAGCCGCCGCGATCGGGCCGCGCTGGGGCGAGGCGCAGCAGCAGGTCGTGCGGCGCGGGATTGATGTGATGGTCCTGCTCGATGTTTCACGCTCGATGCTGGCCCGCGACATCGCGCCCAACCGCCTCGAGCGGGCCAAGCTCGCGATCCAGGACGACCTGTTGCCGGCCCTCGGCGGCGACCGCATCGGCCTGATCGCCTTTGCCGGCGTGCCGGTCGTGAAATGCCCGCTCACCAGCGACTACGGCTTCGTGCGGCTCGCGCTGGAGGACATCAATACCGGCAGCAGCCCGCGCGGCGGCACGCTGATCGGCGATGCGTTGCGAAAGGCGGACGAAGCGTTTCACGACGCACTCGACACATACCGGCTCGTGCTGCTGATCACCGATGGCGATGATCAGGACAGTTATCCGCTGGACGCGGCCAAGAAACTCTGGGACGAGCGGAAGATACCGGTGGTGGCGATCGCGCTCGGCGACGAGCGCGAAGGCACGCGAATTCCGGTTCCGACCGAGCGCGGCGAGGAGTACATCAAGTACAAAGGCGAGGAGGTTCGCAGCAAGGCGGATTTCGAGTCGTTGCGCGAGATCGCCGCCGCGTCGGGGCTCGGCGTGTTCCTGCCCGTCGGGACGAAGAATTTCGACCTGGGTGAAATCTACCGCAAATCGATCGTCCCGCTGATCGAGTATCGGCAGCGCAGCGAGTCCGAAACCATCAAGCAGCCGGCTCGTTACTACATCTTCGCCTACGCGGCGCTGGCGCTGCTGCTGATTGATTCGTTTCTGCGGGACGGCCCCGCGCTCGCGACGGCGGCGGCATGGCGACGAATGGGCCGGGAGGCGGCATGAGCACCGAAACGAAACGGTGGGCGCGTCGGCCGCGGCGCAACGACTGCCGCGGCGGGCTGCTGCTAATACCACTGCTCGTCGGTGGTGCGCCCGCTGCGTCGGCCGGCGAATCGCGCGACGTGCGCGCGATCATACAAACCGCCAACGAGGACTTTCACGCTGGTCGCTACAAAGAGGCTCGCGATGCGTACGCCGAAGCGCCGGAGCCGACCGATCCCGCTTTGCTGCCCGCTGCACAATCGCGCCGCGGCGGAGTTCAAGCTCGGCGATTACGCAACGGCCCGCGATTTGTGGGTGCGGGCCGCGAGCCTGCGTGACCCGCGTTTTGAAGCCCAGACGATCTTCAACCTCGGGAATTGCAGCTATCAGGAGGCGCTGGATCTCGTGCGGACACCCGCCGCACCGCTCGCCGGAGGCGACGCCGCCGCTGCGGGCACGAGCATCGACAAACCGATCGAGCTGCTCGACCACGCGATCGAGCGCTATCGCGATGCGCTTCGGCTCGATCCGTCGCTGACCGACGCGCGGGCGAACCTCGAACTGGCGGATCAGTTGAAAAAGAAGCTTCGCGAGTCCGCCCAGTCGCAGCCGCAATCGCAATCGCAACCGAGCTCGCAAACGCAATCGCAACCCGGTTCGCAGCCGTCGCAACAGCAGAACGGCCAAGGCGAAAAACAGCCGTCCTCCCAGCCTCAATCGCAGCCCCAGTCGCAGCCGTCGCAGGACAAGCAGGATCAGCAGGGGCAGAACTCCGATCAGGACAAGGAGCAAAACCCGCAAAGCCAGCCGCAGCAGAATGAAGACGACCAGATGCCGCCGGAGTCGCAGCCATCCGAGCCGCAATCGCGGCCGGCGTCCCGCCCGCAGTCACAACCGCAGCCGCAGCCGAGCCCCGAGTCGCAACCATCCGAAGGCCAGGCGGAGCAGCAGCCTGAACAGCTCATGAGCCAGGCGGAGTTCGAACGCCTGCTTCAGAAAGTGCGGGATGCCGAGCGCCTCCGCCGCCTGAAACTCCGCCAGGCCGAGGCAGCCCGACAGCGACCGGTGGAAAAGGACTGGTAGGCGCTGTTCCGTTGCCCGATACGCCGGGAGTGCAAGGCCAAGACCGCTTGGCGCGTCACGCCGGGTGTGTTGTCGGCGCGGGAACGATTTCTCGACTCAAACCTGCCGACGCGAACAGCCGTCGGCAGGGCACCCGGCTGAACTGCAAACTCGCCGAAACGGTCACGCACGCCGCGTGATGTTCCCGACGACGCGCGACTTGCTCTGCATACTTCGGTTGCGATATGCTGCGCACGTTATCGAGTGGGCGTTTCGCCGGCGACTTGTGTTGCACATATCCTATTGAGGCGCAGAGATGGCTGCTGACGTCATCCGAACGGCTTGCACGAGCTGTGATTCCAAGATCAAGGTTCCCGTGCATGCTGCTGGAAAGCGGGTCCGTTGTCCGAAATGCCAGAACGTCTTCGTCGTGCCGACGCCGGACGCGCCGGTCGTCGGGGATGGCGGCGAGGAAGCCGACCTGCTCGCCGGGCTTGGCGCCGGGACGACGGTGCAATCGGACGCGGGCGACGCGGCGCTGCGCGAGGCGGCCCTGCGGGCCGCGCAGGCCCGGGCCACGCCCGTGGCGAGCGCGTCGACTCCAGCGCGCGAGAAGAAACAGCGGTCCCGCTCGAATCTCGGGCCGATGGCGGTTGTGTTCTTCGGTACTTTTCTTCAGCGCTCGTTTTTTGGACGTTTCTGCCTGGTCGCGCTGCTCGGGGGAATCGCCCTGATCGCGCTGGGAGTTTCGGAATTGCGCCTTCGCGAGCGGGCCAGCGAAGAGCCCCAGACAATTACGTGCGAGGCGCTCACTGCCAACGGCCCCGGGGACAATTACCACGTGATCATGACCGATTACGTGCTCCTGCCCTACTACGTGTACGAGAAACGGTTCACCGTCTGGAAGGGTGCATGGGTGCCCGCCGTCTCACACGCCGAGTTGAAGCTGCGACTGGCGGCGGAGCTGAACGTGCCCGAGGCCGAATTGGAGACGGTCGAAGGGGATCGCGTCGCCGAGGCGCTTCAAAACATGAAGCCCAGCGATTTTCAATTCAAGGTGATCGTGAGTTTTCCGAAGGCCGACGGGCCCGACTACATCGACGCCCTCGGGGAGGACGAGTTGATCCAGGGAACGATTTTCGAGAGCCTCGCCTCGATGGACAGCGACGGCAAGCGGCTGCTGCGACAGGGCTATCCGCATGTGAAGCTCGAAGATTGCTACATCCTGGTCGCCGGCCGCGAACCGCGTTCGGCGGCGTCCGCCCAGCTTCAGATGTTCGGCGGCGGCGGTCTGGCTCTCGTCGCGCTGGGGGCGGCAGCCTGGGGCGCCAAGCAGGCGGCAGGTTGACGAGATACAGCGGTGCGATCGCCCCGGTCGGAGCACACACATGCAATCCATGAATCAGATCACCGTTTCCGTGGCCGAGATAGAGCGATTGATCGGGCAGGTCGAAACCAACAACGGGGCGGTGGAGCCGCTGGCCGAGGCAAACCATAGGCTGAACGAGCTCAGGCAGGCCTACCGCGAGCGCCCGGCGACTGTACACGCGTTTGTTGATACGCTGCGAAAGCTCCGCGCCCGGCTCGATCGACTTCTTGCCCAGCGCGGACCCGAGGCGGCGGACCGGTATTTTGACATTTCGGCTCAGATTCGGCGTCTGGAACAGGATCGCGAGTTTTGGCGCGCAGCGTTGATCGCCAGCGCCGGCGATTCGCCCCGCCCTATTTACGGAACCCTCGCCGAAGTGCACGTGCGCACGACCGCTGGCCGAAGCGTTCCGCCTGCCGGAAGCGAAGCCCGGCGCCATCTGGAGAATCTCGTTCGTGCGGCGGGGCTCTGGGAGAAGTCCAGCCAACTGACCGGTCCGAAGCTGCATCATGCGCTGGAGAGCGCAAACGTGTCCGCCGAGGTGGCCGCGTCGATCAATTCCGCCTGTCCGGTCACGCCACGGCGCCAAATCGTCTGCCGATCGCGCGGCGAGCCGCCGCTGTAACGCCGCGCCGGGTTGAAGTTCAGGCTTCTTTCGATGCCCCCTTCGTGCTAGAATCAGTGCTTAGAGTCGGTTTGCGCATGGGGGCGCTGCGCGCTCGGGCAATGCAACCCTGCGCGGACCCTCGAATGGAGTCTGCCACAGATGAATCCAACGAAGCCGCCGAACGGCGGGCGCGGCCGCAAAGGGAATACTTGCAGCTTTTGCGGCAAAGCGGCGCGTGACGCCGGCCCGATGGTCGAGGGCGCCAACGACGTTTTTATCTGCGCCGATTGCATCGACCTGTGCCACAACCTGGTCAAGGAAGAAAAACGCCGCACCGGGCGCAGCCGGCCGCTTTTCAAGGCCATCCCGCGGCCGCGCGAGATTTTCGACTTTCTGGCCCAATACGTGATTGGCCAGGATGAAGCCAAACGGGCCCTGTCGGTTGCGGTGCACAATCACTACAAGCGGCTGGCGCACTCCGATCGCGCGACGGATGAGGACGTCGAACTCGACAAGAGCAACATTCTGCTGATCGGGCCGACGGGCTCGGGCAAGACGTTGCTGGCCCGGTCGCTGGCCCGCCTGCTGAACGTGCCATTCGCGATCGGCGACGCGACGACGCTGACGGAGGCCGGCTACGTCGGCGAAGACGTGGAAAACGTCCTGCTCAAGCTGCTTCAGAGCGCCGACTACGACCTCGAAGCCGCGCAGCGGGGCATCATCTACATCGACGAGATCGACAAGATCGGCAAGACCTGGAGCAACGTCAGCATCACGCGCGACGTCAGCGGCGAGGGCGTGCAGCAGGCCCTGCTCAAGATGTTGGAAGGCACCATCAGCAACGTTCCGCCCCAGGGCGGCCGCAAGCACCCTGAGCAGCAGTACATCCAGATCGACACGTCGAACATCCTGTTCATCTGCGGCGGAACGTTCGTCGGCCTCGAGAAGATCATCAAGAAGCGGATGGGCAAGAAGACGATCGGCTTTTCCGGGGAGCACGGCGATGGCGACGCCGTGCACGAGCTGGCCGGGCTGCTGCACGAAGTTTCGCCGGACGACCTGATCGAATTCGGCATGATTCCCGAGTTTGTCGGCCGCCTGCCGGTGTGCTGCACGTTGTCGCCGCTGGATCATGCCTCCCTTAAGCGAATCCTGACCGAACCCAAGAACGCGCTTATCCGCCAGTATCAGAAGCTGTTCGAGATGGAGAAGGCCGCGCTGCGGTTCACCGACGATGCGTTGGATGAGATCGCCGCGCGAGCCATCGAGCGCGATACGGGCGCCCGCGCCCTGCGCTCGATCCTCGAGGAATTCATGCTCGATTTCATGTTCACGCTGCCCGAATGCGCGGCCGGCGGCGAATATGTCGTCACCGCCGGCGTCGTCCGCGGCGAGGAAGACCTGCTGAATCCCGGCCAGTTGCGGAAAGAGTCCGCGTAGCAGGTCGCCGAGGATCCGCCGCATA
>JACRLV010000268.1 GCA_016235145.1 Planctomycetota bacterium
AGCGATGGCCGGCGCGCGAACGTAGCGGCCTGCGTCTCGCAGGCCGCAGACCACGAGCGGATCCGGAATGCGCGGTCGGTCCCATGCTCTACGGCCGGCGAGACGCCGGCCGCTACAGTGATTGCCGCGCGCGGGACTTGGGCTGCGGGCAACGCCCGCCCTGAGGGCTCTGGGAATGAACCCTCACCCCGGACCTCTTCCGGAGCACAGGGAGAGGGAGAGTTGGCCCGCCGCGTTCACTCGGGTTGCGGGCAAGGCCCGCGCTGCGGGTTCGGTTCGAGCGCTGCGGCAGATTCCGAAATGCACCCATGCGGGGACTGGGCCTGGTTCCACCATGTAACCGGGCTCGACGGCGCGGTACGATTCGCCCGGAATGTCCGTAAGATCGAGGTGGCGAATGCAGCAGGTTCACCCGCGCCGATTCGGCCCATCGACTACTTTTTCTGTTCATGCGGGTGTCGTGAACGCAATCGTTTCGTGCGTGCTGATCGCGTTCGCCTTGCCGTTGGCCGGTTGCGAGGCCTTCCACGCCGCCGACGCGGATCGCGAGGTGCACGCCGCCATGGCGAAGTACCAGGATCGCGTCCTGGCGAACCGAGCTTCCTGGGTAAAGCAACCGGCGAAGCTGCCCCCGCCGCCGCGCGCCAGAAGCGGTCCTGGCGACAGCCAGCCGGCGAGTGCGGCGAGCAGCGCGCCGTCGAGCGCCCGTAAGCTGGACCTGCCGACGGCCCTGCAATTCGCGTTTCAGAACAGCCGCGAATTCAAGACGGCGTCCGAAACGCTCTACCGCGCGGGACTGGGATATTCGCTGACCCGCTATACGTTCGGGCCGATTCTGGATTCCACGATTTCCTATCTCTGGAATTACAACGAAGGCGCGCCGAACACGCACTCGATCGGCGTGCCGCTGAGCGTGCGGCAAGTTCTTCCGCTGGGCGGGAGCCTGGGCGGCACGGCGAGCGCCAACGGCGTGCGGACGCGCGCGGGAGAGGTCGCCGGGGATAACGACTATCGCTGGGGCTCCGATCTGCGCGTGAACCTGGAGCAGCCGCTGCTGCGCGGCGCGGGTTATGAGGTTTCGCACGAGGGCCTGACGCAGGCCGAGCGCAGCCTGATCTACGCGGTGCGGCAGTTCGAGCTGTTCCGGCAGGATTTCGCGATTCGCGTGGCGCAGAGCTACTACGACCTGGTCAGCCAGGGCAAACGCCTTTCCAACGACGAGCAGAACTACAAGGACGCGCTGGCGGATCGCAATAAGTCCGAAGCCCTTCGCAAACTGGAGCGGAACAAGCCGGACGACGTGTTTCAAGCTCGCCGCCGCGAGATCGAGGCGGAAACGGCTTTGGTGGCCGCACGGACGGACTACCGGCTGCGGCAGGACGATTTCAAAATCCTGCTCGGGCTGGCCACCGCCGAAGCGATCGAACTTTCGGCGGAGGAGCCGGCGTTTGAATCCGCCCCGCTCGACTCGGATTCCGCCGTCGCAGTCGCGCTGCACAACCGGCTGGACCTGCACACGCAGCGCGATCAACTGGAAGACGCCAGGCGCGCGTTACGGATCGCAAAGAACGACCTCTTGCCGGACTTGAATTTGAGCGCCAGCTACGGCATGAGCAGCGCCGGGCTTGCGACGACGGACGCGACGCCGAACAACCGCTCGGGCTCGGTCGGCATGACTCTGCGACTCCCGCTGGACAAGAAGGCCGAGCGCAACGCCTATCGCAGCAGCCAGATCTCGCTTGATCAAGCGACGCGCGACTTGGCGCAAACCGAGAATGAGATCGAGCGCGACGTGCGGAACGCCATCCGCGAGCTGGCCCAGTTTGAGAAGCAGATCACCTTGCAGCAGGACAAACTCACCTCGGAGCGCCGGGCGGTGGCGATCATGGCGTACCGGGTCGAATCCGGCGAAGCCCAGCAACGCGATCTGACCGACGCCCGGCAAAGCCTGAACAACGCGCTGAACGACCTGATCGAGCTGAATGTGCGGCATTTCGTCGCACGGCTGCGCTTGCGGCGGAATCTGGGGGTTCTGTTCATCGACAGGAATGGAATGTGGGAGCCATGAAACTCATCATTGCCGTTGTCGGCGTCGTCCTGGCGGCGGGCGGGACGCTGGCGGTTCGCAACTGGACTCGCACCGCGAGCAGTGCGGCCCCGCGGGCCGACGCGCTGTACACCGTGAAGCGCGGCACGCTCACGGTCACGCTGACGGAAAACGGAACGCTGGTCGCCAAGAAGTCGGAAAAGATCAACTACGAAGGGCGCCGCGGCGGCGGAAAAATCACCTATTTGATTGAAGAGGGCAAGTCCGTTCAAACGGACGAAGTGTTGTGCCGGCTTGATACGCAGGAACTGGAGCAGAGCGCACAACAGATGGATCTCGACATCAAGAAGGCTGAGGTGGACCTGAAATCCGCCCAGACGGAATTTGAGATTCAAAAGGGTGAAAACGTCGCGAACATCGAGAAGGCCCGCATCGCGAAGGACAAGGCGGAGAAGGAACTGGAGAAATATCGCGACGGCGAGGCGCCGAAGGAACGCCGGGCGCTGGAAATCAAGATCACGGAGGCCGAAACCACCCACAGCCGCGCCAAGAAGAAGTACGAGGATTCCGTGAAGCTGCTGGCCGAGGATTTCATCAGCAAAGCCCAAGTGGAGTTGGATGAAATCGAATTCAAGCGGGCTGAAATCTCGCTGGACGCGGCCAAGAGCGACCTGGAGCTTTTCGAAAAATACACGTTCCCCATGACGATGACGGACCGCCGGACGGCCCTGTCGGACGCCGAGCGCGGCCTGCAAAACGCCGAATTGCGGGCGACTTCGACCTTGGAGCAAAAGGAAGTCACGGTGCGCGGCAACGAACAACGACTCGGCGCCCTTCGGAAGAATCACGACGAAGTCGTCAAGGAAATCGAAAAGTGCACCATCAAGGCGCCCTCGCCGGGCATCGTGCTGCACGGCGATCCGCAGCAGCGCTGGATGAACGAGCGGCTGAAGCTGGGCGCGAACATCTGGGGCGGACAGACGCTGTTTACGATTCCCGACTTGCGCGTGATGCAAGTGCAGATTCAGGTCCACGAGGCGGACATCAACAAGCTGAAAAGCGATCAGCCGGCGTCTGTCACCATGGACACCTACCCGGGGCTGGTGCTCAAGGGCAAGGTCACGAAGATCGCCCAGGTGGCAGCGGGCCAGAACGACTGGGGCAGCGACGACGACGTCAAGAAGTTCCCGGTGGAAATCACGATGGAAGAAGACGCGGCGTTGGCGCTGCGGCCGGGAATCAGCGCCAAAGCGGAGGTATTTATCGAGGCGCGGCCGAATGTGGTGTTTGTCCCGCGCCAGTCGGTGTTTCTCGAAGAGGGCAGGCACTTTGCGTTCGTAATGCGCGGCGAGACGCCGGCCAAGACCGAGGTCAAGATCGACGTCAGCAGCGATACGTACACGCAAGTGACGGAGGGGCTCAGCGAAGGCGACCGCGTGCTGCTGTACAACCCGCAACTGGGAGCGTCTTCGGCCTCGAAAGAGAGCAAGACGTCGTCGCAACCGGCGGCGCCGGCGGCGGCGGCGCCGACAGCGGCCGCGCCGAAAGGTGGGCCGTGATGCGCATTTCAGAACCCCAAGCGCCAGCGCGCGGAACCAATCAGAGTCTCAAGCGCAAGCGCGCGGGTATTGACAGCGGCAGAATCCGTTCGCACAAATATCCGCGCGCTTGCGCTTGCGGCTCGGATCGTTGTGGGTGGCACGGTCAAGCGATCGCGCGAAGCAGTTTTGGGACGAACGACCGCTCTCCCGCGATCGCTTGGCCGTGCTCCTGGAGCGTCAATTTCTCGCGCGAAAGCACGGCCAGGCCGACGCGGTGCATTGCGTCACGACACTTGGATTTCGCGCGCGCCTGCCTGACCGTGCCACCCCCTCTCGGGCCCACGGCAGCGCCTTCCGAGCTCGCAGCGTGATCCCATCCGAACCCATGCTGAAGCTCGCCCAGGTCGAGAAGACCTACGGAAGCGCCGAAAACCCGCTCACGGTCCTCCAGGACATCGACCTGGCCGTGGCGGCCGGCGAGTTCGTGTCCATCGCCGGTCCGTCCGGCGCTGGCAAGAGCACGTTGCTCAACATCATCGGCTGCCTCGACCGGCCGAGCAGCGGCGACTACCTGCTGATGGGCGAGAACATCGCGTGCTTCGATGACGACCGGCTTTCGCTCGTTCGCCGTACGCGAATCGGCTTTGTATTCCAGTCGTTTCAGCTCATCCCGCATCTGAGCGTGCTCGAAAACGTCGAAATGCCGCTGTTCTACCTGCGCCAGCCGCGCTCCAAACGACGCGACCGCTGCCGCGAATTGCTCGATCGCGTCGGCCTCGGCGCTCGCCTGAGCCACCGGCCCAACCAGCTCTCCGGCGGCGAATGCCAGCGCGTCGCGATCGCCCGGGCATTGGCGAACGACCCGGCCCTGATTCTCGCGGACGAGCCGACGGGCAACCTCGACAGCGCCACCTCCGCCGAAATCATCGGACTGATCAAGGAGCTGAACGCCGCCGGCCGCACGGTCCTGCTGATCACGCACGATCCCGCCGTGGCGGCCCAGGCCGGGCGGCGCGTGACGCTGCGAGACGGCCGCATCGCGGGCGACACCGGCTCTGGGCCGAAGGAAGGCGCCGCATGAGCGTGCTGCTCGAACTCATTCGCGAAGCGCTTCGCAATCTGGCGCGGCACAAGCTGCGCTCGCTGCTGACGACGCTCGGCATCGTCTTCGGCGTGGCGTCGGTGCTGACGATGGTGGCCATCGGCGAAGGCGCGCGGCGGGCAATCCTGGCGCAAATTCAGGAACTCGGCATCCGCAACATCATCATCAACGCGGTCAAGCCGCCGGAGAAGGAGAACCTGAAGGACGAGCAACAGCGGCGCTGGAAGCTGGAATACGGCCTGACGTTCGACGACGCCGACCAGATTCGCAAGACGCTGCCGCTGGTCGAGGAGGTGCTGCCGGTCCGGGATGCGGAGCGCTGGATCTGGTTTCTGAGCCGCCGGATCAACGCGAAAGTGCGCGGCGTGACGCCGAGTTATTTTGCGAGCCTGCGGCTCAGGCCGTTCCTGGGCCGCACGCTGGACGCGGAGGACGGCGCGGAGCGTCGCCGCGTATGCGTGGTCCGGGCCAGCCTGCTGAACGACGCGAAATACGTCGGCGATCCGCTGAAGCTCGATTTGAAGATCGGCAGCGAGTACTACCGCGTCGTCGGCGTGCTGCCCGACATTGAATTTCAGAGCCCGAATCGCACGATTCTGCGCATCGACGAGCGGGCCCAGGAGGTCTACATCCCGTTTGAGACGATCGCCAGCCGCTTCGGCTTGAGCGAAATCAAGGCCAAATCCGGCAGTTTCGAGGCGACGCGGGTCGAGTTGCACCAGATCGTATGCCGGGCCGCGAAAGTCGAAGACGTGATGACCGCCGCCCGGGGCGTCAGCGCGATCCTGCAAGCGCTGCACAAGAACAAGGACTACGAAATCACCGTTCCGCTCGAGTTGCTCGAGCAGCAGCAGCGCACGCAGCAGGTGTTCAACATCGTCCTGCCGATCATCGCCGGCATTTCGCTGCTGGTCGGGGGCATCGGGATTCTGAACATCATGCTCGCCAGCATCACCGAGCGCACCCGCGAAATCGGCGTCCGCCGGGCGATCGGCGCGACCCGCAACGACATCACGTCGCAATTCCTGATCGAGACGATCACGCTCGCGACCATCGGCGGGTTGCTGGGGTTGCTAGCAGGAATCGCCGGGGTGTTCGTGCTGCGCGGCGTGACGCAATGGCAGGTGGTGATCACGACCTGGTCGCTGGTGGTGTCGATGCTGGTGTCGTGCCTGACCGGCATCGTCTTCGGCATCTATCCCGCTCGCCGGGCCGCAGCGATGGACCCGATCCGGGCGCTGCGGCATGAGTAACAACCCTCACGCCGCTTGTCATAGCCGACAGATGGTTGTTCAGAAGTCCCGGTCCGCGCGCGGCGATGGCGGAGTTGCCGACAGCTGAGACCTGAGCCGCCGGCCCTGCGAGGAATCCGCTGATTTCCAGTGAGTAACGGAGAGGGGGGGATTCGAACCCCCGGAAGGGTCTAAAGTCCCTTCAACGGTTTAGCAAACCGTCGCCTTAAGCCACTCGGCCACCTCTCCAGGTGCAAGCGACGAACTTCGGCACGCAACCGAGCGATCTATCGTACCGGCGCATCCGCGCGAGTCAATCGGGCACTTTCCATCGCCAAGCGGGCAAACCGATGCACAAGCCCACGCCCTCGCCAGCCCGTCGGGCGGCGCGAAAGCGCGGGCGCGCGAAAACCTGTCGGCCGAATCCGGCGATCGGCGAAATCAGCCCAATCCGTCGTGCGCGGCGATGAACTTCATCAGGTCTACCACGCGGTTCGAGTAACCCCACTCGTTGTCGTACCACGACACGAGCTTGAAGAACCGCGAATTGAGCTGGATGCAGGCCTTCGAGTCGTAGATTGAACTCAGGCTGCACGTCGCGAAGTCGGACGAGACGACCTCTTCTTCCGTATAGCCCATGATGCCTTTCATCGCCCCTTCCGACTCCGCCTTCACCGCCGCGCTGATTTTCTCCAGCGAGGTTTCCTTGACCGTGCGGACGGTCAGGTCGACGACGGAAACGTCGACGGTCGGCACGCGGAACGCCATGCCGGTCAGCTTGCCTTTCAATTCCGGAATGCACAGGGCCACGGCCTTTGCCGCGCCGGTGCTCGACGGGATGATGTTGAACCCCGCCGAGCGGCCGCCCCGCCAGTCCTTTTTGGACGGGCCGTCGACGGTCGGCTGGGTGGCGGTGACGGCGTGGACCGTCGTCATCAGGGCTTCTTCGATGCCGAAGTTGTCGTGCACGATCTTGGCCAGCGGGGCTAGGCAGTTCGTCGTGCAGCTCGCGTTGGAGACAATCGTGTCCTTGGCCTTGTCGAACTTCTTCTCGTTGACGCCCAACACGAAAGTCGAAATGTCGGGATCCTTGGCGGGCGCCGAGATGATGACACGTTTCGCACCGGCGGCGAGGTGCTTTGAGGCGCCTGCGCGGTCGGCGAAATGGCCGGTCGATTCGACCACGTAATCGACTTTCAGATCTTTCCACGGCAGCGCTGTCGGGTCTTTTTCCGCGAAGCAGCGGATTTCGTTGCCGTCAATGTTCAGCGCCGACTCGCTCGCCTTCACCGCGCCCTCGAAGCGGCCATGGACCGTGTCGTGGCGGAACAGGTATGCGAGGTTGTCCGGCGGAACAAGATCGTTGATCGCGACGAACTGAATCCCCGGCGTCTTGGAGCCGGCCCGGCAAACCAGTCGTCCAATGCGACCAAAACCGTTGATAGCCACGCGAATCGGCATAGGATTCTCCTTCACTTGCGATAGTACGTCGCCACGGGCGTCGGGTTCGAACGGCATTCGCGCCAATCCCCGAGCACAAACAGCCGTTCGGCATTTTGCATGCCGCTCGACCGGACTGTCGATGCCGTAGCTTCAGGCCGCCGAAAAGCGGTGTCAACCGAAGCCCGCGACGGCTCGGAAGAGCCGGTACTGGCGCGGTCTGAATGTGGGGCCGGGCTATGCCCGGACTCTTCGATGACGTTGAGCCACCTTGCAGAAGAGACAGGCCAGAGGCCCGCCCCACAAAGAGACGGGCCGGCGCCGAAGGGCCAAACAGGGCGAGGCGGACTTGCTTCGGAGCGGTTCCGCGCGGATATTCGCTGTATGGCGCTTTCCATGCAGCCGAAATCGGGCGGACTACGACCCGCGGGCATCGCCGCCTGGGTCAATCTGTTTGTGCCCGGCGGCGGGTTGATCATGCGAAACCGCGTCGCGACCGGGCTGCTGCTGGGGATTGCCTTTGCGGCGGGTGCGAATCTCACGATCGCGGCGCGGCTGCTCTTTCCCGACGACTTTTCGCCGGCCGCGCGAGGTGGCAGCGCCGCCTTGGCTGCGCTGGCGTACATCCTCGCGCAGTTTCTGCTGCCGGCGGCCGGGCCACGCAGCGGTCGCAGGTCGGCGAGCAGCGGGCGGCGGACCGCGCTAGCTTCTATTACCGAAGCGCTCCGCCAGGGGCGGATCGACGAATCAGCGATCGCCGAATTGACTCCGCTGGCCGAGCGCGACCTTCACGTGGCCTACCGCCTCGCGCAAGCCGCGAGCTTGGAAGGCGATGCGGAGCGGTCGACCGAAGCCTGGGCGCGCGTCAAGCGTCTCGATCGGCACCGCATCTACCGCGAAGAAACGGATGCAACCCTTCAGCCGGACGGGCGTTAGCGATTTGCGAGAACGACCGGGATCCGTCGCCGCAACGTTTTCTTTCTACAAAAAGGTCCGCCGGCCGATAGGAGGAGTCGGAGGTATCGATGGGACTGCGCACGCCCTGTCGCAGCCGGCGGGCTTGATTGGATGCCGCGTGTCGAATCCGCGTCATCCTTGCTGGGGTATGCGCGGTGCGCTACAATCGCGGTGAATAGCAGGGATTTCACGCGGAATCGGCGCAGCTCTCGCCGACGCCTCCGCACGAAGGAGCGAAGCGGCCATGTTTGAACGATTTACGGATCGTGCGCGGAAGGTGATGGCGCTGGCCAACCAGGAAGCGCAGCGGTTCAACCACGACTACATCGGGACGGAGCACATCCTGCTGGGCCTGGTCAAGGAAGGCTCCGGAGTGGGCGCGAACGTCCTCAAGAACCTGAACGTCGACCTGCGCAAGGTGCGGCTGGAGGTCGAGAAGCTGGTCAAGAGCGGCCCTGAGATGGTCACAATGGGCAAGCTCCCCCAGACGCCCCGCGCCAAACGCGTGATCGAATACGCCATCGAGGAAGCCCGCAACCTGAACCACAACTACGTCGGCACTGAGCACCTGCTGCTCGGATTGCTGCGCGAGCAGGACGGCGTCGCCGCTCAGGTCTTGATGAATCTGGGCCTCAAGCTCGAAGACGTGCGCGAGGAGGTCTTGAACCTGCTCGGCGCGGGCGTCGAGCCGGAAGAAGCCCCCAGCGCCGGCGGCCCGCCGGCGGGTGCGCCCGGCGAGGCCAAGAAGGCCGGCAAGAGCAAGGCGCCGGCGCTCGATTCCTTCGGCCGCGACCTGACCGACCTGGCCCGCGAAGGCAAGCTCGATCCGGTGATCGGCCGCTCGTCGGAAATCGAGCGCGTCATCACCGTGCTCTGCCGCCGCATGAAGAACAACCCGGTGCTGCTGGGCGAAGCCGGCGTCGGCAAGACGGCGATCGTCGAAGGCCTGGCGCAGAAGATCATCAACCACGAAGTGCCCGAAATTCTGCACGGGCGGCGGATCGTCGTGCTCGATCTGGCGATGATGGTGGCCGGCACCAAGTACCGCGGCCAATTCGAGGAGCGCATCAAGGCGGTGATGAACGAAGTCCGCCGGGCTCGCAACGTCATCCTGTTCATCGACGAGCTGCACACGCTGGTCGGCGCCGGCGGCGCCGAAGGCGCGATCGACGCCAGCAACGTGCTGAAGCCCGCCCTGTCGCGCGGCGAGATTCAGTGCATCGGCGCGACGACCTTCGACGAGTTCCGCAAGTACATCGAGAAAGACGCGGCCCTGGCGCGGCGGTTCCAGCCGATTCACGTCGACGAGCCGAGCATCGAGGACACGCTGAGAATCCTCAAGGGACTGCGCGACCGTTATGAGACGCACCACCGCGTGCAGATCACCGAGGCCGCGCTCAACAGCGCCGTCGAGATGTCGCATCGCTACATCACCGGCCGCGTGCTGCCCGACAAGGCGATCGACGTGATCGACGAGGCCGGCGCCCGCATCCGCATCAAGAGCATGACGATGCCGCCGGACCTGGCGGATATCGAGCGCGAAATCGAGCGGCTCGGATCGGAAAAAGAAGAGGCGGTCAAGAACGCCGACTATGAGCGGGCCGCCGAGCTGCGCGACAAGTGCGAAACGCTCCGCATGAAGAAGGAGCAGATGCAGAAGGACTGGAAGGACCGGGCCCGCGAGGTCGACGGCGTGGTCGATGAGAACATCGTCGCGGAAGTGGTCAGCATGATGACCGGCATCCCGCTCAAGCGGCTCGAGAAAGACGAGATCGAGCGTCTTCTTCAGATCGAAGGCGAGCTGCACAAGAAAGTCATCAGCCAGAACGAGGCGATCAGCGCCATCGCGCGCTCGATCCGCCGCAGCCGCAGCGGTCTGAAGGATCCGAACCGGCCGATGGGTTCGTTCATCTTCCTGGGGCCGTCGGGCGTCGGAAAGACGCTGCTGGCCAAGACGCTGGCGGAGTTTCTCTTCGGCGACGAAGAGGCCCTGATCACGATCGACATGTCGGAATACATGGAGAAGCACAACGTCAGCCGCCTGATCGGCGCTCCGCCGGGCTACGTCGGCTACGAGGAAGGCGGCCAGCTCACGGAGCGCGTCCGCCGCCGGCCGTACGCGGTCGTGCTGCTCGACGAAATCGAGAAGGCGCACGGCGACGTGTTCAACATGCTGCTCCAGATCATGGAAGAAGGCCGGCTGACCGACTCGTTCGGGCGGCACGTGGACTTCAAGAACACGATCCTGATCATGACGAGCAACATCGGGGCCGACCGCATCATGAGCCAGGATCCGTTCGGCTTCATGAAGCGCGACGAGAACGTCGACTACGAGAAGATGAAGGAGATGCTGGTCGGCGAGCTCGAGCGTTTCTTCCGGCCCGAGTTCATCAACCGCCTCGACGAGGTCGTGGTCTTCCACAAGCTGGGGCGCCAGGAGCTGTTCAACATTCTCGACCTGGAAGTTTCGAAGGTCGGCAAGCGCGTCAAGGAGAAGGGCTTCTCGCTGGTCCTGTCCGACGAGGCCAAGGAACTGCTGATCTCCAAGGGCACCGACGAGAAATTCGGCGCGCGGCCGCTCCGCCGCACGATTTCGACTCTCGTCGAAGACCCGCTCAGCGAAGACCTGCTCCGCAACAAGTTCGCGGGCAAGAAGGTCATCCGCGTCGCGGTCGAAACGCCCGAAGGCAAGCCCGACGAGAAGAAGCTGAAGTTCGAGGGCATCGACGGCGAAGGCGGCTCAAAGCCGGAACTCGCCGCGGCCGGTGCGGACGCGACGTAGCGCGTGAGTCTCCCGGCGGCCCGCCTTCAGTCGTCCGTAGCGACGGCCCGGTCCTGATCCGGGCCGCGCGCGTCAGGAAGCGGGTTCTCGCGGCGCCTGTCACTGTTCAGGCCTACGGATCCCCGAAGGCGGGCGCATGCCGGTGCGTCACGGACACATGGCGCCGAAATTGCCCAGCAGCATTGTCCGATCGATCAAATCCACGTCGCCGTCGCCGTCGAGGTCGCCGTCGGCCAGCGTCGCGCCTGACGCTGTACCGAAACGGGCAAGCAGCGTTGCAAGGTCTGTCAGGTCGACGGTCCGGTCACAGTTCAAATCCGCAGTGATGCAGATAACGGTGAGCCGAGCGATGCTGCTGGACATGGCGCCACAGACGTTGCCGACGCTAATGCGGTAATCGCCAGCGTCGCTCGGTCGCATAGGATCAATCCGAAGGTGCGGCGTATTGGACCCGACGATGCGCCCGTCGTCAACGAGAACCACATCGTCCTTGGTCCATTGGTAATCCAACGGAGGCGCGCCCTGGGCTTGGACGAAGAAGTCGGCGTCTCCGCCGGCGCACGAGGTCTGCGACGCGGGCTGAAGGATGAACTCCGGATAATCCAGTTGATCCTGATGATCTGGTATGCCATCGCCGTCGCAATCCTCGAGCGCAGGCCACACGCGTGCCGTCCAGTCATCGCTGCCGGTTGCGAGCAGGCGGCCGTCGCGTGAAAACGCCACACAGTTAACCGGTCCACTGTGTCCGAACTCGCGGAGCGGGGCCGGCGCTGGCGGCGGCCACGATGCCGTCAGCCAGAGACGTGCGACGTTATCCGCGCCGGCGGTTGCGAAGAGCGAACCGTCTGGAGAGATCGCTACGGCATAAACCGGCAGGCCGTTGTGCGCCACGAGAGGTGGTCCCAATTGGCTGGTCCCATCGGCGCTCCACATTCGCACGGTGCCATCGTTGCCAGCGGACAGAAACTGCCGGCTGCCGGGGAAAAAGGCGAGTGAGTGCACCCACGCGCCGTGGTTTTCATGCATCGAGTGCAGCGACGCGCACGACTGAGCATTCCACACCATGATTACACCGTTGTCGCCACTCCCAGTGACGATGACGTCGTAATCCGGATCCGGGCACCAAGCGACCGCACGAATGTCGCCACCGCTGCCGGCGGCGGGCGAGAAGCTGCACGCGGTGCCGCATCCGGACGTATTCCAGATAATCGCGCGGTTTGTTGGTGCACCACAAACGCCGACGAACCGTGACCCACCGGGTGAGAAAGCACTTGCGTACTTGAGGTCTGAATGGCCGTCGCCGGTGCATAGGTGACTGCATGAAGCGGTGTCCCAGATTGACGTGGCCAGATTGCTGTTG
>JACRLV010000269.1 GCA_016235145.1 Planctomycetota bacterium
AGGGCGGGCTATGCCCGCCTCCTCTTCCCCCCTTCCCTTGGGAGGGGTCGGAGGAGAGCTGCCTTTTCCCCCCTCCCTCTGGGAGGGGCTGGGGGAGGGCTTCCTCCTCCTTGGGAGGGGTCGGTGAAGCGCCGCCGCAGCGCTCGCTCGTTTCTTATCAGGAGGCAGGTCGTCGAAACTGAATCGTGGGACCTTTCTTTGACCGCACGCGCCCCGACCGGCGCGACGGACGAGGTCACGCATGATCGTCGATGCAGGACTGCAAACCTACCTCAAGCAGATCAACAAGGCCGACCTTCTTTCCCCCGAGGACGAGCGGCGGCTGGCGGGCGAAGTGCGCTACGCTCGGACCGCGGCCGAGCAATTCCGGGAAGGCGGCATCAGCTTCGAGGCCCGTGACGAAGCGGAGCGCACGGCGCAAATGGCTAGGGAGCGCATGGTCAGCGCGAACCTGCGGCTGGTGGTGAACATCGCCAAGAAGTACGCCAAGCGCGGGATGCCGCTCTCGGACCTGATCAACGAGGGGAATCTCGGGCTGATCCGCGCCGTCGAAGGGTATGGCCCGGCGCAGAACACGCGCTTCAGCACCTACGCGTCATGGTGGATCAAGCAGTCCATCAAGCGCAGCCTGATCAACGGCGACAAGCCGGTGCACATCCCCGCGTACATGGTCGAACTGATCTCGCGCTACCGGCGGGCCATCGACCACTTCCGCGAGCATGAAAAACGGCAACCGAGCACTGGCGAACTCGCCCGCGCGCTCGACATGCCGGAGAAGAAAATCCGCCACATCCAGAACGCGCTGAAGGCCGTGAGCATCACCGCCGGCGATTCCGACGACGCGCAGCCCGCGGCCGGCTTCCAGGACGCGACGGGTGACGGGCGTGTGCGTGCGGGCGACCAGCGCGTCGCAATCGCCGATCGCCGCCGCCAGCGACGATCCGTCCGCCGCCGCGGGGCGAACGATATCCGCGGCCGCCGCGAGCCGCTCGTCGGCGGCGCCGTCCAGCGGTTCGGCCAGCAGAATTTTCCAGCGCTTGCTCATTTGCTCTTTGCGGATCGGCGGAGCTGTCCGCAGGCGGCGTCGGCATCCGCGCCGCGCGATGTGCGAATGTGTACGTTCACTCCGCGCTCGCGCAGCACACGCTGAAATTCGAACGCCGCCTCGGAGCTTGGTCGGCGGAAATCCAAGCCCGGCACCGGGTTGTAGCGGAGCAGGTTCACGTTTGCGCGCACGCGTTTGGCGTAGCGCGCGAGCTGCTCGGCGTGCGACGGACGATCGTTGACGCCTTCGAGCAGCACATACTCGAACGTCACTTCGCGGCCGGTGCGATCGAAGTAATGCCGGCATGCGTCGAGCAGCTCGGCGATCGGCACGCCCTTGCCCCAGGGGATCAGCTCGCGCCGCAGGCCGTCGTCGGTCGCGTGCAGCGAGAGGGCGAGATTGAGCTGTAGATCCTCGTCGGCGAGCTTGCGAATCTGGGCGGGCAGGCCGACCGTGCTGAGCGTGATCTTCCGCGCCCCGACGCCCATGCCCCAAGGTGCGTTGAGGATGCGAATCGCCCTGATCACGTTCGCGTAGTTCGCGAGCGGCTCGCCCATTCCCATCAGCACGATGTTGGAAAGCCGCCCGCCGGTGGAGCTGCGATGCTCGCCAGGGGCGGTGTCGAGGGCGTCGGCGGCAGCGGCGGGCTGTTCACACGCCGGCGCTGTCTTGTTGATCAGTTCCTGGATCGCATACGCCTGTTCGACGATTTCGCCGGCGGTCAGGTTTCGCTCGACGCCGTCGAGGCCGCTGGCGCAGAAGCGGCATCCGACCGGGCAGCCGACCTGCGAAGAAATGCAGGCCGTGTGGCGCCGATCGGTCGGGATCCAGACTGTTTCAACGTCGGCCCCGTCGGGCAGCGTCAGCAGCAGCTTTCGCGTCCCGTCGCCGGCGACCGATTCGCGCGAGACGCGGGCCGTCCGTACGACCGCGTGCTGATCGAGCCAGGTGCGAAAGTCCTTGGACAGGTTGGTCATCAAGGCGAAATCGGCGGCGCCTCTGCGGTAGACCCACTCGAGAATCTGCCGGGCGCGAAATTTCGTCTGGCCGATCGCCACGAGCGCAGCGGTAAGTTCGTCGAGCGTCTGGTTCAAGACGTGCAGCCGCGCGGCCTGCGGCGGCGCGGGCGGACTGGTTTGCGGCAATGGCACGATCATTCGCGGACGCTTCTCTTTCACGCGGTGGCGGACGGACGCAACCTCTTTTTCACACTGTAGTTGGCGAGTTGGCGGGGGACAAGCAGATCGAAGCGTTGCGAGGGGCGTAGTTCATAACTCCGGCAGATCCTCAAACCGGAGCCCCCAGCGCGGGCGTTGCCCGCAGCCCAAGTCCGGCGCGCGGCAATCACTGTAGCGGCCGGCGTCTCGCCGGCCGTATAGCATGGGACCGGCCGCGCATTCCGGATCCGCTCGTGGCCTACGGCCTGCGAGACGCAGGCCGCTACGTTCGCGCGCCGGCCATCGCTTCATCACCCGAAAAATCCCCTCGCGCCGCGAAGATTCGTCGGGAGATGAATGAAGCGCAAGCGAGGGGCGGTCGCCAAGGCGCAGGGCCACTCGCTGGCGCTTCGGGCCCGGATCACGCGTTCGACCTCGGCGGATTGCCGAAATCCGCAGCCACCGCCGGATCATGCCGAAAAACCGGTCTCAGGTTGACTCCGGCTCCCGATCGTCGAGAATGCAGTGAGGTGTGGACGGCGCTGCGGTTGCCGCGTCTGTCCGTTCGGGCCGCAATTGTTTCGTCGAGCCGCGAGGATTCTGCATGACCACGATCGCCGCCTCCGCGCGCCCACAAGCGCGCGAATCCGTCGCTTTTGATCCGGTGCGCTGGTTTTACCCGCTGTCCGGTCTGCTGCTGCTTGCGGCGACGGCATGGGGATTCCAGTTGTTCTATTTCCACGGGATGTCGCATCCGGGCCGGCCGATCCCGCCGCCGATCCGCACGTTGATCATCGTGCACGGCGTCGCGATGTCGGCCTGGATCATGCTGTTCACGATTCAGCCGTTTTTGGTTGCGCTTCGCCGCAAGAAGCTGCACATGACGCTGGGCCGATTCGGCGTCGGGCTGGCGGCGATCGTGGTGGTCGTCGGTTCGATTGTGGGCGTGCGGTCGGCGCAGGTTACGCCGCCGGACGTGAGGATCTGGGGCCTTACAGCCAAAGCGTTCATGGCCGTGCCGCTGCTGACCGTACTGAGCTTCGGCGGGTTTGTGGCGGTGGCGGTATGGCAGCGTCGGCGTCCGACGGTGCATCGGGCGATGATGTTCACGGGAACCTTGGGTGCGACCGCCGCCGCGATCAGCCGAATCAACCCGCTGAGCAACCTGTATCTGGGGACGGCGTGGGAGCACGTGTTCGGGCCGTATTTCATGGCGCTGCTGCTTGGCGTGGCGCTGCTGGGGCTGCGGTGCGTGGTGACACGATCGTTTGATCGCTGGCTGGCGCTGGGAGTTGGAGCGCAGATCGGGCTGTCCGCGTTCACCATGGCGCTGGCGCGGTCGCAGGCGTGGGACTCGATGGCGTCGCTTCTGGTGACGTAGGGTCGAGCGGATGCCAACGGGCGGGAATCCGCTGCGTTGGATGAACAGAATCGCGGCCCATGACTCCGGCGTGCGGCGCGGCGGCGGGCTGACAGTGATTCGTCAATGCATTGTTTTCGGGGAGCATCGGCGTCTCGCCGGTGCGCACCGGCGAGACGCCGATGCTCCCCATCCGAAAGAACACAGTCGCCGGACCACTAGTGTAGCTAGTCAGAAATAGTGCATCACGGGTGGTACGGGCGTCTCGCCCGTTGTCC
>JACRLV010000270.1 GCA_016235145.1 Planctomycetota bacterium
GGTGTTCTGCAACTAGCCCGGACTATATTTCTTAGATTGATGATGAACCGTCTTCACGCTGCAAAATGACGGTAATCCGTCACTTTCTTCGCGATTATCGAGCTTGGCGGTTCCGGGGTGTTTTCTGCGATTTCGATCCCGCACCTCGCCGCCCGGTGCGTAGCGGAGTCGCACGAGAATTGCATGCCCGTTTCGGCCGACGCCACGCGGCGTGGCCCTGTCGCAAGGGTCGGTCGCGCAGCCACGCGGCGCCTCGAAATCCGCTGCGCTTCGGGGGCACAGGGCGCTAGCCTGACGAACCCCGAAACAAGCGCATCTTTCGTCGAGGCGCTATGCCATGAGTTACAAATGAAACGAAACTGGATTCTCGCCCTCGCCGCGCTCTTGGGAGCGGTTTCGGAAACCGCCGGCCAGGATCGCGAAAACTGTCTGTATTGTCATCAGTCAGCGGGACTTAGCCGCTTTGACGAAAAGAGCGGAACTGTCCGGCTCTTCTATATCGATCCCGATTTCACGCACTCCAAACACGGCCCACACGCGCGGCTTCGCTGCACGGCTTGCCACCTTCCGGAACAGGTCGGCGTTGTGCCCCACCTCGAATTGACGCCGGTCGACTGTACGCGGGAGTGTCACCTGGTCTTTCCCAACCAGCCCGAGCGGAGGCTGCAATCCGCCCGCCCGCCGCTGGAGCAGGCCCAGGTCTGCGCCGTTTGCCACAGCGATCCTAAGGTAATGCAGGATCACGAATTACCGAACACGGTCGGCTCTTTTGTGCGTAGTTTTCACGGCAAGGCGGCTCTCCTCGGCGACAACTCGGCCGCCGATTGCGTCGCCTGCCACGTCCTGATGGGGGAAAACGCGCATCTGATGCTCGGACCGCAGAGTCAACACTCCGCGGTAAATTCCGCAAATATCGCGGACAACTGCCGCAATCCGTCGTGTCACCCCGGCGCGGATCCGCGGTTCAGCGCGGCGGCGGTGCACTTTGATCTCTCGACGACCGCCGGACCGCTTGAATATGGCCTGGCGGTCGCGTTCATCATCATCACCGTGATCTCATTCGGGCCGTCCGCGAGCATCGTCATTCTCGAATTGCTGCACCTGTTTCTTGGACGGCACTCGCACCACGCGGAACGCGCCGAGGCGCAGGCGGAAGAGATCATGCGTTCTCCGCGCGGCCGCTCTCTGCTGACGCGTTTCAGCGTGTGGCAGCGCGTACAACACTGGATTCTCGCGCTGCTCTTCGCGGCCCTGTGCGTCACCGGCTTTCCGATGAAATTCGCCGACGATGGTTGGGCGCGCGTCGTCATCGACTGGTTCGGCGGCCTCTCGGCCGCGCGAATCGTCCACCACTGGGCCGGGATCTCGCTGATCGTCGGATTCGCGATCCATCTCGCGCCGGTCGGCCTGCGCGTTCTCAAGCAAGCACGGCGGACCGGTCCGGACGGGCGGCGGCTGGGCGTTCTGGGCGCGTACTTCGCACTTCCGCTGGGCATCACGCCGCAAGACGCCGGCAAGATGGGCCAGTTGATGGCCTACCTGGTCGGTCTGCGTTCGGAACGTCCGACGTTCGGAAAATTCACCGTCACCGAGAAGTTCGAATACTTCGGCGTCGTGTGGGGCACCACGCTGCTCGGCCTGACCGGGTTGATGCTGTGGGGCGAGCAGATCGCTTCGCACTGGCTCGGCGGACGGGTCTTCAATCTGGGCCTGATCATCCACACGTACGAGGCTTTTCTGGCGGTGATTCACGTCGGAATCCTGCACATCTACAACGTGATCTTCAATCCGACCGTGTTCCCGTTCTCGCCCGCGACGTTGAGCGGCCGAACGCCGACCGCCAAGCTCGCGGAGGAGAACCCGGAGTACGTGTATGACGCCGCCAGGAAGCTGGGCCTCGCGTCCAACGAGGTGACCCATGGCTGATGCCTCCATCGATCCGCCGACGCAATCTCAGGCGCCGCGCCGCGACGAGCCGCTCGCGCTGAACATCCTCGAGCGCGGGTATTCGCTGGCGTTGCTGCTGATCATTATGTTTCTGAGCTATCGCTCGGTGCGCTACCTGGTGGTTTCGCTGATCACGCCCGGCGCGACGCCGGCGCAGATTTCGCAATTACCCAAGCGGCTCGACTCGGAAGCGCTGGTCGGCCGCCGGCCGGATTGGCTTGGCATCGCTTCCGTCGAAAATCCGCGCGGCCCGCTGGCGCACTTTCACCGGTTCGAGAACTGGATCCAGATCGACGGCGTGAACGACTGCACGCGGAGCGGGTGCCACGGTCCACTGCCGCACGGCAAGCAGAAGGCGGATCGCGCGTTCCTCAACATGCACTCGACCACCCTGCACTGCGGCGTGTGCCATCTGAACACCGACGCGTCGCCGTTGCCGTTGGTTTGGTATGACGTAAAGGACGGAACGCGGCGCGGCCCGCCGGCGCTGCTCCAGGCCGTAGCCCGAGCCGACAAGCTGCGCGACAAGGAAGCGAAGGATCTGACGGCGCAGGATCAGAGCGAGATCGTCGCCCTGTTGCACGAGGCGGATCGCGACGCGGGCGGCGAGCCGGGCATCAAGCGCCTGGCGGATCATCTCGCCGCGGTCCGAGCGGGCAGCGCGCCGTTGGCGCAACTGATCCAACTGGCCGGCGACATCCTGCCGCGCTATTTCCGCGGCGCGTACGGCGCGAAGCTGGCGCTGCTCGATGCACCTTCGGGCAAGCCCGTCCTGACGCATCCCGGCGCGGAAGACGCGATCCGCGAATTCCTCAAACGAGGCGGATCGGCCGGCCAGAGCGAGCGCGAGAGCATGCTGAAAAACGTGCATCCCCTGCGCCGCGAAACGCCGCTCCAGTGCCAGGATTGTCACGTCGAAAATGGCTCGCGCGTCGATGTCGCCGCACTGGGATATCCGGCGGTGCGCGTCCGCGCACTGTCCGAGCCGGCGATTTTCAAGATGATCGAGAACATCCGGGAAGGGCGGCCGTTTTACCTGCCGGCGGTGAGCATGCCGCAGACCGCGCCGGCGCCGACCAGCGCGCCCGCGTCGAAATAGAGTCTGCGCGCACCGTGTGCCACTGCTCTTGAGCAGTGCTCTTTCGCTGACTGCATGCCCAATGGCGTGCCACTGTTCCTGGGCACGCCGCTACCCACGTCTTCCGGTTGTCTTTCACCCCAACGGGATGAGGGGTTGTAGCCACGGGTGGAGCGGCGGAACACCGCGGAACCCGTGGATGGAGGCGGTGTGCCGGTCCCGCCCTCGGCCGGGGCGGAGGAATCGTCGAAGGAGAATCGTCTGGACCCGCGTTCCTCCGCCCCGTTGGGGCGGTAGGAGACGATTCGAATTCGCATCCACGGGTTCCGGTCGCTGCGCGACCTTCACCCGTGGCTACACTCCGCGGTCCCTCCGGGACCAAAACACGACCCAGACTCAAACTCCCATGAGGAACCAACCGCATATTGGAAATGTAATCAACGGCACGCTCGCGGAGCAGCAGCGCCGGAACCCGCCTTTGCAGAGCAACATCGCCAGAATCCCCGTACGTAACACAAGCAACCCGCTCTACCGGTAGCGCACATCCACCCGGCGCACCGTGCCGTCCAGAACGAGCACGCGATCCTCCGGCGTGGGCGTCGGTCGGCCGTCGATCGTCACGCCGGCGATGTCTCGGTCGCCGGGGATTCGAAATTCCATGCGTAGCGGCTTGGCTTGGAACTGGGCAGCCCGTTTCGCCAGTTCGGCGGCGTCGCTCAGGGTCAGCGTCATGCCCTCGACACTCCACGCGAGCGAGTACGAAAGCAGGCCGTAGGGCGTCGGAAAACGCTCGATGGCGAGCGAATCCGGCTTTTCGAGCCAGCGTTTCGGAACGCCCGCCGCCAGGACCAGCGCGTCGTCGCGTTCGTAAACGAACATGTTGCGGACGCTGTTGACGAAATCGCTGCCGACCCAGGTATGCGGCATGTCGCCGACGAAGCCGGGGTAGTTTTCGTCGCGATAGGCGACCTCGCCCCATTGATGCCAGCCGGCGGGCCGCTGGTACTGGAAGAACCAGTCGAGCAGCTCGTGAGCCTCGTCGGGCCGGCCCATCAGCACGAACGCGCCGACCAGCCGCACCTCGTAGGGCGTAAATTCCCGCCACTCGATCTTTCCATCGCGGCGGTCGCGGAAGAAGCGCAGGTAGCGATCGAAGGTGTTGGAAAGCTGCGGCTCGGGAGCTCGGCCGCGCTCGCCGCAGGGGAACACGCCGATGGCGGTCGAGGTCGCGTCGAAGTCGCCGAGCTCCGCGCAGCCGGGCACATAGTCGATCTTGTGCAGGTCCATCGTCAGCCGCATCGAGTCGTACATGCATTTGCGGTAGTCGTCGGCCAGGGCGCGCCATTTCTGTTCAAGGGCGTTGGAATGAGGCGCCCCACTCGATTTGGGGTCGGCTTGAGATGTGGGGCCGGCCTCTGGCCGGTCTCTTGTGTGAGATGTGGCTTCTTGGGGAAGAGACCGGCCGGAGGCCTGCCCCACATTCTCTCCCCCATCCTCTCCCCCATTCGAGGCCGGCCCCACATTTGCCATCTCACCCGCCAGATACGCCGCATCGGCCAGCCCGCGCAGCGTGAAAAAACCGTCCCAGTATGAATGCATCGGCTTGGCCGAGTAGCCTTCGTGGCTGATCGACTCGGGCACGATGCCGTACAGCATCCGTTTTTCCGGCGGTCCGCTCTTGAACTCGTCGGTCATCCGCTGCGCCCGCAGCGACTCGATGTACTCGACCGCCTTTGTGACGCGCGGGAAATGCCGCGTGAAGAACTCGCGATCATGCGTAAAGCGATAGTACGTCGCGACGGCGTAGATGTACTCGCCGTGGCTGTCGTTCTCGGGCACCGGGTCGGGTCCGCGTTTATCGACCACGCACGGAATCTTGCCGCTGGGATACTGGTAAGGCCCGTACCAGTCGAGAAAATCGCGCATCGTGTCGCCGTGGCCGGTGACCAGCAGAGCCGTGCCGGTGAGCGCCCCGTCGCGAATCCAGCTTCGCTCGTAGGTGCGCGAGCCGGGCTGAATGCGCGGGCCGTCGGCGTTGATCAGGATGTACTGCTGCATGGCGCGAAAGGTCTCGGCAATGCGATCCGCAGACTCGGGCAGCTTCAATCGCACGCGACTCGTGAGATTCGCATCGCCGCCACAGGCCGCGCCTACACGCTTTTCCAGTTCGGAGGCAGCGTCACGTGCTGACTTGATGCCAAGCTCCAGATCAGGCAGATCGGATAGCGGCAGGGTTGCGACCACGGTCTTGGATTTTCCGTCCGGCTCCGGAAACAAGAACTCGAAGGCGCCTGAAGCTGTCCAATCGTGACGGGGCAACAGGTCTCTTTCGTTCGGGAATTTGTCCCTGGCGAGAAACTCAATGATCTCGCCCTGCTGAGCCCAAGTATTTCCAAAACTTGTGAATTCGGTCCACGGGATCACGGCGAATCGCTCTGCCACCGCGACTTGATTCTCGCGGGAAATCTCGCCTAATCGAGCAAACCCACCTGTCAAGTTCAGCTCATGCCACGGAGGAAGCACCTGAAACGGACGTATGGCAAGAAATAATCTTCCCGATGTTCCCGGACCGTTCGAAATCTCATAGGCGACAACGACAGATGACCGGCTGGGCTTGCCGTTCGCAAACGCCGAAATTTCCATCGTCAAATCCGCACGTTTCCAGGCCACGATTCTGCGAGGGCCGTCGACGCGATGCTGAAGGTCGACATCTGCCCATGTAATCAACTTCCCATCGACATACAGAAACGGCTCCAGCCGCGGGCCGCCCTTGCCAAGCTCGATCGCCCCCGCGGCGTCCATCAACGCCTCGTTGTCGTCGCCTTCGACGCCGATCACCGTCCACGGCTGTTGCTCGCCGAGGAAATAGCGCGGGTACCAGCCGCGCGGGGCGTCGCGGGCGATGCGCGACCACATCGCGTTCGCGGACTGGCCGAATTCCGGCGGAGCGAGTTCGAGCCGCGTCAGGCCGACGCCTGCTTCGCTCGCCGCGGCGAGAATGCGTATGCGCAGGTGCGTCGCTTCGCCGTCGGGGATCTGGATGTAACGCCGCCCGCCGCGGGCGCCGCGGACCTGGGCGATCGTGTCGAAGGTCGCTCCGTCCAGCGACGCATCCACATCGAGATCGCGCGGGTAGTCGTTTTCATCCCAATCGATGATCAGGCCGCCGAATTGGCGTACGCCGCCGAGGTCGAGAGCAATCGTTGCCGGCCACGGAGGGCGGATGCTGTTGCTGAGCTTCCAATCCGCCGGTAATTCGACCGGCTCCTTCGCGCCTGCCTGCGCAGAGGAAAACGAAACGCAAATCGGTTTCGGCTCGCCGCGCTTCGGGATCGGCTCGAACGTCAGTTGATCGAAATCGATTACACCCTTTCCGCCGCTGCTGGCCGCAATCGCGAATTCAAGCGCGCTGATCTTCGTCAGCGGCGTTTTGCCGCCCGCCGGCCCCCACGCAAACTGAATCCGTCGCGAAGGGATCGTGACTTTCTTCCAATCGCGCGGAAACTCGTACGCCCGCTGATTCAGCCACCAGACGTTGTCGCCGCTCGGGTCGATCAGCTTGAACTCCAGGTTGTTCGGCGGGCTGTCGCCGCGGAGCTGGAAGCTGAAGCGGAATTCCGGCGGCAGATCGAGCGGCAACTCGCGGCGGATCACGACGAAGCCGGAGCCGGCCTCGAAGTTGTAGGTCAGCCGCACGGCTTTTCCTTGGACGCCATCGACAACGGACAGCTCGGCTTTCACGCCGTCGGACGGAGCGACTTTCCAGGCAGCCGCGGATTCGCATGCGTCGAGCACGCGCGGCTGGGCGAGTGCAACCGCAACCGGGAAGAGGAGTGGGAACAAAAGAACCGCGCGACGGATCATGTGTCTCTCCCGGCATTCGAGGATCGCCGGCGAGGCTCGGCGACGGCGAGCGATGCGGAGAAAGCGTGCCTTTCAGCCGATGAAAACGCTTTCATGTCAATCGAATCATCCGCTCGGCGACGAACATCGTCAATCGCGGCCGCGCGCGCAAGTGAAAGGCCACGCGACGGCTCGCATGAATGCGTGGCCGCGCGAACAAATGCGTGGCCGCGCGCGGGCGCGCATGAATGCGGGAAGTGCGCGGGCGCGGGCCGCTACTCCCTCGCCCGGTATTCCGGGAGAGGGGCGGGGTGAGGGCGCCTGTTCAATTCGCGCGGCGAGGGAATTCAACAATCCGCGCCCGAAGCGCCGGCGAGAGACCTACCGCGAAGGACGCCGCCCGTCGTTCGTCCCTCGCTTGCGCCTCGGGCTCGGATGGACCGGGCCGCCAGGGCATTCGCCAAAGGCGAGCAACATCGCTCGGCGATCGACCGTCGCCAGCGCGGGCCACGTGCGTTCATCAAGCTCAAACCAATCGTGAGCGATGTGGCGTGATGGGGACGGCTCACCCTTGGTGATGCGGGCGCGAAATACGTGCAGCAAAAGTCGCCGGTGCGTGAAAACGTGCTCGATGACGCCCAGACACTTCCCCACGGCCAGCGTTACGCCGAACGCCTCGCGTCCCTGGCGGCGCAAAGCGTCGGCCGGCGCCTCGCCATTATCCGCCGGCCCGCCTGGCAGCTCCCACAGGCCGCCGAGCAAGCCGCGGTGCGGTCGTTGAACGAGAAGCACACGCGAGCGGCGCTCGATCCACGCGCACGCCGCGATGATCGTCGGCGCGTTGGGCTTCTTTCGGCGGACGGGGATTTCGTGCTGCGACCCGGTCTTCGCGGCGACACATCGCTGCGCGAGAGGACAACAATCACAGTGCGGCTTGCGCGGCGTGCAGACCGTGGCGCCCAGTTCCATCATCGCCTGATTGAAATCCCCCGGGGAGCGTGCCGGAACGAGGCTTTCGGCGAGCGTCCATAAGCGTCGCACCGTCGCCGGCGAATCGATGCTCTCGCGAATCCCCATGCAGCGCGCGAGAACACGTTTGACATTGCCGTCGAGGACCGCCGCGCGCCGGCCGAACGCGATGCTCGCGATCGCCGCGGCCGTGTATCTCCCGACACCGGGAAGCTCCGCGAGCGATTCCGGCTGGTCGGGAAACTTGCCCGCATGTTGCGTCGCGACGAGTTTCGCCGCGGCGTGGAGATTTCGGGCGCGCGAGTAGTAACCCAAACCCGCCCAGCGCCGAAGAACCTCGTCGATCGGCGCGTCCGCGAGCGACTGCACGGTTGGAAAATCCGCCAGAAACCGCCCGTAGTACGGAATCACCGCCTCGACGCGCGTCTGCTGAAGCATGATTTCGGAAAGCCAGATGCGATAGGGATCGCTCGTGCGCCGCCACGGCAAATCGCGGCGATTCGCGCGATACCAGCGGAGCAGCGGAGCGGATAGCGGCGCGGTGCGGCGGCTCTTCACGCGTTCACGAGGCGCGTGAACGCCTCGCCGCGCTGGCGGTAGTCCTCGAACATACCCCATGAAGCGCACGCGGGCGAAAGCAGGACGACGTCGCCGGCGCGGGCTTCGCGGCGGCAGGCCGCGACGGCGGCCTCGAACGTGTCGAAGAGTTCGGCCCGGCCGCCTTCGCGTTGAATGGTCTCAGCGATCGTCGGGCCGGTCTTGCCGAGGCAAGCGGCGAATTTCGCTCGCTTCGCCGCCAGTCGGGCCGCGGGCGAAAGATCGCTGCCCTTGTCGTAGCCGCCGAGGATCATGATCAGCGGCGCGTCGATCGCGTGCATCGCGGTCACGGCCGCTTCGGGCGTCGTCGATTTCGAGTCGTTGTAGTACGTCACGCCGTCGCGCACCGCCACGCGCTGCAATCGGTGCGGCAGGCCGGGGAAGCCGGCCAGTGCCGCTTTCGCTGCGTCCGGCGCCACGCCGAGCACGTGCGCCACCGTCAGCGCGGCGGCCGCGTTTTCGAGGTTGTGGGCGCCTGGCAGGTCGAGTCGCGTGTCGGGCCAGCTTTGCCGCTCGTCATCGCAATCCACCGCCGCGGTCGATTGGCGACGGGCGACGGCGGTGCGGTCCTTGATGCCGTATCGCCAAAGCCCGGAAAGATCGCCGAAGAGGTGGTCGAATTTCTCGCGCAGGTCCGGCGTGTCGTGGATGATGATGCGATCGCGCGACGGATCCTGAAAGCGGACGATGTTCAGCTTCGCGGCGGCGTACGCGGCGAAACCGCCGTGCCAGTCCAGGTGATTCGGCGTGATGTTCGTCAGGACCGCGACGTGCGGGCTCCAGCGCACCAGCGGCGTGCGTTCGAGCTGGAAGCTGGACAATTCGAGCACGACGATGTCGCCGGAGCCGATCTCCGGAAGGCGATCCAGCAGGGATTTTCCGAGATTTCCGCCGACGTACGTCCGCCGATTCGGCAGCGCGTGCTCGAGCACATGGCCGATCATGGCGGTGGTCGTGCTCTTACCGACGGAGCCGGTGATTCCGACGATCGCGGCCGGGCAGCGGCTGACGAAGAGGTTGATTTCGGTCGTGAAGGGCACGCCCGCCGCGATCGCCGCCTTCAGGTACGGCGAATTCGGCGGCACGGCCGGATTCACAACCACGAGATCGGCCGCGGTGAAGTCGCTTTCGACGTGGCCGCCGAGGCGCAAGGTGACGTTCGGAAGCGAGCGGACTTGTTCGACGGAAGCGGCGAGCTTCTCGGCGGGTTCGCGGTCAGTGACGACGACGGAAGCGCCCTGCTCTGCGAGCCAGCGCGTCACGCCGACGCCGCCCTCGAACCGACCGAGCCCCATCACAATCACGCGGCGTCCGTGCAGCGATTCGACAGAGTTCATGGATTCCATTCCCCGCGATGCCGGGCAGATGCGACATCCGTTTCAGAGCGAAGACGCTGAATTCCTGCCGGAAATGGTAGCGAAGCGGGGCACGCGCTCGCAAACGTGCCGGGCAATACGAGTGTTCCATTAAGCTCAAGTTTTCGGGTGGTACGGCCGTCTCGGCCGTCAAACGGGCGGGACGCCCGTACCACCCAACCGAAATTCCAAGTGTGTCGGATCACGAGGCCGCACGTGCTCAGCGGACGCGCTGTCCGTCCTTCATCGCTTCGGGGATTTTGGCGACGATCGTCTGCCCGTCGCTCAGTCCTTGGAGCACTTCGACTTGCCCGCTCTGGTTGCGGCCGGTGCGGATCGGCGTGCGCTTGGCTTTCGAATCCACCACGACGTACACGATCGTCTCGCCGGCTTCGGTTTGGACCGCGGCGGTCGGAATCCAGATCGTCGGCCTGGTTTGCGAAGCGGCGGGCGCCTCGCGCGGGTCCTGCGACAGGAACTGGACCTGCGCCGCGCCGTCGACGCGCAGATGCTCGTCCGGCTCCTCGATCCGCACCTTGGCCTGCACCGTCGCCTTGGCGTAGTTC
>JACRLV010000143.1:0-3862 GCA_016235145.1 Planctomycetota bacterium
GCCATCGTCCGCGGCCCGCCGAGCTCGACCGCCGCTCCGTCCAACAACGTGGGGTGTTCCGGTTTGCGTTCCATACATACAGTATATCACAATATCCTGAGTATGTCTATATTGGTAAGCGGGTTTTTCAGAGGGCCCTACCCCGATATCTTGTTGTTTGCGATTGCAGCGGGTTGGAGACTGCTGGCGAAGATCTGCTCCCGTCGGGCCAAGAAAGACTACTCCCAATATCGGTACACTGCGTGTCATCCCGACCTTGAGGACCACGCTCATTTAGAGCGTGATTTCAATCTTGCGATCAGTGATAAGATTGGAATTCGCCTGGGAACAATCACGCCATCGAACCGCGTTCTGTTGTTTCGTCGCTGGGGAATTCGCAGGACTGGGGCCAGAAGAGGAAGTCTGACAAGCTGGTTCCCGTTGATTGTTGCAGCCGCGGCAAAGACGGAGCAAGAGGATGCGCGGTACTGCTTAGGCCCACCCTCGCGGCGGCGGCCAGTTGCAATGCGACAGGGAAAAGGATCTGACGAGAGCGTCAAGAGACGGAAGCAACGGTAACCCGAATGCAGTTGTTTAGGTGCCTTTTCGCGGCGGCGGAGCTTTTGCCGTAGTCTCACGAACGGAGTTTGCGCAGGCTGAATGCCGGGTGCTTCGCCGACGGCTGTTCGCGTCGGCAGGGTTTTTCGGGCGGAGCGCCGAATGGGAAGCGTCTCCAAAGCGAGGAAGTTTCGCCTCGCGACGGGCGCATCGAGAATCGGTTGCGGCCGGGACGTCGCGCAGTAGCTCTCTGTTCAGCTTGGCTGAGCGTAATGGCCCTGATCGCGGTGCCGTTGCAGCGCGGCGGATACCGGGCGGTTTGTTTTGACAGAGAAGCCTGCCGACGCGAACAGCCGTCGGCAGGGCATCCGGCCGACGCCATCAGCCGCTCGCGGGGTGCCCCGCTTGGCCCCGCGCGTTGGCGCTTGGGATTCTGAAAGACAAGCGCCCCGGTCAATACCCCGCCGTCCCTTCCCGTCGTTATCATTCACCCGCCGTCGCGAACGGCGGGAATCGGGTATGGAACCGATCCCACAACCGCAAAGAACGGGCTGGAAGCCCATACCACATGCGGTCGCGGGATAGGTTCTAGCGAGGGTGCCTGTGTCGAGCGACCTCATCAGCCTGGTTGAGAATTTCTCCGGCCGACGCGTCCTGGTGATCGGCGACTTCATGCTTGATCGGTACGTCTTCGGCGACGCCGATCGAATCAGCCCGGAAGCCCCCGTGCCCGTGCTGCGCGTCGTCGAGCGACAGGACCGCGTCGGCGGGGCCGGCTCCGTGGCCCTCAACGTCCGCGCCCTCGGCGCCGGCGTCGAGTGCGTCGGCGTGCTGGGACGCGACTCGTTCGGCGATCGCATTTCGACGCTGCTCCAGGACGCCGGCGCGGGAACCACGACCCTGCTTCGCGTGACGGACCGGCCCACGACGACCAAGACGCGCATCGTCGGCCTCGCCGAGCATCGCCACCGTCAGCAGCTCCTGCGGGTCGATGACGAGCAGTCCGGGCCGCTGATTCCGGCCAGCGCCGCGGCCCTGCGCGAGGCCGCCGTGCGGGCCGTCGCCGTCGTGGACGTGATCTGCCTCGAAGACTACGCCAAGGGAGTGCTTTCGCCGGAACTATGTACCGCCGTGATCGCCGAGGCGGTTCGTCTGAAAAAGCCGGTGCTCGTCGATCCGCCGCGCCATCGCGATTGGGAGCGATTCCGCGGCGCAACGCTGATGACGCCGAACCGCAGCGAGTTGGAGATCGGCGTCGGTCGGGCCCTGGCCGACGGCGAGCTGGTGGTCGAAGCGGCGGGGCTCTGCCGGCGGCTCGACCTGCAATGCCTGGCGGTGACGCTCGGCCGCGACGGCGCGCTGCTCGTTCACCAGTGCGGCGAACACACACGCTTCCCCACCCGGCCGCGGGCCGTCTACGACAACACGGGCGCCGGCGACGCCGTCCTCGCGATGATGGCGGTCGCCCTGGCCGCGGGCGCGACGGTCGAGCAGGCCGTGCCGTTGGCGAACATCGCCGGCGGGCTGGAGGTGGGCAAGTTCGGCTGCGTGCCCATCACGCGCGACGAGGTCCTCGCCGAGCTTCACGCCGGCCACGAGTCAAGCACGCGCGGCAAGTTGCGCGGCGTCGCCGACCTCGTGGCGGAACTGACCGCCCGGCGGCAGCGCGGCGAGAAGGTCATTTTCACGAACGGCTGCTTCGACATTCTGCATCCGGGCCACGTCGAGCTGTTGGAAAAATCGAAATCGCTCGGCAGCCTGCTGGTCGTCGGGCTGAATTCGGACGCTTCGGTCCGCTCGCTGGGCAAAGGCGAAGACCGCCCGATCCGTTCGCAAGCCGACCGGGCTCGCATGCTCGCCGCCTTGGCCGCCGTGGACTACGTCGTGTATTTCGACGAACCCGATCCCGGCAAGCTGATCGAGCGGGTCGCGCCGGACGTGCTCGTGAAAGGCGCGGACTGGGCCGGGAAGGGCGTCGTCGGGCAGGAATTCGTCGAATCGCGCGGCGGGCGCGTGGCGCTGGTCGAGCTGGTCGAGGGCTTCAGCACGACGGCGGAGCTGGGCCGCATTCGTGGAGCAGCGAATAGCGAGAAGCGAAAAGCGAAATAGGGGCCGTCGCCGTGGTTCCTGCCGGTAGCGCGTGCTTGGGGACGGGCACTATTTGACCCGAAGAGCCGGTTCGGGAGGCGCACCAGAATTCGGTGGGGCACGCGAACCCGATCGACGATCCCCGCTCAGCCACGGGGAGATGGGGAAAATCCACCTATCGCCCCGCTTGGCATGGCGGCCCGGAACCCTTATAGTGAACGGCTCGCCTCATGATCCGCGTTGCGGGTCTGGGGCTGTGATCGCGCTGCGGCAGGCTCGGCCCGCCGGAGCGGCTTTGGATTGTCCGGAAACGGAGTCGGATCGGCATGGTGAAGCTGCGTTTGAAGCGAATCGGCCGCAATCACACGGCGTTCTACCGCATTGGGGCCATGGATATCCGTAATCCGCGGGACGGCCGCGTGCTGGAGTACCTCGGCGCGTACGACCCGCAGAACAAGGACTCCGCCAAGCAGCTCGTGCTGAACTCCGAACGCGTTCAGGCGTGGCTCAAACGCGGCGCGCAGCCGACCGATACGGTTGCGGCGTTGTTGAAGAAGGCTGGGATCAAAGCGTAGGGGGCGCATGCGTACGCGGCGCGTTGGAAGCTGGCTATGCGGATCGATGTACTTACCCTATTCCCGGAGGTTGTGCGGCCTTATGTGACGGCCAGCATTATCGGCCGCGCGCAGAATTCCCAGATCGTCGAGATTCACACCCACCAGATTCGCGATTACTCCCTCGATCCTCATAAGAAAGTCGACGACCGGCCGTTCGGCGGCGGGCCCGGAATGGTGCTCATGTGCCAACCGGTCTGCGACGCCGCCGCGGCTGTTGAAGCCCAGGATTCTCGCCCGGCCCTGCGTGTGCTCTTGACGCCGCAGGGCCGGCCGTTTGATCAGGCGATGGCGGCCCGTTTCGCGCAGGCGGACCGGCTGCTGCTCCTGTGCGGGCATTACGAAGGATTCGACGAGCGGATCGTCGAGCTGCTTGCTCCGGAAGAAGTGAGCTTGGGCGACTTCGTCATGACCGGCGGCGAGCTCGCCGCGCTGGCGATTATCGACAGCGTCGTGCGTCTGTTGCCGGGGGCCCTGGGCCACGAAGATGGCGCGGCGAGCGAGTCTTTTCAGGACGGCCGGCTTGAGTTCCCGCAATACACGCGGCCGCGCGAGTATCGCGGCCTGAGCGTTCCCGACGTACTGCTTTCCGGCAACCACGCCGAGATCGAAAAGTGGCGGCA
>JACRLV010000143.1:3951-14075 GCA_016235145.1 Planctomycetota bacterium
AGCAGGCGAACGAGCGCACGCGCAGCCGCCGGCCCGACTTGTTGGACGGTTCGGCTCGTTCGGTTTCCGCCGGCGAGTGCTTTTCCGGGCAACCGTCGCCCGCGTGCGGCCCGATGGGTCGCGGTTTTCCCGTTGGTCAGAGTCGCAGCGCCGCGGCGGCACACGCGCCGGCGTTGTCGATGTGTGGATAGCAACTGAGTAGAAAGGGAGGCCTCCGATGCGAAATCCTCTGTTTGACGTGGTTGAGAAAAAATACAAACGCGCCGCTGCCCTGGATTTCGAGATCGGCGACACCGTGACCGTCACGCTCCGCATCGTCGAAGGTGAGAAGGAGCGGCTCCAGGACTTCGAGGGCGAAGTGATCGCCCGCCGCGGCGCCGGGCTGGATGAGATGTTCACCGTCCGCCGCCTGGTCGGCGAAGAGGGCGTCGAACGCACCTTCCCGATCCACTCGCCGAAGATTTCGGCGATCAAGGTGAAGCGCAGCGGCAAGGTCCGCCGCGCGAAGCTGTACTACCTGCGCGACCGCGTCGGCAAGGCCCGCAAGCTGCGTGAGCGCCGCATCTCGGCGGAGGCGCGCGAGGCGGCCGCCAAGGCGAAGGCCGAGAAGGCCCGCAAGACCGCCGAGGCGGCTGATGTGGCGGCCCGCGCTGGCGCGGAACTGGCGACGGTCTAGCGAGAGGCCGGCCGGCTGCCTGTTGGCGGTCTCGGCGGGCTCCTAGAAGCGAAGTACGGGGCACGAGGCGGTTGCGTCGCGTGCCCTCTTTTCTGCGCCGACGCGCGCCTCGGCGAGTAGCGGGAACAGCCCCCAAACCGCCCACCGGCCAGTAGAATTCGAGGCGATGAGCGGCCTGTTCGCCGGAACAAAGTGGGAACGCCCGGTCACCTGCGAGCGTTGCGGGAAACCGCGAGACGCTTGTGCGTGTCCGCGTAACGCCGCGGGTGAGATTTGCCCTCCCAGCGCCCAGCCCGTGCGCGTCTCGCGCGAGCGGCGGGGCGGCGGGAGGTGGGTCACGGTCATCAGTGGGTTGGACGAACGAGCCACTGACATGGCCGCGATGCTCAAGCAGTTCAGGTCTTCGCTGGGCGCGGGCGGGACCATTGCCGACGGTCGCATCGAGCTCCCGATGGGCTACGCCGCGAAACCCAGCGGAGGCTAGTGTATTTAGTCGCGCTGTTTGCATCTTAACAGGGTGGTCCGGGCGTCCCGCCCGGGTCGGACAACGGGCGAGACGCCCGTACCACCCGTGATGCACTATTTCTGACTAGCTACACTAGACGCGCCGCCGATGGTGATCCAGCCGCGCGGCGGTGTCGCCGAACGTCTCGTTTCGCGCACATGCGACCAGCCGAGCATGCGCACGGGAGCTCCTTTTCACGACGGGCGATGATCGAGCCGTCGAAAAGCTGCGGCGCCGTGTGTCTGGTTCAGTTGCTTGGCGGTAGTTTCAGAGCTCAGCGGCAGCCACTAGCATTGTCGTTGGCAGAGATGGAGAGTTGCTCTCATGTCGACCGATCGAACAGCCCGCGCTGGGGCGCCGCCGCAGGAACACACGCTCAGTGCGAAGACTGGGATCCGTTCTGACCCGATGCAGGCCGCGGGGGTCGGCGCCAGCGTGCCGCCGGATGCGCTGCTGCGAAGCGCAGAGCGACTGCGCGAGTCGCAGGCGATCGCCCATCTGGGGAGCTTTCATTGCGACGCCTCGTTCCGAAGCGTCGAGTGGTCGGACGGGTTGTATCGAATTTTCGGGCTGGATCCCGGCGCGCAGGAGCTTACGCTGGAGTTCTTCTTGTCGCGCGTCCACCCGGAGGACAGGCAGCGAGTGGAAGCAACGCTGCGGTCCGCGGTGGCGAAGCAGCGCGAATATTCGCACGAATACAGAATCGTCCGCTCGGACAGGGAACTTCGTTGGCTCGCGACGACGGCGCGCGTGCTGCGGGACGAGCACGAGCAGTTCGCGGGTTTGGAAGGAACCTGCCAGGACATCACCGAGCGCAAGCGTTCCGAGCAAACCGTCGAGGCGGCTGAGCAGCTTGCGCGCGCCACGCTGGACGCCTTCGCCGCCCACATCTGCGTGCTCGATTCCAACGGAGTCATTCGGGCCGTGAATCGGGCTTGGCGGGAGTACGCCGACGCCCATCCACCCGTCACGCCCGGATACGGCGTGGGATGTTCGTACTTCGACAGCTGTGAGTCAGCGGAGGGGCCGGAGTCCTCAGACGCCGCCGCGGTTTCACGGCAGCTCCGCCGGCTGCTTGGCGGCGAGATCGAGCATTTCGAAGTCGAATATGCGTGCAGCGATTCCGAGCGCGAGGGCTGGTACATTGCGCGGTTCAATCGCTTTCACGCGGCGGGCTCGGCGTATGTCCTGGTGTTTCACGAGGATGTCACCGAGCAACGCCTCGCCGAAAAGTGGCTCCGCGAGCAGCACTCCGCCCTTACGAGCGCGATGCCCGGAGTTTCGCGCGTAGACGCCGCCGGCAAGTACGAGTTTGTCAGCGCGGGTTACGCCCAGATCACCGGCTACACAGTCGACGAGATGGTGGGCAAGGACTGGACCAGGAACATCCACCCCGATGATGTCGCCATCGCCCGGCAGTCGCATGAGCGGATGGTTCGCGAGGGCCAGGCCGAGTTCGCCGTGCGAGGCGTTCGAAAAGATGGGCGGGTATTTCACGAGGAAGTGCTGCTAGCGCGGATCGTGGATGCGGAGGGGCGCCCGCGGGGACACCACGGATTCATGCGCGACGTGACGGAGAAGCGTGCCGCCGACGAGCGCGAGCGAAAGGCCAGCGCCCTGCGCGAAGCCTTGATTCGGACCGCCAGCGACGGCATCTGCGTGTGCCATGCGGTTTCCGAATATCCATTCGTCCGCTTCACGATCTGGAACGAGCGGATGCGCGCCATAACGGGCTACACGATCGAGGAAATCAACCGCCTGGGCTGGTATCAGACCGTCTATCCCGATGCAACCGTGCGTGAGGCCGCCATCCGCCGGATGGAGGCGATGCGGCTGGGCGACGACATTCGCGCCGAGGAATGGCCCATCACCGCCAAGAACGGCGAGCAGCGCACGATCGCGATTTCAACGTCGGTCATCGGGACGGCCGAGGGCGAGCCCGCGGTGGTCGGAATCATGCACGACACGACGGAGCGGCGACGCGCCGAGGAGGAACGAAAGCGGCTTGAACTGCACCTGCAACAGGCGCAGCGCCTCGAGTCGATCGGGCGGCTTGCCGGCGGCGTGGCCCACGATTTCAACAACCTGCTTACGGTGATTTTCGGCCATTGCGCGCTCCTTCGACCGCGGTGCGCGGATGCCGCGGACTGCGGCTCGATCGACGAAATCAGGCAGGCCGCCGAGCAGGCCGCGGCGCTGACGCGGCAACTGCTGGCCTTCGGCCGACAGTCGTTTCTGTCGATGGAAGTGATCAACCCGAATGACGGCGTCCGGCGCGCCGTCAAGCTGCTGCGCCGGATCATCGGCGAGGACATCGCGCTGGAGGTGCAGCTCGATCGGGACGTTTCGAACATTCGGTTCGATCCGACGCAGTTCACGCAGCTACTGATGAACCTGGCCGTCAACTCGCGCGATGCGATGCCTCGCGGCGGGCGCATCACCATTTCGACGGCGCGACTGACGGCGGACTTCGCGCCCCAAGCAGCGCCGGAAGCGGAGCGAGTCGTCGTCACGTTCGGCGACGACGGCGAGGGCATGACGCCGGAGGTGCTGGGCCATCTTTTCGAGCCGTTCTTCACCACGAAAGGGCAGGGAAAGGGAGCAGGCCTGGGGCTGGCGGTTGTGCACGGAATCGTCGCGCAAAGCGGCGGAACGATTGAGGCCGAAAGTCGACCGGGCGCGGGCGCCCGGTTCCGAATCGTGTTGCCCGCCGTGAAGGAGGCCCCAAAGCCGACGATCGTCACGCAGGAGGGGACGTGGCGAGGGGACGAAACGGTGCTGCTCGTGGAGGACTCCGACAGCGTTCGCCAGACGACCGCCACATTTCTGCGTCACTACGGCTACACGGTGGTCGAGGCCAGGGACGCGTGCGCGGCGTTGCGTGTGGTGGGCGAGTTGCCGCGCTGCGATTTGCTCCTGACGGACATGGTCATGCCCGGAATGAGCGGCTACGAGCTGGCGGCAGCAATTCGCGCGGTGCGTTCGGACATTGGCGTGCTGCTGATGAGCGGTTATTCCCGCGACGCCTTGGATTCGGAATCGCTCTCCGGCATCAGGGCGGGATTCATCAGCAAGCCATTCGCGCCGTCCGGGCTGGCTCGAAGCGTGCGGGAGGAACTTGATCGACGCGACGGGCAATCGGCAAGCCGAGCACCAACGCTTGACGCATGACGCCGCTCAGCGTCCTGCATCGGGCTTGTCCTTGCGTTTGAACAGAAAATAGTTGTCGTCTTCGACAAAGATCTCTTCCGCCTTCGTGTAGTTGTCGGCGACGAAACGCGAGAGCCAGGGGTTCCACCAATCGTCGGTCGGTTCCTGGGCCATGGCGTAGTCGTTCGCTGACATGCCGAACAGGGCCGGTGGGTTCTTCGCGAGTGCGTCCCGGATTTCGTATTGCTGGTATTCGACCTTCTTGCCGAGTTGCCCGATCTTCTCCGTAGTCGTGAATCGGCACGCATTGTCGCGCTGCGCCCGCAAGTAAACGCCGGGCATGTAGCCGAGGAATTGCACCCGCTCGCCCGGCTGCGTGAGCTTCTTGACGGCGTCGCCGACTTCCTCCCATGGCGCCTGCTTGTGGCGGTCGAAGCGATTCACCCACACGCGGCTCACCTCGCCGAAGTTGTTCCAGATCGAATCGAGCGCCAGGTACCCCATCAGCACGAACGCACCCGTCACCCACGCCCGCCGCTGGAGCCGGTCGATCAGGCGGGCCTCCGTCTTGAGCAGGTTGATCAGGTGCGCGCACATCAGCAGCAGCGGCGGGAACGTCGGCAGGAGGTAATGCCGAAATGCATGCGGACTGATGGCCGCCCCGTAAAACGAAATCGCGTACCAGACGAAGAACAGGAACATCGGGTGCGGGCAGACCGGTCGAAACGCCCGGATGGGCTCGTCGATTTCCGCAGGCCGCTGCGACGGGCGCAGATACCAGAGCGTCGAGTGAATCACCGCCGCGATGGCCAGAACGACCGGCAGCGTCAGCAGGCCCTGCATGTGGTTGAGCAGCAGGTGCCGGTTCAGAAACGTGTCCGTCCAGTTCGACGCGCCGTGTTCGACGTAATACTTGTTGAACCCGAACGTCGCGAAGAGCGCTTCGTTCAGCGCGCCCTGTGCGGCCAGGACGCCGGCCGCGGCCAGCATGGGAACGGCCGCGCCGACCGCCAGAAGCAGCCCGCGCCGCACGGCGACGCGCCAGGTCAGTTCGCCGATGGCCGCCAGGAAAATCAGGTGAATTCCCATCGCGCCCCACGCGGCCAGTCCGACTTGTTTGCAGAGGAACGCGCAGCCGCAACAGATCCCCGCGGCCGGCCAGCGCCACGCCTGATCGCGGTAGAAGCCGCGCATGTAGAGCAATACGCCCGCAAGTTCGAACGGAATCAGAAAGGTCTCGGTGCGGTTCGTGCCGCCCTGAAAGTAGCCGTGCGTGACGAAGAAGCTCGCCAGCACCGTCGCAACGGCCGCCGCGCCGCGAAAGTAGTTCGATGCGCAAATCAGGAAGAACAGCGCGTGCGTCGCGACGAGCGCTGCGGCGCAGAGCGCGATCACGCCGATGTACGAACCGCCCGCCAGCAGCATGCCGAGCGCGTTGATCCAGTAGATTCCGGGCGGCTTGTTGTCCCAGATGTCGCGGTAAATCACCGCGCCGCGCGCAATCCGCCATCCGAAATAGCCGAACATCTGGTCGTCGACGACGTCGAACCGCAGATGGGCGGCGATCTGCGAGACCACGATCAGCGGCACGACCGCGAGCAGCATCGCCGTCAGAAGCAGCGCCAGCGGCGTCTGCGGTTCCTCGGCCAGATTGGCTCGGAATTGCGTTGAGTTCGACATTGCAGCGGGAGTCTACCCGCGCGCGGCGAGTTGGGCGAAAGGGCGGGCCTCCGGCCTGTCTCTTGTGGGGCAGGCCTCCGGCCTGTCTCTTTCGAGACGTGGCTCTTCTTTACAGAAGAGGCCGGCCAGAGGCCGGCCCCACATTCATGGCGGTCCGGATTGTGGTCCCTTCAGGGCTGGAATTCCGGCGGCAGTTCGCTTTCCCGCTTCAAGCGCTTGTAGGTCTCGCGGATCGCTTCGCGGTATTCGGCGGGCTTCCGAAATTCGACGTGCCCGTCCAGGAATAGCAGGCTGGCGCCTTCGTTCGCGTGGTTCTTGAGCGTTTCGTAGATCAGCACATTCCGCGCGTCGTCTTTGGCGCTCTGGCCGGCGATATATGTGTAGCCCAGCTTGCCCGGTTTGCCCGCGAAAACGGCCGTCACCATTGGTTCCGTGTCGCTGCTGCTGGGACAGACAAACATGCCTTCTGTGCACATCCCATCCTTGACCAACTGGGCCAGCTTCGGCGGGAAATCCTCGTCGTGGTCGTTGGCGTAGATGTGCATTCCCATGCCGATTCCGCGCAGATTGCTTGCGCACACCGCGCGTTTGGCCAGCTCACGGGCGCGGGACAGCGACGGGAGCATGATGGACAGGCCAAACGCGATCGGCGCCGCGCTCGTGGGGATCCAACTGCTCGTCCCATGTCGGGAGTAAAGCACTCCGTCGGCGTCCTTTTCGCAGACGCTCAACTCGCACTCGATGCCACTGAGCGAATCCGCCAGCGGCGGCGTCGCCAACAGATCGATCGACGAGTCTGTCGGAATCGCCGCTGTCCGCAGCGCGTTCGCGACCAGCACCAGCACGGGATAGGTCATCGTGTCGAAGTAGCGTGCGTCCGTGTAACCCCAGCTCACCACCTTCGCCGGCAGGTCCTTTCGCACGGCCTTGACGCTCGTGTGGTCGAGAATGCTGCTCTTCCGCGTTTTTGGATCAACCTGGTCCACGATTGACGCGACCGTCTGCGGATAGAGCCCCACCACCACGCGGCCATCGATGTTCGACCACGAAATCGCCAGCGGCGACGGCATGCCCCCGACCACGATGTAGTCGATCGTGTGGTCATGGTACTTGGTCGATTTCACGGTCAGCGTAACGCCGACTCCCTTGACGAGCGGCCCGACAAGCTGCACGACGCGGCGGAGAAGCTGGTCGAGCGACTCGGGCTTTTCCGGGTGCAGGACCATCACCGTGCCCATGAAGAACAAGCCGGCCTGGGAAGGCGAATCATAAAATACCCACGTGTCGCCGAGCGCCGGCAGCAGGTCATCCGTCAGCGAGAACCCGACGAACTGTTTGGCGGCGGCGACTCCGGCGTTGGCCTGCACGGCGGCTTCGGGCTCGAACTGGTCGAGCGCCTCGACGATCGCCTGCCAGACGGCGTAGAGGTCGAGCTTCGTGGCGCTGGCCCAATAGGCGTCCTTCGGCACGACCGCCAGATCCGCGTCGGTCAGCGCGCCGCCTTCCCAGAGCGAGAGCAGCCCGGTCGCTTTTCCGCCGGTGTGAATGTAGCTGCGCGTCCACTGGCCGTGCGGGCCGGGCGAGCAGTGCATCGCGACGGAGCGAATGGCGCTGATACCGAGTGCGTCGAGCGCGGTCTTGGTCTCCTTTTCCTCGTTGCTGCCAGTTGCGATCGTAAGTTCGACGCCCTTCTTCATCACGGCGGCGGTGTCGATGTACACCGAGAAGGACCAGGGCGTCGGCTGCACTTTCAGTTTTGCTTGAACGGCTTTCCACTCCGCGTTTTCCGCCAGGGAGCCCGCGGCGCCGCCGGCGATCCGTTTGGCGATCGCTTCGGCGGCCGTCGCACTGGTCGCCGCCAGGAAGTAGCCTTGATGCGCTGCGCAATGGAGAACGAGCGGCGAATCGCCGATCGGCCGCGTATCGAAATTGACGCCGCCGATCTGGGCCTGATTCCAGTACTTGCCCCCTTCCAGATCCGGCGCGAGAGCGTGGACGCCGGCGTTCAGCTTCGCGGCCGCGTCGCCTGCGGAGCACACGAGCGCCAGGTGAATCTCGGGCTCGTCGTCCTCTTTCGAAACGCCCAACAGACACAGAGCGCCGGGGTGTTTGAACAGCTCGCCCGCGAGCGCCACGACCGCCGAGAATTGCTGAATATCAGGCTCGCTGTCCCGCGAGTCGTTGATCAGCCGCAGGCAAGCGTTCAAACCGTTGCGGATGCTGCTGTCATCGGCGGGCCAGACATCATTCCAACCAACGTAAGCTAGCGCGTCGGCAGGGAAAGATTCGGCAAGATCCCTGGTTTTCTGAGCAACGGCGGTAGCCGCAAGCATCACAAGAAGCAGGCCGAACACCGTGGGTTTCAAGCAGCGTGGCATGGGTGGTTTCTCCAGGGGCGCAAAACATGTGCGCCCGGTTTTTTCATCCAATTTGAAAGTACAGGTTTGACCGCAGGCGCAACCCTTTTTTTTCAGGCCGGGCATTATACTCCTGAATTCAGCGTCCGCCGGACGCCGGGAGCCTTGCGCATGCACCGATTGGGCGTAGTGTCGTTTCTGAATTCAAAACCGCTGATCGACGGCCTGGCCGGCCGGCGGGATGTGGAGCTGGTTTTCGACGTGCCGTCGCGCTTGCCTGAACTGCTCGACAGCGGGCGGGTCGATGCCGCCTTGATTCCGATTGTCGACGTTCTCTGTAGCCGGGGGCAGTACCGCGTCGTGTCGGACGCCTGCATCGCCTCCGACGGCGAGACCATGACGGTGCGCGTTTTTTCGCAGCTCCCGCCGGACAGGATTCACACGCTTTGGGTGGACGGCGATTCGCATACTTCGAAGGCCCTGGCGATCGTGTTGTGGCAGGAGCTGTACGGCCGCCCGCTCGAATTGCGGCCTTTCGACGCCCGTACCATGAAGGCGGACGAGTGCCCGAGCGTGTTGCTGATCGGCGACAAGGTGGTGAGCCGCAATCGGGCCGGGTTTGCGTACGAGATCGACCTTGGTGCGGCCTGGCGGCAGGACACGGGGCTGCCGTTCGTGTTCGCGGTTTGGGCGGAAAAGGCGGCCGGATCGGAGCGCACGTCGGCTCTCTCGGCTCTGCTTTCCGAAGCGCGCGATCGCGGGACGGCGAACGCCCGCGAAATCGCCCTGGAATTCGCGCAGCGGCTCTGGTGGCCGACCGATCTGGCTGTTCGATACTTGGCGCATTGCCTGAAATTCAAGCTGGAGCCCCGATATCGCGAAGGCGCGGATCGGTTCGCGCGGCTCTGCCGGCAAATCGGCCTCGCCCCGGACGACGGGCTGATTCGCTGGCCTGAAGACGACGGCGTGTTGAAGCAGGCGCAAGCCGCTGCATTCTCTTCCGAAGCGGATCGAGCGATTCCGCCGGTCGCTTCGCGGGCCTGAATTGAGGCCGGAATTTGAACATGAACGACAGCAGAGCGAATGCGACGCCGACAAACGCCGCCCCGACGGCCTGTTCGCGCATCTCGACGCGCGACGCGATTGCGCTGTACAACGACCTCAGCATTCACGAGCTGGGCAAGCTCGCCTTCGCCCGGCTGATGGAGATGCACCCGGAGCCGTACCGCACCTACAACATCGACCGCAACATCAACTACACAAACGTCTGCGCCGCCGTCTGCGACTTCTGCGCGTTTTATCGCAAGCCGAAAAGCGACGAAGGCTATGTCCTGCCGCGCGAGGTGCTCTTGCAGAAGGTGCGCGAGACGGTGGAACTGGGGGGCGATCAGATTCTGATGCAAGGTGGCCTGCATCCCGATTACAAGTTGGAGTGGTACGAAGAACTGCTGCGGGACATCAAGTCGCACTTTCCCCAGGTCAACTTGCACGCCTTTAGTCCCCCGGAACTGCACGCCTTTACGAAGCTCAACAAGTTGCCGATTCGCACGGTGCTCGAACGGCTGAAGGCCGCGGGCCTGGGAAGCATACCTGGGGGCGGCGCGGAGATTCTGGTCGATCGGGTCCGCAAAGAGATCACCCGCGGCAAAGTGCTGACCGACGACTGGCTGAACGTGATGCGGGTGTGGCACGAACTGGGTGGTATCAGCAGCGTGACGATGATGTTTGGCCACGTGGAGACGCTGGCCGAGCGGAT
>JACRLV010000285.1 GCA_016235145.1 Planctomycetota bacterium
TCGGCGGCGAGGGGTTGTTTTTCGCTCTCTTGACGGGACCCGGCGACGTGTGGCTACAGTCGCTGCCGTTCTCGCGCCTCGCCGGGCGAATCGTCGCGGCGTCGGGCGGCGGCAAGGGCGAAGGCAGCATACTCGGCGGCTTGGGCGGGTTGCTGGACGGCGACAACTCGTAGCGCCGGTCCTGCGAGCCCGAAGCCGAGATTCCCGTCGGACGCGGAGGTCCGGCGCTACGAATCGGCGACGGCCGTAGCGAGCCGGCCGGCGAAACCTCATGATCGCACGCTTGATCCAGCGGGCCGGCGACGCGCACCGAGCGCTGCTTTCGCTCGTCTTCGGCGTGCTGGGTCCGCGATTTGCGTATGAGTTCATGGATTTCTTCGCTGGGCTGATCTATCGCCTTCTGCCGCCGATTCGCATCCAGACCGAATTCCAGCTCGCGGCCGCCGCGCGTGCAACCGGCCAGGCCCTCGATGTCGCTCGCATCGCGAAGTGCAGTTTTCTGCACCGCATGCGCGACTTGGCCGACCTGCTTCTCGCCGAGCGAAACCTGCGCCCCGCGCGGCTCGACGCGATCGGCGGCCGATTGTCCGCGCCGGACCACGACGCGCTCGTCGATGCCCAACAGCGCCGCAAGCCGGTGATTCTGCTCACCGCGTACTTCGGTCCATTCGATCTCCTGCCGATCCTGCTCGGCTACAACGGCATCCCGGCGGCCGCGTTGTATCGCCCGCACGCCAACGAGGCGTTCGACCGTCTGAGAAGCCGAATTCGCGGCCGGGCGGGCTGCGAACTGATCCCGATCGCCGAGGCGCTTGTTCGCTTGCCGCAGATCCTGGAAGCCGGCGGAATCGTGGGAGTGGTCGCCGATCATCATGACCAGCGGCGCGGCATCGACGGGACGTTTCTCGGTTTGCCGACGCGCGTGCCCCGCACGGTCGGAATCCTCGCCGCACGCCACGAGGCGGACGTGGTCGTCGCGGCGATTCGACGCACCGGTCCATTCCGCTTCGCGATCGAGGTGGAGACGACAATCAAGCCTGATGCGTGGGCGGCGGAGGCCGATCCGGTGGAGTGGATCACCCGTCAATACCTGCGTGCGCTGGAGCGCATCGTCTGGCGACGTCCTGAGCAATATCACTGGCTTCGTGCCCGCTGGGGGCGCGAGCTGGTCGCGTCGCTCGAGTCGCCGATCGTCCGCGAGTGAACCGCTGATCATGAGCCGGGTTCGCTCGCTTTGCGGACCGCCGCTTATACTCATGGCGTCGGTGCGGCCTTCGCGCCGTTGGAGTTTTCTGAATTCATGCGCGAAAATGCCCCGGCACCGCCGCCCGCCGCGCCCGATCCGCCGCATGGTCGGGCCGATTCCTGCGTTGTCGTGATGGACGATTCTCTGGTCACGGACGAAGCGCCGCGGACCTTCGAGGGCGTACTGCCGGCGTTGCCGGGCGGGACCATCTCGCGGCAGGTTTTTCTTCTCGCATTGCCCATGCTCGGCGAGCAGTTCTTCACCTTTCTGGTCGGGTTCGTCGACACGTGGCTGGCGGGGCACGTCAGCAAGGATGCGCAGGCCGCGGTCGGCACGGGCGCTTACATGGGGTGGTTCGTCAGCCTGGTCTTCTCGCTCATCGGGACCGGGGCGGCGGCGCTGGTCAGCCGCTCGATCGGGGCGCGCGATCCCGCGACAGCCCGCCGCGCAGCGGGCCAGGCTTTGAGTCTCTCCATTTGCCTGGGCATCACCATTGCGGTCGTTGCGTTCTCTTCCGCGAGCTGGTTCGCGGGCCGCCTTGGCCAGACGGACTCGTCGCGCGAGATGCTTCAGACGTTTCTGCGAATCGACGCGCTGGGCTACACGCTCTATTGCGTCGTGTTGGTGTGCGGCGGTGTGATGCGGGCGGCCGGCGACACCGCCACGCCCATGATGGTGCAGATCGTCGTCAACGTAATCAACGCAGCGCTGGCGTCGAGCCTGGTCTTCGGCTGGTTCGGGCCGAAGCTGGGAATGGTCGGAATCGCCGCGGCGACCGTCGCGGCACGCACGATCGGCGGGTTGGCGATGGCCGCGGCGCTCGTTCGCGGCACGAAGGGCGTCCAGCTCTCGCTCGCCGGAATGAAACCGGATTGGCCGATTCTGGGCCGAATGTTGCGAGTGGGCATTCCGGCGGCGGCGGATTCGGTCTTCCTGGCGGCGGCGCAACTCACTTTCCTGTGGGTGGTTTTCAATGCCGCCGTCGGCGAACAGGGCACCGCGAACGCCGCCGCACACATGATCGCGATGCGGCTCGAGGCGATCTCGTACCTGCCCGCAGTCGCGTGGATGACCGCCGCGGGCGCCCTGGTGGGGCAGTATCTCGGCGCGGGTCGGCCGGATCTGGCGATGCGCTCGGGCAACACCGCGGCGCGTCAGGCGGCCGTGCTGTGCGGCGTCGTCGGGCTGGTTTTCTTTCTGTTCTCGCACGCGATTTACCGCGTCATGAGCGAGGACGAGCAGGTCCGCCGGATCGGCGGAAATGCGTTTCGCTGGATGGGGCTGGTCCAGCCGTTCCTCGCGACCGCGATCGTGTACATGGGGGCGCTGCGCGGCGCCGGCGACACGCGCTCGACCATGGTGATGTCGCTGATCGGAAGCGTGGGCTTGCGCGTCCCGGTCGCGTACCTTGGGGCGATTCTCCTCGGCGGCGGCCTGCTCGGCGCGTGGGTGGGCATGTGGGCGGACAACGTCGCGAAGTTCGCGATGGGGTTGCATCGCTTTCGTGGAGGCGCTTGGCAGAAAACCAAGGTATGATGCGCCCCTCGCGCCGCCTCGGAAGGCGCGCGAACCCGATGCGACGATCAATCGGAGCAAGGCATGAGAACTCGTTTCCCCCTTTTCGTGCTGGCGTGCGCCGCGGGTGCGGCTGCGATCTGTTCGGCCGGCGACTGGCCCCAATGGCGCGGCCCGCTGGGCTCGGGCGTGGCCCCGGATGCGGACCCGCCGATCGAATGGAGCGAATCCAAGAACGTGAAGTGGAAAGTCGCCATCCCCGGCCGCGGGCACGGCTCGCCGATCGTCCTGGGTGATCGCGTGTATGTGCAGACCGCTATTCCGTTGGGAGAGTCGGCCGAGGGCAAGACCGAAACGGGGGCGCGCCACGGCCCGGCAGCGCCGATCGATGCGCTTCAGCAGAGCCAGCCCCGCGATGGAGCACGGCCCGCACGGCCGCAGGGGCGTCCCGGCGGGGGGCAGCAGCTCAAGAAGCACAAATTCGTCGTCATGGCGATCGATCGCAAGTCCGGAAAGACGATCTGGGAAACCAAGGTGCATGAAGGCACGCCGCACGAAGGCTCGCACGAGGACGGGACGTTCGCGTCCGCCTCGCCGATCACGGACGGCAAGCACGTCTATGCGTTCTTCGGCTCGCGCGGCCTTTACTGCCTGGATCTCGACGGCAAGCTCATCTGGCAGGAGGACTTCGGCGACATGCAGATCCGCCGTTCGTTCGGCGAAGGCGCCTCGCCGGCGTTGCATGGCGACGCGCTGGTCGTTGTCTGGGACCACGAAGGCGACGACTTCATCGTTGCGCTGGACAAGTCCGCCGGAAAAGAGCTCTGGCGCAAGCCCCGCGATGAGAACACCACCTGGGCCACGCCGTTGATCGTTGAAGTTAATGGCCGCGCGCAGGTCGTCGCCAACGCGACCAAGCGCATCCGGGGCTACGATCTGAAGACCGGCGAGCAGATCTGGGAATGCGGCGGCATGACGGAAAACGTGATTCCGTCGCCGGTGTATGGCGACGGGATGCTCGTCGCGGTCAGCGGTTTTCGCGGCGCAGCGGCCTGCGGGATCCGGCTTGCAAAGGCCAAGGGCGACATCACCGATTCGAAGGAAGCGGTCGCCTGGCGTTATGAGAAGAACACGCCCTACGTGCCGTCGCCGCTGCTTTATGGCGATGCGCTATATTTTCTCGACAAGAACACCGGCATGCTGACGTGCCTGAATTCGCAGACCGGCGAGGTGAACTTCGGCCCGCAGCGGCTGGAGGGCATTCAGAATGTTTATTCGTCGATCGTCGGGGCGGCGAATCACGTCTACGTCACGGATCGGAAGGGCCGAACGGTCGTGCTGGAGCGGGGCAAGGAGTACAAGGTGCTGGCCAGCAACCAGCTCGACGAAGGATTCGAAGCGTCGGCGGCTATTTCGGGCAAGGAGATTTTCCTGCGCGGCAATGAGCACCTGTATTGCATCGCCGCGCCGTAAGATTCGCGCGGCCTGTGTGGAACCGCTCGTCGCGTGAAAGGGAATGTAGCGGCCGGCGTCTCGCCGGCCGTGGAAAACGCGGTATTTCTTTCAGGCAGGGTCTTTCAATCATCTTCGGCCGGCGGGACGCCGGCCGCTACAGGAAATCGCCGCGGGCGGCGCGGGTTGCCGCTGTTTCGCTACGTGATAGAAGGTCAGGTGCGAGTAAATGGCGATTCAGTTTCGATGTGCAGGGTGTTCGCAACCCATCGAGGTCGACGACCAGTACGCCGGCCGCGAGGCGCAATGTCCGTACTGCCGCCGCGTGGTGACTGTTCCGCAACAAACCACCTTCGACTCCAGCGACACAGGCTTGGCCCGCCCCGCGTCCGGCGCCGCCGTCCCGCTGATCACGGGATTGCCGCCGCTGCCCGAGCAGGGCGTACCGACCACGGACGCATACTGGCAGCCCGCGCCTCCCGCGCCGCCTAATCCGCGCGTCGGCACCGCTCGGCGCATTGGGAATATTGCGCTCGTCTGCGCGGTGCTGTCCGCTTCGCTGTTCGTCCTGGCGACGGTTTTGTGCACGGTCGCCTTGCTGCCGGACTGGATTCGCCTGAATAACCAGCAGCCCACGCCCGAACAGCTCAACGCGTGTCGTCGCTCGCCGGCTTGATCCTCGGCATCGTGACCTGGCGGATGCTCCCCGACGCGAACTGGCGAGCGTGGGTCAGCGTCGGGCTGTGCGCGCCCTTCTTGCTCTGCATGTGCGGCAACTTCGTGCTTTCGTTTGCAAGATCGTGAAGCCGACAGCCTGTGTTTCGCGCGCCGATTCGTCGCCCTACTCCGGCGTCGACCGCCACTTGGCGACCACGCGAACCGCGTCGGCGACGAACTCCTCCAGCGAGCCGAGTTGCCGATCCCGAAATCGCCGATCGATCTCCGCTCGAATTTCCGCGCGCGACATCGCGTCGTAATAGCGATCCGGCAGCGACTCGTTGATCATGTCGACCGCAGCGACGACGCCGCTGGCGACCTCCAGCCGAAAGGCCCGTCCGCCTGCTTCCGGCGGCAACGCGAAATACGCGAAGTCGGGGTCGCGGCGAGGGTAGGGGGCGTTTTCGGGAATCAGAGCCGGAAATGGCGGACTGATCGGCAGCGGGATTTGCTCGACGCGCTCGCTGCCTGTGTCGAATCGGATCAGCCCCTGGTTGCTCAGCAGCAGGACAATCGGCGGCGTCTCGCCCGCGGACTGCGGCTTTTCCCAAAGGGCCTGGGCCACGAAGGTAAGCGGCTGCGTGAGCCCCAGCTTCTCGGTCAGCCACCGCGAGGTCCACGCCTTGCCCGTCCGCGCGTTGATCAGCAGGTGCGGCCCGCCGCGCATCGCCACTTGGACGATTCGCGGATCCTGCGGCAGCGGCGCGATGAAGCCGAGTTCGGGCAGATCCGGGTCCGCCATGCTCTCGGCGTGGGATTGGATCTCGCTCCGCAGAAACTCGCTGTTTTCGCCGGCCGGTCGTGGCGAAGCGTCCACCGCTTCGGCCAGCGTCGTGAACTGGCCGCTGAGGTCGCGGTCGAACGCGGCGATTTCGGGCGATGAGATCGAGCAGCGAAACGGTTTCGGCGCGTTCGGCGTCAGTTCGAGCACGCGGCGGCGGGAATAGGTCCAGACGCGCCCGCTCGCGGGTTCGCGTGACAGCCACGGCCAGGTGAGCGGCGACGGGAACCAGGACGGATCCGGCTTGGCGATGGGCGTGAGCCGCGCCAGTTTCGAGTCGAAAAGGCGAAGCTGGCGCTGGCCGTCCAGAACGATCCAGACGCCGCCGTCGCGTCCGACCGGAACAGCCAGCCGCACCTTTTCCAGCGCGGGGAAGCTCGCGGCGCTGGCCGGCGGATTGGTCAGAAATTCCGTCGTCGAGCGAAGCGCCGCAACCTCCGGCCGATCGCCGAGGTTCTTGAGCGTCTCGGCGGCTTCGGCGGGCTTGCCGGCGTTCAGCGCGACCAGCGCGTCGGCGACCGCCAGCCACAAGTCGCGGCTCGGCCCGGCCGGGCTCTGAAAGATCCTCTGGCGGGCCGTGCTGAGCACGTCGGCGTCCGGGCGCTCGCGGACGTATTCGAGCAGCGCCGCCTGATGGGCCAACGGCTCAACGGCTTCGTCCGTCAGCTTGGGAAGTACGGAAAGCAGATGCCGGCGAATCAGCGTTTCGTTGTTTTCGCCGAGCGCCGCGAGCATCCAGCGCACGTATTCCACGAGCGCCGGGTGCGAAGGCTGCCCGACGGCGGACAACACATCCTCGACGCGGCGATCTTCCGGAGACTGGTACAGGAAATACGCGATCCTGGCGGCGACGAGCGGATTTCGAATGATGGCGTCGCTCTCGCCGGGCTGCGGCGGCTGGCGCAGCACGTCGAGCGCGGCTTCATACGAGCTCTCGATCGCTGCGGTCAGATCGCCGGAGAGGTAGGGGATCCACGCATCCAGGTCGACGCGCACCCATTTCTGTCTTCCGATGTCGGTCTGCCGCAGGATCTTGCTGCGGGGCTCGATCAGCCGGCACGACTCGGACAGCAATCCGAGGTCGTGGAGCATCCAGCTTGCCACCGCAAGCTGGTTGCCACTGACCAGTTGGGTGCGTTCCGCCGGGTCTTCCAGTTCGTGCCGGTACTTTGTGTTCCAAAGCTCGGCGGCCTGCACGAGGGC
>JACRLV010000286.1:0-2719 GCA_016235145.1 Planctomycetota bacterium
AGGGCCTTGAGCTGGGTATCATCGCCGGCGTCGGCTGCTTCGCGGGCCGCGCGCCAACGTTCGCCCTGGGCGCGCATGCGCTCGCGCATGGGGGCCATCAGCTCATCGAAGACCTTCTGTTGTTCCTCGTCCAGGTTGAGTTCTTCAACCATCCGGCCCATCCCGCGGCCGCCGAACATCATCCCGCGTCCCATCCCGCCGGGGCCGCCGCGGCGGCCGCCGTCCTGTCCGCGCGGACTGACACGTTCGCCGACGCCTTGCTGTTGCGGCTCTGCCGGCTGCTGTGAGTCCTGTGCGGTGCAGACATAGGCCAGTGCGATGACCGAGACCGTTGCAAAAACGCGACGCATAGACTGCCCTTTCTGAAAAACCTGTTCCGACGCGATGGCAATGCGCCATCTCCCCGGGAAACACTCCGATACTACCCTAAACGCGAGACCGGCCACGGTCTCTACCGGCACACGCGACTCCAAGACAAAGTTATCGGCAGACAATCCATAACTAATTGTTATCACAGATATTATGTGTTTTCACCGGGGTCGGTCGAACTCGCTTGCGGCGATGGTTCCAGCCGCTGCGGATAAGCCGGGCGATCACCCAACCAGGCGACGGGGAGTGAGGCCGCGGGGCAATCTTCAGCAGGAGGCGCTTCGCGCCGCGGCAGCCGGCCGGCGTTCCGCCGTGCGGTTTGCCGACGTGGCGGCGACGCCGAGGCCCGTTCTCTGAAATCGCTCCGGCGTGGTGTGCTCAGTTTTCCTCGATCCGCAGATCAAACTCGCTCCCAAGCCGGAAGACGTGTTGAAAGAGCGTCAGAGCGGTTTCGGCCGCCTGATCGAGATCGTCACCGAAATCAAGCTGAAACGACGAAAACGTCTTCGTTTCCATGAGTCGCACGTCGTGTGCGGCGAAGTACGCCGTCGCCCGCTCGCGTTCGACTTCGCTGAGTTCCTGAACGGGCAGATCAAGCAGAACCCCTTCGGCATCGCCTGTGAATTGAACGAATTTCCGGGTCCTGGCGTCTTCGAAGATCACGAACGAGTCGTCGCCCGCCCGCTCCACGAGCCGCGCGAGCGCCTCGCGGATGCGATCGCGGAGGTCGTGCCGCAGATCGGGAACCGCCGCACCAGGCGAATCCGCCGCGCCGCCGCGCAGGTCGTCCGTGTGCCCCGCCCGCTTCGCGACGGCGACATAGCCGATGATCGCCGCTCCGAGCGTTGCGAAGCCGCTGATGACGGCGATGAGAATTTCCTTGTCCATCGCGGCTCCCGAAGTCGTCGCGGGTTTTCGGAGATGTCCGGGCGCCCGTTTCGTGATCGCGCCGGGCGATTACTATACCGGGTCTTGTTTTCTTTGGAGCTTCGCATGTTCGAGCCGTTGCCGGGCCGTATCGACTTTCCCGCCGCCGAGAAGGGCGTGCTGGAATTCTGGGAGAAAAACGACGTCTTTGCCGAGACGGTCCGCCGCCGGGCGGGCTCGCCGCGGTTTGTGTTTTACGAGGGTCCGCCGACGGCGAACGGCATGCCGCACCCCGGGCACTGCCTGACGCGCGTGATGAAGGACGTGTTTCCGCGCTACAAGACGATGTGCGGGTCTCTGGTGGAGCGCAAAGGCGGCTGGGACACGCATGGACTGCCGGTCGAACGCGAGGTCTGCAAAGAGCTGGGCATCCGCACGAAGCAGGAGATCGAGGCCTACGGCGTCGAGAAATTCAACCTCAAGTGCATCCAGTCCGTGTTTCGATACACGCGCGAATGGGAGGAGATGACCCGGCGGCTGGCGTATTGGGTCGATCTGAAGGACGCCTACGTCACGTTCCACCAGTCGTACGTCGAGAGCGTGTGGTGGTCGCTGAAAACGCTTTTCGAACGCGGCGTGCTGTATCAGGGGCACAAGATCGTCTGGTGGTGGGCGCAGGGTGGGACGGCGCTGAGCAGCGGCGAGGTCGGCGAGGGGTATAAGAAGGTCGATGATCCGAGCGTGTTCGTGAAGTTTCCGCTGGTGGGATCTGATGAGCTGGACGTCTCAGGTGGTACGACCATTTCGGGTGGTACGACCATTCCGGGTGGTACGGGCGTCCCGCCCGTGTCCTCATCTCGAAAACCTACAGGCCCCGAATTGAACATTCGTCGCCGATACCTCCCGCATTGGGAAGCGGGCGGTTCCACATACTTCGTCACTTTCCGGACTCGGCAAGGTGAGCTATCGCGCGACGAGCGCGATCTCGTCCTTAAGGCCGCCTCCCATTTTGACGGCCAGCGGTACCTACTCCACGCCGCCGTAGTCATGCCCGATCATGTTCACCTACTGCTGACGCCGCTCCAGAAAGAAGCGTCCGAGTGGTGGTCGCTTTCCGAACTCCTGCACAGCATCAAGAGTTACACGGCACATGAGATCGGCAAGACACGCGGCAGTTCCGCGGTCTGGATGGAAGAGTATTTTGACCGGATCATTCGTTCGGATGAGGATTTTTCCGAGAAACGCGACTACATATTAACCAACCCCGACAAGCGCGGCCTCGGCCCCGACTACTCATGGGTCTGGATTGAGGACGCCCGTGCCAGGCAACCTCAGCAACCCAAGACAAGTGGCGCAAGCCTGGGTGGTGCGCATCTGGGTGATGCAATTCTGGGTGATGCCAGTCTGGGTGGTACGGGCGTCCCGCCCGTGCCGTCCGGGTTGCAGGAACGAAAGAACGGGCGAGACGCCCGTACCACCCTTC
>JACRLV010000286.1:2790-7467 GCA_016235145.1 Planctomycetota bacterium
AAGCAGAGTCTCTTTGCTGGTTTGGACCACCACGCCTTGGACGCTTATCAGCAACCACTTCGCGGCGGTGCATCCGGATTTGGAATACGCGCTGGTGGAGGATCCCGGAACAGAGGGAAGCGAACCGGAATATCTGTACATCGCGGCGGCACTGGTCGAGACGATTGCGAAGAAAGTGAAACGCGAGCTGCGGGTTGTTTCGACTTGCAAAGGGGCCGATCTCGTCGGATTGCACTACCAGCCGCCATTCGAGGACGCTTACTACAAAAGCCATTTCGCGCGGTTTGGCGATCGTTACGGCTTTGGCCTCTATGCTGATGCGAACATTGGTCGTGCCGACAACTTCGGTATGCTCACCAACGAGTTGACGGCAAAGTTACGATCTGGTGGGCAAGAGTCGGTGGGCTGGCGCGTCACGGCGGCCGATTTCGTCACGATCGATAGCGGCTCTGGTATTGTGCATGAAGCACCCGCGTTTGGAGAGGTTGACTTCAATCTACTTCAAGAGGAACGAAAGCGATTTGTGGATTTCAACGCAATCCCGCTCCTCAACGCCGTAAACCCCGACGGCACCTTCAACGCCGACGCCCCCGAGCGCTATCGCGGCCGGTGGGTGAAGGATTGCGACAAGGAGATCATTCGCGAGCTGCGCGACGAGCGCAAGACGCCCTGGGGCACGCCGCTGCTGTATCACCAGGAGATCTACAACCACGACTACCCCTTCTGCCCGCAGTCGCCGGACGATCCGCTGATTCAGTACGCTCGCAAGAGCTGGTTCGTGCGCACGTCGCAGTTCAAGGACGAGTTTCTGAAGAACAACGCGGCGATCCACTGGCTGCCCGAGCACATCAAGGAAGGCCGCTTCGGCGATTTTCTGCGCAACAACGTCGATTGGGCGTTGTCGCGCGAGCGTTACTGGGGCACGCCGCTGCCGATCTGGCAATGCGAAAAGTGCGGCAGGATGAAGGCGATCGGCTCGTTCGCCGAGTTGCAGGGCAAGCCGGGCGCGACGGACGCGACGCCGGAATTTCCGCAGGGGTACTGGAACGCGAAGGTCGCCGAGCACAAGGGCGAGGAGTTTCCGGCGCATCTGCGCGTGCACAAGCCGTATATCGATGAGTGGACGTATGAGTGCGCGGCGTGTGCTGGGGGAAGGCACGAAGGCACGGAGGCACGGAGGCACGAAGGGCAGGAGACAGGCCCACGCATGCGGCGCGTACCGGAGGTCATCGACTGCTGGTGGGACGCGGGGAGTATGCCGTTTGCGCAGTGGGGGTTTCCGCATGCTTCGGGCAGCATCGAGAAATTTGCTCAGCGCTTTCCGGCGGATTTCATTTCGGAGGCAATTGACCAGACGCGCGGTTGGTTCTATGGGCTGCTGGCGATCAGCACGCTGCTCGCGGCCCCCCACGAGGGTAGCACCGCCTTCCAGGCGGTTACTCAGATGCAGCCTACCAACCCGTCCCGTCCCAAGAACAAACCCCTGGTGCATTCGTCGTTGTCGATTCGGAACCGACAAATGCCCCACTCGGAGGCCGGCGGAAGCTCGTATTTCGTTACATTTCGCGCACACGCCGGCGAACTCTCCGCAGCCGCGCGCACGCTGGTGATGGATGCCTACCGACATTGGGATGGATCGCGGATGCTGTTGCGGCGGAGCTGCTGCACAGCATCAAGAGTTTCACCGCCAACCAAATCAACCGCGGTCGAGAGGCGACGGGGCCGGTCTGGCAGCGCGAGTATTACGACCGGATCATCCGCAACGAAGCCGATTTCGCGGAGAAGTGGGAGTACCTCGTCTCGAACCCACGCCGCCGAGGTTTGGGCGAGGATTATCAGTGGGTTTGGACGGATGTCGACGTCGCGCGGGGCAATAACCGCCTGGAAGGCGGTCCTACCCGAAATAACCGCCTGGAAGGCGGTGCTACCCGTGATAACCGCCTGGAAGGCGGTGCTACCCAATACCCGCTGCCCTTCCGCACCTGCATCGTCCTCGGCCACATCGCCGGCGAGGACGGGAACAAGATGTCCAAGAAGCTCCGCAACTACAAGGAGCCGACGTACATCTTCGACACGCTCGGGGCGGATGCGATGCGCTGGTATTTCCTCAGCGCCCAGGCTCCGTGGACCAGCACGCGCTTCGCCGAGGCCGCGATCCGCGATTCGCAGCGCGAGTTCCTCGTCAAGCTCTACAACGTGCTGGGCTTCTTCACGAGCTACGCCAGCATCGACGGCTTCGACCCCAGCCGCCGCGACGAACCCGGCAACCCCATGGGCCATCGGCCGACCGAGCAGCGCGGCGAACTTGATCGCTGGATCGTGACCGAGCTGCACCAGACGGTCCGCAGTGTGCGCGAGTCGATGGACCGCTTCGAAAACTACCCCGCCGCCCAGAGGCTGAACGAGTTCGTCGAATCGCTCAGCAACTGGTATGTGCGGCGGTCGCGGGATCGGTTTTGGAAGCCCGTGGAAGGCACGGAGGCACGTAGGCACGAAGGCACGAAGGAAGTGCCGGCGAGCCGCTCTGCCGATCCCTCCGTGCCTTCGTGCCTTCGTGCCTTCGTGCCTGCTTCAGATCAGGACAAATGGGACGCCTACCACACGCTCTACGGCTGCCTGCGCGTCTTCAGCCGGCTGATCGCGCCGTTTACGCCGTTCTTCGCGGAAAAAATGCACCAGTATCTGCGCCTCGCGGGCGATCCGCTTTCCGTCCACCTGTGCGACTATCCGACGCCGGAGGAGATTCGCTATTGCGACGAGTCGCTCGCAGGGACGATGGAGTCCGTGCGCGAGCTGGTGGCCCTCGGCCGCGCGGCCCGCACGGCGGCGAAGCTCAAAGTCCGCCAGCCGCTGCCGCTGGTTGAGATCGTGCTCAGCAAGCCCGAGCAGCAGGAATGGTTGCGCGAGCACAGCGGCCTCATCGCCGAAGAGTTGAACGTCAAAGGCGTGGAGTTCGCCGCCGAGGCCGACCATTACGTCAGCTACAAAGTCGTGCCGAATTTCCCGGCGATCGGGAAGAAGTACCGGGCGCTCGTGCCGGGGATCAAGGCCGCGCTCGGGGCGCTGTCCGATCCGGCGGCGGCCCGCAAGCAGCTCGTCGCCAGCGGCGTGCTCGCGCTGAACGTCGGCGGCCAGACGGTCGAGCTCACGCCGGACGAAGTCGAGATTCGACTTGAAGCCAAGCCCGGCTGGGCGGCGGCGCAGGGCAAGTCCGGCGTGGTCGTGCTGAGCACGGAGATTTCGCCGGAGCTTCGCGAAGAGGGCGTCGTGCGTGAGCTGATTCACTTCGTGCAGGCGGCCCGCAAGGAGCAGAACCTCGCGTACGAAGCGCGCATTTGCCTGCATTTGGAGTGCGATGCCGCGTTTCAGGCGATCGTGACGCGATTCGAAGAGACGATCAAGAGCGAGTGCCTCGTGACAACGATCGTCTTCGGCCCGCCGCCGAGCGGCCAGGCGTCGGAACTCGACGTCGAAGGCCACAAGGTGAAGATGGCGATCGTCGAGGTGTGATGGCGCAGCGCGTCAGTGCGATTCTCTGCCACTCAGGGTGGTACGGGCGTCCCGCCCGTCTCCGGAACGGGCCAGAGGCCCATACCACCCATGCCTTTCCGGAACGGGCCAGAGGCCCATACCACCCATGCGAATCCGCATGATTTGCCCGACGCATCGTTTGCGAATTCGCCGCCTCGTACCACGATCTGCGTGAATAACGATTATTCATCGCGATTCGCGCACCGCCGGCTGTATCAGTCGATAGAGTACTGTCGGAGCGCGCCATGCCGAGTTCGATCCAAGCCAGCGTCGCCACGGTAGATGCCCCCCATCCTCATTGCCCAAAATGCGACTACGATCTGACCGGACTGCCGGAGGCACGCTGCCCGGAATGCGGAGGCGCGTTTTCGTGGCAGGACGTCTTTGAACAGCCAAAGACGATTGCATTCGAGCGCGCCGGCGGTTGGGCGCGGGTCGGCGCGTTCTTCCTGGCGTGGATCACCGTACTGGCGATGCCGTGGGTTTTCGCGCGGCAGGCCGTTCGGCGATGCGACTGGCGTTGGGGCACGCTCTTCGGCGCCATCTGCTTTGCAACCTGCTGGCTCAACGCGGTTCCCCTCGTAAGCAAGAACACAGGCAGCGCGGAGCAGATCATCCCTTGGACGCTCACTGGTGCCGCGTACGTGATTCTTCAGTGTCTGGTTCTTTACGCATTTGACTGGCGGAATTGGCGGCGCCCGAGGCCGGCCCTCCTGTTCTGGCTCGCGATCGGCGGCTACACGTCGGCGATCGTCGTCACGGAGTTCGTCTACGCCCCGCCGATCGTCGACTTCGATTCGCTTCCCAGGTTGCTGGGTCTGGTGCAGACTTCCTCGAGTTGGTTCAGTTCGCCGTCAGTGCCCGCGGTTCACTGGACGCAGATCGGCGTGTGGCTCTGGGGCCTGGCGTGCGTGATCTACGCCCGCCATCGATCCGCCGGCCTGAGCTGGGAAACCGCCGCGACCCTCACCGCCGTTTCCATCGCGGTGCTCTACCACCTTTACATCGCCGCGATCTGGTGGATCGGCAATCCGCTATGCGAGTTGTTCTCCTGATTCACGGCTGAGACTAACCGCGCCTGCGTGCGGTCGATGTTGTGCCTCCGATGTTTTCAGAAGCGGATGGTGCTGATCTCCCGATCGTTCC
>JACRLV010000286.1:7543-11025 GCA_016235145.1 Planctomycetota bacterium
GTTCCGAAGAGCGGCGCGATACTCGTACCACTTGAAATAGCGGGGCAAGCTTCAGAGGCGCGATGAGTCGGCGACGCCCACCGAGTCGGACCCTGGTGGTGCATTCGAAGCAACATTTTTCCATTTCGAGAGGCCGGCCGCTTGCTATCATGGCGACAGACGCCTTACTCGGTATGCGGAGGAGTTGCGATGAAGCTGACAAAGTCCGAAGGCGCGATTCGATTGCTGGCGACCGCCATCTGCCTGATCGCTGGGCGCCCCGACGCGGTCTTCGCAGACTCCATCCTGCTGGTGGAACGCGGCGCGGTGTGGCGCTATCTCGATGATGGCTCGGATCAGGCCGCCGGTTGGAGAGACCCGGCGTTCGATGACGGCGCGTGGGCCGGCGGCCGGGCGCCGCTCGGTTATGGCGATGGCGATGAGCGCACGGTCGTCGGCTACGGCCCGGACCCGGGGGCGCGATTCATCACCACATACTTCCGCCACGAGTTCAACGTGGACGATCCGCAGCACTGGGCTCGCGTGAAGCTGCGCGTCGTGCGCGACGACGGTGCGGTGGTGTGCCTGAACGGCGCTGAAATCTACCGCACCAACATGCCCGCAGGGGAGCCGAACTACCTTACGTTGGCGTCGAGCGCCGTTTCGGGAAGCGATGAGAACCGCTGGTACGAAGCGAGCGTCTCGCCCGCCGCTCTCGTCGCGGGCCGAAACGTGCTCGCAGTCGAGATTCACCAATCCGGCCCGACGAGTTCCGACGTCACATTCGACTGCCAGTTGCTCGCCACGACGCAAACCGTGTTCGTGACCAGAGGCCCCTACCTTCAGCGCACCACGCCGACCTCCGCAACGATCCGCTGGCGGACCGATCTCGCCGACGATGCGATCGTCTGGTATGGCGATTCACCCGCGAACTTGACCAGCAGCGTCGGCTCCGCGGCGCTGGTGACCGAACACGAGTTTGAGCTTTCCGATTTGTCGCCGGCGACGCGCTACTACTACGCGATCGGCGACAGCGGCGGCGTGCTGCAAGGCGACGCGACGCACACATTCGTGACGCACCCGCCCGTGGTGTCGCCGACGCCCGTCAGGATCTGGGCCCACGGCGATTTCGGCACCGGCGACATGCACGCCGAGAACGTCCGCGATGCGTATTCGTCGGTCGTCGCCGGCCAACCGGCGGAATTCTGGTTGGCCCTGGGCGACAACGCGTACGAATCCGGGCTCGACATCGAGTACACGAACGGCCTGTTCGACGTTTACGGCGCCCAGATCCGCCGGACAACGATGTGGCCGCTCTACGGCAACCACGACGCCATCTCGTCGGACGCGGCGACGCAGGCCGGCCCCTATTTCACATTGGCGACGCTGCCGCGCAACGCCGAGTCCGGCGGCCTGGCCTCCGGCACCGAAGCCTACTACTCCTTCGATTATGGCGACGTGCACGTCGTCTGTCTCGATTCGGCCGAATCGAGCCGGCTGGCGGGCGGGCCGATGATGACCTGGCTGGCGGCGGACCTGGCGGCGTCGCCGGCCCGCTGGCTGATCGCGGCGTTCCACCACCCGCCGTACACGAAGGGCTCGCACAATTCGGACAATCCGTCGGACAGCAACGGAAGCATGCGCGACATGCGGCAGATTGCGCTGCCGATCCTGGAGCAGCATGGCGTCGATCTGGTGCTCGGCGGCCACAGCCACGCGTACGAACGCTCCTACCTGCTCGACGGCCACTACGGCCTTTCGACGACGCTGCTGCCGAGCATGATCTTGAACTCCGGCGATGGCGGTCCCTCGACAGGACCATATGTAAAACGCAGCCCGGGACGAGCACCGCACGAGGGCGCCGTTTACGCCGTGGTCGGCAGCGGCGGAAAGCTCAGCGGCGGCCCGCTCAATCACCCCGCGATGTTCACTTCGCAGCTTGTCCGCGGCTCGCTGTTGGTCGACGTCGCCGGCGATCGGTTGGATGCGCGCTTCATCGATGAGGACGGATTGGTTGCTGACGCCTTCACCATCATCAAGGGCGCGCCCCAGGGCGACCTGGATCTGGATTGCGACGTCGACATCGCGGACCTGGCCCGCTTGCTGTCGCATTTCGGAGAGTCGGGGAGCGTCGGCGACGGCGACATCAACCAGGATCAGACGATCAACCTCTTCGATCTCGCGATTCTGCTGAGCCACTTCGGCGATCGCTGCTGAGCGTTCGCGTAATCGGCGTGCTGAGGTTGATTTGCCAAATGCATCCATGCCGCTGACGTTTCAGGCCATTCGCATTGTGGCAGGACGCGCGTGTGTCTACACTGTCCGGCAATGAGCGAGAGACCGGAACCGCTGATTCTGACCGCACAGAACCAACCTCCCCCCGCAGGCGATCAGCGCGCAGCGCCACCCGTGGTGGATGTGCGCGACCTCCGCAAGGAATACCGCACCAGCGAACACCAGGTGACCGCCCTGAACGGCGTGTCGCTTCAGATCGCGCCGGGCCGGTTCATCGCGATCATGGGTTCCAGCGGCTCCGGCAAGAGCACGCTGCTCCATCTGATCGGCGGACTTACGAATCCCACCAGCGGAAGCGTCGTGGTCGAGGGAAACGACCTCGCGGCGATGAGCGACCGGGAACGCACCGTCTTTCGCCGCCGGCGGCTCGGAATCATCTTTCAGGACTTCAATCTACTCCCGACGCTGACCGCCCGCGAAAATGTCGCCTTGCCGCGGCTGGTGGACGGACAGGGCACGGCGGATGTCCGCGCGCGCGTCGACGAGCTGCTTGCGGTGGTGCATCTGGGACCGCGTGCGGAGCACCGCCCGGATGCGCTCTCCGGCGGCGAGCAGCAGCGCGTCGCGATCGCCCGCGCATTGCTCAACGACCCCGCAATCGTGCTGGCCGACGAACCGACCGGCAATCTCGACTCGCGGCAGTCGCTGGAAATCTGGAACCTGCTGCGCCGCATCGTCGTCGAGCGCGGCACGACGGTCATCATGGTGACGCACGAGGCCGCCGGCGCCGCTTTCGCCGACGAAGTCGTCGTGCTCAAGGACGGCCAGATCAGCGGGCGCTTCGAGCCGGGCGGCAACGGGGACGCGAGCATCGTTTCGAGTGCGTATCAGCAGCTTGTTGGATGAGCTCGACGGACCGGTAGAACGATTGCGGCGACAGGCAGGCAGCATGTACCACTGGACCCAATTGGCCTCGCGCAACTGGATGGGCAAGCGGGCCCGCACGCTCGGCGCCGTTCTGGCCGTCTGCCTGGGCGCGGCGGCGGTCGTCTGGGTCTCTTGCTGCTACGAATCGGTCCGCCGGACGGTGCTCGAATGGGCGGGTGGATACGTCGGCAACGCGCACATCATGGTCAGCTCCCAACTCGGACGCGCCGGCCAGATTCCCGAGAGCCTGCGCGACCGAATCGCGAAATTCCCCGAGGTCCAGTGCCTGACAGCGACGCTGGTTCAGCGCTTGCGGGCCATACCCTGGCCGGTCAGCGACA
>JACRLV010000287.1 GCA_016235145.1 Planctomycetota bacterium
AAGATTAAGGGACAATCGGGGTTGATGCCGGCGAGTGCGCGGCCGGCCAGGACTCGTCCGGACGCCTGTCGTCTGGCGGCGGAAGCTCGAAAATCGCCAGAAACTCACTCCGCGGCACGGTCCACATGCCCGATTCCTGCCGCAGCTCGAAAACGTCTCCGCCATGTCCGAGCAGAAACCCGAATTGGATCAATTCGCCGGACCGCAGGTGCAACATCAGATCTCCGCACGCCGCACACTTCTGTTCATCAGTGCGTTTTGCCGCGGTGAGCATCGACGCAAGCCGCTGAATCCGCGCCGGGTCTGCGAATTCGACGCGCACGCTCTGCTTGCTCATGAAGGTCACCGTTTGCGCATTCAGCGGGTCAATCGCCAAAGGCGCTGCCAGCCGCTCACACCCGCACGCACAAAGAAGCAACATCGGCATGACCGCGCCGACCGAAACGGCCCGCACTATTTCTCCTCCTGTCGCCGGGCCGCCAGAGTCGCCTGGAGCGGATACAGCTTGCAGAAGCCGCGGGCGTCCGCGCCGTCCCAGTAGGCGTTGCTCTCGCCGTACCTGGCGACGCCCGCGTCCATCAGGCTGTGCGGCGAGCGTACGCCGCGCACGTCCGCCTGGCCGGCCGCCAGCAGCACGCGCACCTCGCCGGTGACGCGCTGTTGCGACGAGTCGAGCATTTGCTCGATGTCGCGGCAGACGGGGTCGAAGTAGAGGCCTTCGTGCAGCATGTTCCCGTAGAACTCGGCCATCTGCTGCTTCCAGAAGCTCTGCCACTTCGTCAGCACGAGCTTTTCGAGCTCGCGGTGGGCGCGGATCAGGACGATCGGGGCGGGGGCCTCGAATGCGATCCGGCCTTTGATGCCCAGAATCGTGTCGCCCAGGTGGATGCCGCGGCCGACGCCGCGCTGCCCGGCGATTTCGTTCAGTTTCAGGATCAGCTCCGGTCCGCCGCACGCCTTGCCGTCGAGCGAGACGGGCAGGCCGGCCTCGAAGCCCAGCGTGATTTCCACCGGCGGGGCGGCCCGCTCGATCGACCGCGTGATGCGATACACATCCTCCGGCGGCGACTGCCACGGGTCGTGCGTTTCGCGTCCGCCGATGGTCGTGCCCCACAGCGAGACATTGATCGAATACTCGGTCGTTTTCGCGGGGACCTCGACGCCGGCGGCCTCGAGCTTCTCGGCCGCTTCGGGGCGCGAAATGCGCTCGTCGCGGACCGGCGCGATGATCTCCAGCTCGGGCGCGACGACCCGCAAGGCCGCGTCAAAGCGGACCTGGTCGTTGCCCGCGCCGGTCGAGCCGTGCGCGACGGCCTGGCAGCCGTTGGCGCGGGCGAACTCGGCGGTCGCGATCGCCTGCTGGACGCGCTCGGCGGCGACGCACAGCGGATAGACCCCGCCGCGGAGAATGTTGCCCTTGATGATGTAGCTCACATAGCGGTCGTAAACGGCTTGACGGGCGTCGATCGCGACATGGCCGCCAGCGCCGAGTTTCTTGGCGCGCGCGGCGATCGTCTCGATTTCGCCGGGCTGAAAACCGCCGGTGTCGACCGTGACGCAGAGCACGTCCCAGCCGCGCTGTTTGAGCAGCAGTGTGAGATACGAAGTGTCGAGTCCGCCGGAATACGCGAGGGCAGCTTTCTTGGCCAACGCCGGATGCTCCTGTCGTCGGAAAATGCGGCCGCGGGATTCGACTCGCGCGGCTCCGGCCGAGCAGGTCGACGCCCGCGGCTTCGATTCCCGAACGGTGCGTTAGTATTGCATCGCCGGCGGGCGAGTCAATGCCGGATGCGGCGAAATTCCACCGCCGGGCTCGTTCTCGCAGGCGGGTATTCGGACGGCGTCACCCGAAAATCCAGGGTTGACGAGGCGCCAGTTCGCCGGCGTGCAGCTTGCCGCCTGATGGTCTGACACAAGAACCCGCCGACGCGATCGGCCGCCGGCAGGGAAGCCGCACTTGCAACTCAGTGGAACGAACGTTGCGCCGCGAATTTCGCGACGTTCTACGCCTCTTTCAGCGCCTTGCAGATCGCCGCGACCACCGCCTTCGCATCGCCCAGCACCATCACCGTGTTGGGAAGGTAGAACAGCTCGTTCTCGATTCCCGCGAAGCCGGGGTTGAGGCTGCGCTTGCAGACCATGACCGTGCGGGCCTTGTCGCAATCGAAGATCGGCATGCCGTAGATCGGGCTGGCTTTGTCATGGCGGGCGGCGGGGTTCACCACGTCGTTCGCGCCGATCACCAGGGCCACGTCGCACTGCGAGAATTCCGGGTTGATCTCCAGGTCGGCCAGCAGCTCGTACGGAACGTTCGCCTCGGCCAGCAGCACGTTCATGTGGCCCGGCATGCGGCCCGCGACCGGATGGACCGCGAACTTGACGTTAATGCCCTTCTTCTGGAGCACTCCCATCAACTCCGCGACGGCGTGCTGCGCCTGCGCCACGGCCATGCCGTAGCCCGGGATGATGATCACGTTCTGCGAAGCGTCGATGACGATCGCGGCCTCCTCCGCGTCCATCTTGCGAACCGTGCCGGTGTGGGTGGTGGTGGCCGTCGCACCGCCGGCGTCGGCGGAGGCTGTGCCGAATCCGCCCGCGAGGACGTTGAGCAAGGAGCGGTTCATCGCAGAGCACATGATCAACGTCAGGATCAAGCCGGCCGCGCCGACCAGGGAGCCGCCGATGATCAGGGCGTTGTTGTGCAGCACAAAACCAGTCGCCGCCGCGCCGAGTCCGCTGAACGAATTGAGCAGGGCAATCACGACCGGCATGTCCGCGCCGCCGATCGGCAGCACGAACAGCAGGCCATATCCGGCCGCGATTACCAGAATGAGCACCGCCAAAAGCGCCGCCTTCTCGCTGCCGATCAGGCTCAGCACGAGCACCAGAATCAGAGCGCCCGCCACCAGGCTCATGATTCGGTGGGCCGGGAACATCACAACGCCCGACAAAGGCATGCCGGCGACCTTGACTTTGAGCTCTTCGAGTTTGGCCCAGGCGACGAGGCTGCCGGTGAACGTGATCATGCCGATCACAAGGCTCATCGCGACGCTGATGCGCACGTCGACGCCCGGCACGTGCGCAAGCACGAACGTCTCGCGCAGATACTCGCCGAATCCGACCATTCCGGCGGCGAGGCCGCCGAAGCCGTTGAGCAGCGAGACCATCTGCGGCATGCCGCGCATGCTGACGCGCAGGGCGACGAACGACCCGATCCCGCCGCCGACGATCAATCCGAGCAGCGCCGTGGTCAGCCCCTTGGCCCCGCCCGCCATGATGCGCGCGTCAAAAAACGTCGCGATCACCGCCATCGCCATGCCGCAGGACGCGATCGTGTTGCCGCGCCGGGCCTTCTTGGGCGAAGCGAGGAACTTCAGCCCGAAGATGAAGCACGCGGCGGCGATGAGGTAGACCAGGTTGACGACGAACGTCTGCAATTCGGAAGGAAGCCCGGCTGCCGCCGAGGTGGGGTGGCTTGCGGCCTGGGCCAGTATCGCATCGAGCATCTGCATTCACCTATCGCAGCGAAGCCCGGCCGGCACGGGGGCCGGCGCGGCCCGCCGCCCTTAGCGGGCCTTGAACATCCGCAGCATTCGGTCGGTAACCAGAAAACCGCCGACGAAGTTGATCGACGCCGCCACGACCGCGACGAACCCGATGACCATCGTCAGCCAGTGCTCCGCGCTGCCGGCGATGATCAGGGCGCCGACGACCTTGATGCCGTCGATCGCGTTCGAGCCGGACATCAGCGGCGTGTGCAGCGTCGCCGGCACCTTGGTAATGACCTCGAAGCCGATGAACATCGCCAGCACGAAGACGATGATGTGGCTGAGCACCTGGTTCAGGTCGACCAGGCCGACCGAAGCGATCATGAGTTCGAGCCTTTCTGGGCCAGCAGCGCGTCGGCTGCGCCCTTGTGCAGAATCGAGCCGGCGTGGGTGACCAACGCGCCCTTGATGATCTCGTCATCGAGCTTGAGCTGAAACGCGCCGTCCTTGATGAACTCGAGCAGGAAGGTCGTCAGGTTGCGCGACCAAAGCAGGCTGCCGTGGATCGGCATGTCCGAAGGCAGATTGAGCGGGGCGGCGATCTTCACGCCGCGATGCTCGATCGTCTGCCCCGGCTGCGTCAGTTCGCAGTTGCCGCCGGCCTCGGCCGCCAGGTCGACGATCACCGAGCCCGGCTTCATGGCCTCGACCATCGCCGCGCTGATCAGCTTCGGCGCCTTCACGCCGCCGATCAGGGCGGTGGTGATGACCACGTCCGACGCAGCACAGCGATTCCCGATCAGTTCGCTTTGCTTGCGATAGAAGTCGGCGGACAGCTCTTTCGCATAGCCGCCCGCGTCCTGGGCCGATTCGGCCGTATCGACGCCGACAAACTTGCCGCCGACGGATTCGACCTGCTCCTTGACGATCGGCCGCGTGTCCGTGGCCTCGACGTTGGCGCCGAGCCGCTTGGCGGTGGCGATCGCCTGGAGGCCCGCCACGCCCGCGCCGATCACGAAAACGCGC
>JACRLV010000298.1:0-1090 GCA_016235145.1 Planctomycetota bacterium
CTTCGGGAGATGAATCAAGCGCCAGCGCGCGGGTGTTTGCGCGAAAGGGGTCCACGCGCGAAAACACCCTCGCGCTGGCGCTTGGGGCTCGGATTCTGCCGGAGTTTCACCACACCGGCATTCGGAGTTCTTCCTGTCCGGAGTCTTCGCGGTTCGCCGTCAGCGTTGCAGCGCGTCGAGAATCGCCGAACGCCGCCGGTCGCGCTGCTGAGCGGTTTTCGCCGCGGCTTTCGCGCTGAGCCGCTCGTTGGGCAGCTCGAAAAGCGATTCGTACGAATAGCACGCGAGATCGCGGGTCCACGTGCGGCAGAACGCGAGTTGTGCAGCGGTTTCGTCGGCGGTCTCGTGCTTGTAGAGCCCGATTCCGGGAATGACACGGCCGCCGGGGCAGGCGCGGCGGTATTCATCGACGCAGTCTGTGAACCGCGTCAGATCGTCCATGTACGTCATGGTGAAAACCGCGTCGAGCAGGCCGAGATTCAGCCAGCAGACGGCGTTCTGCATGTAGTCGCGGTAGCCGTTGAACGGGCTGGCCCAGACGGAGGCGCTCAGCATCAGGTTGGGCCTGCGATTGGCCGCCATGTCGTGTATCGCGGTCACCAGCTCGGTGACCTGCGCGGCCCGCCAGTGCAACCAGCCGTTGCGATCGTCATCGGGAACACGGCCCGTCTGCCGCTGAAAGAGCGCGAGCGTCCACGGGTCGCGCGGGAATCGCTCGCGGCCCTTCTCGGGTTGGTCCAGGACGTATCGCACGTAATCGAGTTGCAGGCCGTCGACGTCATACCTGGTGACGATCTCTTCGAACACGCCCAGCAGGTGCGCGCGCACCGCCGGCAGGGCCGGGTTCAGGCTGTAGTAGAAATCGCCCACGGGCTGCAAACCGCCGGCTTCGTCATGCACGAACCAGTCGCGATGTTTCGCAAACAGGTGGTCCGCGGGGGGCTGCTTTTTCCCCTTCCAACCCGTCAGGACGTTGCACCAGGCGTGGATTTTCAGGCCGTTGGCGTGGGCGTGCTGGACGGCGGTCTCGAGCGGGTCGAACCCGGGGAAGCGAAAGTTGTACTCAGCCGACCAGGGTTCGAGCTTTGAA
>JACRLV010000298.1:1145-2987 GCA_016235145.1 Planctomycetota bacterium
GACCCAGACGGCGCGAATGGGCTCAGCGGCGGACTTTCGTTCCGATCGATCGGACGGCCGGCAGCCCGAGAGCCCAAGCAGCATCGCCAGGAGGACCGCAACGCGAATCATGGCGATGGTTTTGCGGCGGGCGCGAAGATGTCGGCGGCGAGGCCGATTCGGCCCGCGGGGTCGCCGTCCCAGCGGTGCAGCTTGATCGACTGCACGATCGCCTCGGCGACGCGCACCGCGGCGGCGCCGTCCTCGGCGCTGACCGGCGGCCGCTTCCGATCGCGCACGCAGTCGAGGAAGGACTCCAGCTCGGTCTGAAGCGCGTCGCGCTCATCGACCACCAGCGGCTCGACCTGGACCATCTTGCCGTAGTCAGCCGCGTTGAACTTCGACAGGTCTTCGATGTTCTTCTCGCGCATGAACTTGATCACGTCCACGTTTTTGTCGAGCGTGATCGCGATGCCGAGCTTTCGCTGGTAGTCGAGCGAGACGTAGGCGCTTTCGCTGAAGGCCCGCAGCTTGCGCTCGGTCTTGAGGGCGACGCGCGAGGCCGTCAGCGTCGCCACCGCGCCGCCGCGAAAGACGAGCCGCGCGTTGGCGATGTCCTCATGCCGGCCGAAGACGTTGACGCCGACCGCGTCGATCCGGGTCACCTCGTCCTGGACCAGGCTCAGCAGGATGTCGATGTCGTGAATCATGATGTCGAAAACGACGCCGACGTCCGCCGAGCGGAACGGGAAGGGACTGATGCGGTGCGTCTCGACGAATTTCGGCTTCATGCCGAGCTTCGCGGCGGCCCGCACGGCCGGGTTGAAACGCTCCGTATGTCCGACCGCGACGACCACGTTGTGCTTCTTGCCCAGCTCGGCGATTTCGACGGCCTCCGCGCCGGATGGGGCGAGCGGCTTTTCGATCAGCACGGAGATGCCGCGCTCCATCAGCGGCCGCGCGGTCGCCAGGTGGTGCACCGTCGGGACGGCGATGCTGACCGCCGCGACGTCGCCGAGTTCGGGCGTCAGGGCGGTCGCCGCTTTCGCATTCAGCGGCTCGGCCATGGCGCGGGCCTTTTCGAGGTCTGTGTCGATGACGGCCACGAGCCGCGCCTGCGGCATCTGCGAGTAAAGGCGAACGTGATGCCTGCCCATGTGGCCGGCGCCGATGACGGCGACCGGGATCGGCGTGCTCATGCGGACGGCTCCGGATCGGTTTTTCGATAGAAGGACTCGCGGTCGGCGTGCGAATCGGTGCGGAAGTGCTCGCGGTAGCGCCCGTGCGTACCGAATTCGAGCTTGCGCTGGAGAAACTCGACCAGGTAGCGCACGTGCTCGTCTTCGATCAGACCGTTGGTCTGGATTTCGCGGATCGCGTCGGCGGTGCGGCCGGCGGAGCGGTCGGCCCGCCGGGGGTAGATCAGACGGTATGCCTCGCGCAGCGCCGCGCTCGAGGCTTCGGAAAATCCCCAGCGACCGAGCCCGTTGAGATTCGGCCCGCGCACTTCCTGGTCGAAGCCCTGGACGATTGAGTAGGGCGGCACGTCGTGCGTGACGCGCGTCATGCCCGACACGAACGCATTTCGCCCGATCGTGACGAAGTGGTGCATGCCGCAGGCGCCGCCCGCGTTGACGCAGTTCTCCAGCTTCACGTGCCCGGCCAGCAGCACGTGGTTGGCGAGGATGCAATGGTCGCCGATCTCGCAATCATGGGCGACGTGGACGCCGACCATGAAGAGGTTGCGATCGCCGATGCGCGTGATTCCGCCGCTGCGCCGATCGACCTCGGTTCCGCGATGGACGGTGACGTTTTCGCGAAAGATGTTCTCGGCGCCGATCTCGACGGTGGTCCGGCCGCCTT
>JACRLV010000299.1 GCA_016235145.1 Planctomycetota bacterium
GTCGATCAGGTAATGCGCGTCGCGGCCGACGTTAAACGCACGGCCGTAGAGCTCCTTGGCGCGCTTCAGGTCGCCCGCCTTCCTGGACTCCTCAGCTTTCTGCGCCAGAAACTGGGGATCTTTCTTGCCCGCCGTGTACGACGCGACGCCGACCGTGCTCACCAACGCCAGAACGGCCACCGCGGTCAGGGCGCCGATCACGTTTTTGTTCAATTGCCGTTTGGCCATGACAGACTACCTTCTACGCCGGATCATGGTCCGGCGACGACCGGCGGCTCGCCGCGCGAAACCGCTTCCCAATCCTGAAAATGCTCTTTCCACAACAGCGGCATGACGGCGCGCAACAGCGGGCCCGCCGCGTCGATCGATTCCTGGTGGCCGGCGTGCTGACCCGCCTGATTCCTGAAACTGACCTCGATCTTGCAGTAGTACGCATAGCGGTCGAACAGGTTCGCGACCTTCCAGCGCACCCCGCTGCGCGTGGTCGCAAAGCCGCCGTTCGTGCAGAAAAAGAAGATCACCGTCTGGCGGCTCGACTTCAGCCCTGCGGACAGGACCGCCCGCTGGCCGGTCGGCGGCTCGAAATCCAGTACAGCCAGCGGAATCTCGATGGGTGTGCCGCTCGGGCCCGGCGCCTCGATCGTCATGTACTGCTTGTTCACCAGATCGTATCCGCCCGCCTTCATGCAATCCTCGGGATTGTGCGGCACCATGTCGGGCTTGCCGGTGAAATAGCTGAGAAACACGTTGATTCCGTAGGTCGGGTCGCTCGGCTTTGCATCCCGATCGATGAGCTCGAGCATGATGTAGTTTTCAGTGCCGAGGTTGTCGACCGTCTCGTGCGGCAAGGGCGGCGGCTGTACCGGCGCCAGCGCGTAGCGCGGCAACAACTCCGACGCGTCAAGCGCCGTTAGTTGCTTCTTCAGGGGCAACGCATCCTTGTGAAAATACGCACCGAGGAACGCCGCCGATGCCTGAAGTCCGAGCGCGCAAATGACGAGTATGCCCAGGCAGACATGGAAACGGCGATCCCTCGCCCGCCGAACAGCGGCGATTTGCTCGCCGGGCGGTGCAGCGCCGGCAAGTTTGGTCTTGGCCGAGTTCGCGACGTCGTTCATGATCGCGCCCCACCCGTTTGCAAGTCGGCATCGCCGGCGCCCGGCTCGTCTTTGGCCTCGACGAACAGATTGCTCAGGATCCAGCCGAGCAGATTGAACAGCAGAAAGGCGATCATCAGCGTGAACAGACCGAGCGCCGTGTGATACGTCCCCTCGGAGTACTTCGGATCCGCGTAGATGTGCAGCAGGCAGGTCGTGGACACGCGGATGAAATTCGAGAACACCGCGATCGGCACGCACGCCACGATCATGACCACGCGCTGCCACATCGGCCGCTGGCTGAGAAACGCCACGGCCACACCCAGGGCACACAGCGTGATCGTGCTGCGCATTCCACTGCACGCGTCGGCCACGCCGAGCTGCCCGGATCTACCGCTGTGGTAGTACTCGATCGTCGATCCGATCCGTTCGATCTGTAGATCCGGCATCAGCTTCAAAACCGCGGTCGCGACCGTCGCCGCGATCCGCCGCAACGGGTCAGTCAGCCGGAAGTAAATCTCCTTCGGCAACGGCACCGCGAAAAACAGATAGAGCCACGGCACCAGCGCGTAGCGCAGGATCGCAACGCCGCGCAGGTAGACGACAATCCCCAGCAGGCACAGGAGCATTGCCGTCGGTCGGATGTAGCCGAACAGGATCGCCCAGAGCGAAACCTGATACAGCGCCAGCGACGCGATCATGAGCACCAGGCCGAGCAGGTGCCCGCTCGCCGGGCAGCGGCGGATCTTGTCCCAATTCACAAAGAGCAGATACGCGCTGAAAATCGGAATGATCGGGCCGTGCGACCAGTCGGCCGAGTGCGTCCACTCGTACCAGAGCGCCTCGAACACGCTGTAGAAGACGCCGGCGAACGCGGCGGCCAGCAGGCTCGCCCGAACCTGCGCCCTGCCGTCGAACTCCAGCGTCAAGGTAGGCGTGTGTGCGCTTGTCATCCCAGCTCCGGCGATTCTAGAACGGCAAACCGCGGTTCTGGCGGCGAATCTGCCTCAGCACTTCAGGGTTGGTCTTGGCCCCGTAGGCGTCCTGATCCGCAAAATTCCGGTCATAAACGAACCCGAAACCGTAGGTAAAGCGGAACGAGTTACGAATCACGAACAGGAACGGCGCCGCGATGTTGCTGCCCACGTTGACGATGTCGTCATCCTTCAGCAGCACGTCGTCCTCGATCCCCGCGAAGATCGCGTCCAGGTTGATCGGAATCGTGATCTGCTTATCCGTGCCCTTCTCGCGGCGGATGATTTCGCATCGCGCCGGCCAGGCCATGGCCGAGAATCCGCCGAACACCGCGACCGCCTGCTTAAGCGTGATTTCGCGATCGCTGAGCGGGAACGCGCCGGGCCGGTTCACCTCGCCCATTACGTAAAACAGGCCCGTGTCGATCGGGATCACGATCGAATCGCGGTTCCGCACGATGATATTCTGCTTGGGCTCGCCGGCCCGCAGCGCGTCCGCATTAATCTCAATTACGCGCTGGCTCTCGCCAAGCTGCGGCTCCTCTTCCCAACGGAATTCCTTGTTGGACGACGGCTCTTGAAAAGGCGTACCGGACGGGGCGGTGCTGGTCTCCTGCGTCGCAGGCGCCTCGCGCAGCTCGCCGGTCGCCGGATCAAAGACCAGCGGCGCGAACGGACGATCTCCGGGCTGCGAGGCTTGCGCTGCACTGCTCTTTTCCGCTGGTCTCAGGGCTGAATCCAGTTCATTCTGCGCCGACTCCTGAGCCGCAACGACCGCCGATCCGCCCGCCGACATCGAAACGCCGCGAAGACTCTCGATCTCCTCCGGCGGCGGGATCACCAGGTCGGATTTCGGTTGCGATCCCGTAGGTTCGGTTCCTGCGGGAACCTCGGGAGCGTTTTCCGGGCGGCGGATCACATAAAGCCGCCGCACGGTGGCGCCCATGTCGCCGGCCATGCCGATTGCTTCGAGCAGGCGCAGGTCATTGTTCGGGAGCGGATACGTTCCGGGTGTGCGAATGGCGCCGAGAATCGAAAAAGTCTGCTGCCGCTTCAGCGTGATCTGAACCTGCACGACCGGATCGGGCAGAATTTTCGCCTGCCGCACGCGCGTGCGAATGTCCTCTTCGAGCTCGTCCTCGGTCATCCCCGTGACTTTGATCAGCCCAAGCTGGGGAATGCGGATGTAGCCAGCGGTTGTGACTTCCTGCGCGGCGGTGAACGGAAGGCCTGCTTGCAGGAAGTCGTCAATGCTCAGCGCTAACTGGTCCGCCGGGCCAAGACGGTACTCTTCAAACCGCGGCGTCAGGTCGTCTGCCGTTGGTTCGATCGCATTCGCGAGTCCGTACGGGCTTTCGCGCGGCGTGAGGACGCGGCGAATGCCGCCTTCCTTGTATTCCGGGGGGAATCGCCCAACTTTGGTCGGGTCGAGGAACCCGTTCATCGGGTTGAGCGCGCATCCGAACATCGTCGCGCAGACCGCGCTCAGGAGTAGGACGCCGCGAGTTGTGCTGACCAGCCAATACCCACGCATGCCGGTTTGCTCGTAGTCTGAGTAGGGCGCACCGCCGCCGCGCCGGCGGACTGGCTCGCACGCGGCCGAATCGCGTGCAACCTATGGAAGCGCCGAAACTTCCGTATCATAAAGAGGGCTGAATCTACCCCACCGATTGCGGCCGGTCAAACCGTGCCTCGTGGACTGCGTACGCCTCCCGATCGGCTGCTCTTTCATCACAGCCGCTCAGCAGAAGCGGGACAACACATTTCACGTGCGCACGTTCCCACACTTCATACGACCGCGACCGCACGCGATTCAACCACACTTTTCGCTCACACGTAGTGGATTTATCGGGCAGTCGGCAGGCAAAACTTGCGGGATTTCGGGACACGGCCTGTCACGTGGCGCTTTGCGCGGAATCCCGCACCAGAGCCGTCATCGCGGGCCGGCCGGCCGGCCGAGAGTTGATCGCCGAGCCGCCGCGCCAAATGTGCGTCGAGAAATCGCCGGAAGCGCTCCCGAAGCCGTCGCCGAGCCGATACCACCCTCGTGGATATCACGCGCGAGCCAAGCCAGAGAACGATCCTGATCGCCGGCGCCGGCGGGCACGGGCGCGTCGTGCTCGACATTCTCATGCACGACCGGGCGACCGAAGTTCTTGGCTTCCTCGACAACAACCGTGAGATCATCGGGCGGCGAATCGACGGCCTGCCCGTGCATGGCACGATCGCCGACCTGGGACCCATCGCGGAACGGCTCGGCGCGACGGGCGTCGTGATTGCGATCGGCGACAACGGCGTGCGGCGGGGCCTTGCGCGCCAAGCCGAACGGCTGGGCGTCGGGCTGGCTTCAGCGATTCATGCGTCGGCCACCATCGCGCACAACGCGACCATCGGCCGCAACGTCGTCATCGCCGCCGGAACGGTCGTGTGCGCGAATTGCCAGATCGGCGACTCCGTGATCCTTAACACGGGCTGCATCATCGACCATCAGACGATGATCGGCGAAGGTTCGCACATCTGTCCGGGCGTGCGCATCGCCGGCCGCGTGAAAGTGGAGCCGGGCGTATTCGTCGGCATCGGCGCGACCGTCGTGCCCAAGGTGACGCTCGGTTGCGAGGCGATCATCGGCGCCGGCGCGGTCGTGATCGAAGACGTGCCGCCGATGGCGACCGTGGTCGGCGTTCCGGCCAAGTCCGTGCGCAGAGCCGCCGCGGACGAGGAAGTCGCCGCGATGCTGCTGCCTGCCCGCGTTTGATCCCGTCGAAAAACGCTGAGCCGCGTCCGACAAAGCGCCAATCCTGTTACGGACAGCTTGATCCAAACACCGCCAGCAACGACGCCAGATCCTGCAAATCGACGTCGCCGTCGCCGTCAGTGTCTCCCTGTTCGAACGTGGCGCCGCTGGTCGTGCCGAAATTGGCCAGCAGCACGGCCAGATCCTGAAGCGTGACCAGGCCGTCGTGATTGAAATCGCCCGGGCAGTTGCCCACCGCCGGAAGCGCCTTTCGCCACGCACCGCGTCCGTAGGTGCCGGCAGTAATCGTGTTCGCGGTGGTGTCGATCAGCAGGTCGCCGATGTTCACGTTGGGCAGGTCCGTGCCGTCCTTCGTCCAGGTCGCGCCGCCGTCCTGCGATTCCCAAACGCCGCTGCCGCAGCCCAGGTACAGATGCGGCGGGGTGAAACGCCAATCGACGGCGAGCGCCTTTCCGGCGACGCCGCCCGGCAGGTTTCCGGTCGTGCTGGTCCACTGCTGGCCGTAGTCGGAGGTGACGACGACCCGCGCGCCGCCCGTGTTGTAGGTGGAAGCGTATGCGTGGCCGGGGTCCGTCGGATCGATCACGATGTCGCTGATCTCGCCGCCGGGCAGGCCAGTGGAGCGGATCGCCCAACTGGACGCGTTGGTGGTGACGTAGATCGTGCCGCGCGAGTTGCCTGCATAGATCGTGTTGTGCGCACCTGTGGCGACCGCGATGGCATTGACGACGCCGCCGTCCGGCACGACCGGACCGCTGATGTCCGTCCATTCCGCGAGCGTATCGGCGTTCTGCGTGCGCTAGATTCGGTTCGTTCCGCCCAGCAGCGTGTGCGAGTTATTCGGACTCATGATCAGGGGAGCGATGAAATTCGCCGGGTCGCCTCCCCAGGGTCCGGTGATTTCGGCCCAATCCGTGGCTGTCAGCCGGAAAACGGTCAGATAAACGTAGGTCGTGTACTTGCGGAAGGTCTCGACGAAGTCGTATGCGGCGAAACCGCCGTCGCCCGAGACAATCTGCGTCCACGGCAGCGTCGCGTCGTTCTTCTCGATGGTGCCGTTGTCCTGCGTCCCGCCGATCACCATGTTCGGGTTGCTGGCGCTGATCGCAATGTTGTAATTCTGCGTGACGCTGAGCGTCGCGTTCATGTTGAACCACGTCTGCCCGCCGTTCGAGCTTTTCCAAACGCCGCCGTCGCAGCCCACCCACAGCGTGCCGGTCGGGCCGATCGCGAACGTCTGGATGTCGGGATGGACCTGTCCGGCGATGGAGCCGCGTGTGATGTCGGTCCAGGTGGTTCCGCCATCCGTCGTCTTAATGATGCCTGCGACCGCATAGTCGGGGAAGACGCCGCCGCAGTAGACAGTGTTGGCGCTGCTGGAATCGACGATGACGCAGCAGTCGTACCAACCCTGCGGCCTGGGAAAATCGGGCGTGCTCGTGAGTTGCGTCCACGCCCCGCCGCTGTTGGTTGTTTTGTAGAAGCCGCGCAGGCCGGCGCTGCCGTTGATGATGGCCGCGTAGAGCGTCGCGGGAGTGGAGCGAGAAATCGCGAGCACGATGCGATGCACGTCGGTCGACGGCAGGCCGCTGCTGAGGCGGTTCCATGTGTCGCCGCCGTCGACGGTCTTGTAAATGCCGTCATTATGTCGGCCCGCGAACATGACGATCGGTGTGGTGCGATTGATGACAAGGTCGGAGCACGAGCCGCCAAGCACGGTCGCCCAGGTCGCGCCGCCGTCGACGCTGCGCACGATGCCCGCGCTTCCGCTGACGAATACGCGCAGCGGGTTGCTTGGGTCGACCACGACCTTGCTGCAATTGGCGCCGACCTGCCCCGCCGTCGCGATTCGCGTCCAGTTCAGCCCGCCGTCCGTCGAGCGAAACAGGCCGTCGCCGCCGCTGCCGGTGGTGTATTCACCCGTACCGGCATAGATCGTGTCCGGGTTTTGCGGATCGATGCCGAGCACCCCGTGATTCAGCGTCGAAAGCTCGTCGGTCAGCGGAACCCACGTCGCTCCAAAGTCCGTCGTCTTCCAGACCCCGCCCGACGCGCTCGCGATGTAGATCGTCGATGAGTTGGTCGGATGGGGCGCGATCGAGATGACGCGCCCGCTGGCGTCGTCGTCGCCGCTCCAGTACTCGTTGCGAATCGGCTTTGCGCCGATGAACTCCCAAGGCGTGCCGCGCGGACGCGGCGCGTGCATCGACTCCGGCGTCCAGTCCGGCACCGGATCCCCGAGAATGCGAATGTAACCAGGGGGCGGCGGGCCGAATTCGAGGCGGCCTTCCTGCTCGCGCTCTTCGCGGCTCTCGGACCCGGCCCGGCCGATCGCCGTGGGGATTCGCCCGCGTTCGGCCAGCCGCTCGGCCTTCTCCGCGTCGATTCGAAAACTCGGCGAAATATCTCTGCTCTCGTATCTCGGTGTCGTGCACCAGGCGGCCATGAGGGCGCCGGCGGCCGCGAGGGAAACGGTTGTTCGAATCATGGAGTTTCTCGCATGTTGAAAAGAGGAGCGCCTCCGCGCTCGCGAACACTTCATCTTATGTCGTTGCGCGCCGCAACCGCAAGAGAAATCCCAGCGTCCGGATAAGTGATCGCTGATCCGCTTTGAATTTTGTGGGGCAGGCCTCCGTCCTGTCTTGTGTGGGGCAGGCCTCTGGCCTGTCTTGTGTGGGGCAGGTCTCTGGCCTGTCTTCTCTTCCGCAGTGCCGCCGATTTCACCGAAGAGACGGGCCGGAGGCCGGCCCCACATTCACGCATTGAGCGCCCACCGACGCTCGCAAATGGCCTCGGCGGGCAGTAGGATCCGCGCCCCGCTCGGCCTGGCACGCCCCTTGCCTTGACTACTCGTGGATGGGTAGGCCGGACGATCAATCTCCGCGTGAATGCGCGTCATTCTTGATCGTCCGAAGCGGTGCTTGAAACTGCGGCGCGGAATCGTGCGAACAGAACCGCCTGCGCCCGTCGGCAACAGAAAAGAGGACAACATGTCTACGTATCCTGGGGATCGGCGTGCGGATGCGGGTCAGCGGCGCGTGCCGTATCGGGGGGTTCGCCTGCTTCAGGAGCCGCGTTTCAACAAGGATGCGGCCTTTACGCATGAGGAGCGCCTCCGATTGGGTTTGGACGGCCTGCTGCCGCCGACGCCGCTTTCGCTGAAGGAGCAGGTCACGCTCGAACTCGAGCATCTGCGCTGCAAGCCCGACGATTTGGAGCGGTTCATCGGCCTGATCGCGTTGCTCGACCGGAATGAAACGCTTTTCTATCGCGTGCTGATCGACAACTTCCGCGAGTTGCTGCCGATCGTCTACACGCCGACGGTCGGCAAGGCCTGCGAGAGCTACAGCCACATCATCCGCCGGCCGCGCGGCCTGTGGATCACGCCGAACGACGTCGGGCGCATCCCCGAAGTGCTGCGCAACACGGGGCGCAATGACGTGCGGCTGATCGTCGTCACCGACAACGAGCGGATCCTCGGGCTGGGCGACCAGGGCGCCGGCGGCATGGGCATTCCCGTCGGCAAAATCACGATTTACTGCGCCGCCGCGGGAATCGACCCCGGCTTGTGCCTGCCGATCAGCCTGGACGTCGGCACGGACAACGCCAAGCTGCTGGCTGATCCGTTCTATTGCGGACATCGGGCCCGGCGCCTGCGCGGCGAGGAGTATGACCGTTTCATCGAGGCCTTTGTGGACGCAGTGCTGGAGGTCTGGCCGCGGGCCCTGATCCAGTGGGAGGACTTCAGCCGGCACAATGCGTTCAAGCTGCTGGACCGCTATCGCAAGCGCACTCCCAGCTTCAACGACGACATTCAGGGAACAGCGGCGGTCGCGCTGGCGGGCATCTGGTCGGCGCTGCGCATCACGGGCGGAACGCTGGCGGAGCAGCGGGTGATGCACGCGGGCTCGGGCAGCGCGGGCATCGGCATCGGACGGCTGATTCACTTCGCACTGCTGCGCGACGGCGTCGATCCGGCCAAAGCGCGGCGTGTGCAGTCGTTCGTGGACACGCACGGGCTGGTGTACGACGACCGACCCATCCGCGAGGCTTACAAAGCGGAATTCGCGGTAAACGCCACATGGCGCGATGAAATGGGAATCCAGCCCGGCATGAGCATTCACCTGCTCGAAGCCGTGAAACGCATCCGCCCGACGATCCTGATCGGCACGACCGCCCAACCGGGCATTTTCGACGAAGCGGTGGTGCGCGAGATGTCCAGACATTGCGAACGCCCGGTCATCTTCGCGCTCAGCAACCCCACCTCGAAGGCCGAATGCACGCCGGCCGAGGCGCTGAAGTGGTCGGACGGCCGAGCCCTGATCGCGACGGGCAGCCCGTTCCCGACGGTTGAGTACGGCGGTCGCTGGCACGAGAGCGGCCAGGCGAACAACGCGCTGGTTTGCCCGGGAATCGGCTTTGGCAGCATTCTGGCCGAGACACTCGAAGTGACGGACGATATGTTCTACGCCGCCGCTCGCACGCTAGCCGACGCGGTCCCGGCGAACCGGCTGGACCAGGGAGCCCTCTACCCGAACATCAACGATCTGCGGGCATTCAACGCGCGGATCGCAGCCGCGGTAATCAGAGCCGCCCGCGAGCAGGGAGTCGGCCGGCTCATTGCGGACCGGAACGTCGAGACGCTCGTTGCAGAAAAGACCTGGTACCCCGAGTACGAGGAGTACACGAGCGCGGAATCCACATAGTCCAATCCGGCAAACAAAACACCGAAGCGCCGCCCACGCAAGCGGGCGGCGCGCGAACCGCGGCGATCGCTCGGGGTGAGGATCGGACGTGGCTGTTCGCTCGTGTCGTGAGTGCGGTCCGCCACGCCGTTGGCGTCTTTACAGAGTGATCCGGGCGTCACGCCCGGGCCTGACGACCGGCGAGACGCCGATGCTCCCCAAAGATCGTGCATTGACGGACCACTAGCGTGCTTCCGGCACGACGGAAACGGCACAGTGCAGGCCCCCGCCGCGGCGTTGCGTCTCGGAGGTCAGAATCGGCACAACCTCGACCGACGGCCCCACCGTCTTTCGATAGACGTCGAGCGCGGCCCGGTCGAGATCGGCGTACAACCCGCCCCACACCGGCACATACTGCGTCTTCAGCAGGCTCAAGCCGTTCAGATAGTTGATGCCGCGCTCCTCGTTGGAAATGCTCGGAACGCGAACGATCCGCCAGCCGAGGTCGGCGAGTTGCTTCGCGATCGCCTCGCGATCCTGCGCGTTTCGCCGCATGGCGCGCAGCGTCCCAAAAGTCCGATCCGACGGAATGTCCTGGGGCTGAAGCGAACTCGCCAGCATCCAGTCCATCGCGAACAGGAAGACGTACAGATTCCCCACGCCGGAATCGCCGGGGCTGCGGGCGAAACGCCGGACGCTCTTTTCATCCAGCACGCCCGCGTCTTTCAACACCGCCAGGCCGCACCGAAGCACGATGCGCGCGGCGGCGTCCTGGTCATTCATGAAAACGACCACGCGGCCGTCCACCACGCGCGGACAAACCTCAAAGTCGATATGAAAGGAAACGGCGGGAAGGACGACGCAACGGTCGACGCCCGTTTCCGTCTGAAACGCCTCGATCACCTGCTCGGGCGTCAGGCCGAACGCCACGTTGCGATGCACGTCCGCCTCGCCGATGAGCAACACACGCTGCCCTGCGACAGGGTCGGCGACGCACAGCAGATTTCCGCCCTGAAACAGCAGCGGCGACGAAATCCGATTCGGCAAATCGGCGGTGGCCAGCGATTCGCCCGGCACGAACACCGCGCCGTCTTCGCCGCGGCTGGCATAGCGCGGCACAATCGCCGCCGTTGTCAAATGCCCGTCGGCTTCGATCCAGCCGTACTTGTGGTTGTCCTGCGCCCATTGCGCCAGGGTCGCCGGGCACGACTCGATGGCGAGCTCCACGGCGCGGGGCGATCGCCATATCCGCGCGGCATCGCGCAGGGCCTCCGCCTCGGGCGCGTGAATCAGCGCATGAAGCGAGGCGGGCGAGCCGATTCGACAAAACTGACGCAGAATGTCGAGCGAGCCTCCGTCGTCCGGGCCCATCCAATCGGTCGCTCGCGTCATCTGTAACCGCAGGGCGGCGGCGGACCGCGTCCCGTCTTCCTCCGCCAGGCGAAACCCGGCCCGCGATGCGCGAAAACGAAACGCGGGCGTCGTAGTCGGCGGCTTGTCCGCGGCCGCGCGGCGCAGCACGCTCCACAGCGCGTCGTCGGGATCGGCGTCGTCCGCGCACATCGCAAGCAGATCGAGCGGCAGACCGGTCGCCGCAAGTTGCGCTAGCAGAGCACCCGCATCGGGTGACCGCCGGTCGACCGCGGCGAGCTGCTCGCGAAAATCCGGCCCGAGCCGCTCGATGACGCCATCCAGGGTCCGCAGTAGACCGTCCGTCGCCAATCGGCGGCCGACGTATGCCCGAGCCTCGCGCACCGCTGGGCTCGCATCCGGCGCGGAGGTCGCTTGCAGCGGAAGCGCGAGCTTTCCGGCGGACGCTCGAAAACCACGCAGCGCAGGCCGCATCTCCGCCTGCTCAGAAAGCGGCTTTCGTTCACCCGTGTCCGCGGGCGGAATGAGCGTAATTGAAATCCGATCGCCCGCCGGAGCGCTGGCGGGCTGCGACGCGGGAAACGCCGGCTGCGTGTCGGCGGTGTCATGCTCTTCGCGCACCACGCGGCGGAAATTCCGCTCAAAGTAGCCATGGACGATCCGGTCGCCGACCCGCCGCAGAAAAGGCTCCGGCATGTTCCAATCGCCGAGCGTGTGGTCGCCGACGGAGATCGAGCGGAGGTTCGCCAGCACTTCATCTTCGATCGACGGCTGGCTGGCCGGCGCGGGCTGCGAGGCCGGCAATTGCGGCGCTTGTTGCGACGCACCTTGGACGTATGTTGGAAGTACAATCGCGGCGAGAGCGCGGACGCTGATTCGCCACGCAGGGAATTTGAGTTTCATCCCAAGAGGATAACCCGGACAGCGGCGTTTGCGGCAGGACCGTCAACTGACGCGGTGATGGAGATTTTCCAAGCGGGGGCGCCCCGCGGGAACGTCGCGCACCGTGGTCGTGGGGAGGAAGCTGAAGCCGAACCCCGCGTGATACTCCGCTCCGGACCTGCTGCTGCCAAGCCCCGCGACCTTGCCCGTCGCACGGACCGCCCGCTACCATCTCTTCGTGTGACTGAGGAGCGAAGATGATCCGCGACGAAGACGTAATGGTGATCGAGCCGCCGAAGCTCACCCCGACCGAGCGGCTGTACCTGCCGCAGATCTTCGGCGGCATGCGAACCACGTTACGCCACATGTTCGCCAAGAAAGCCCGCGACCAGCGCGTGCTCCAATACCCCGAGCAGCAGCGCGAGCTGCGGATCGCCAACTACCGCGGCGTTCACCGCCTGAACAAGGATCCGCAGGGCCGCGTGGCCTGTGTGGCCTGCTTCATGTGCAGCACGGCGTGCCCGGCTCATTGCATCCACATCGAGGCGGGCGCTTCCCCCTGGCCCGACCGCGAAAAGTACCCCGTCCGCTTCGACATCGACGAGCTGCGCTGCATCTACTGCGGCATGTGCGAGGAAGCCTGCCCGTGCGACGCGATCGAGCTGACGCCGCACTTCGAAATGATCGGCCGCAGCCGCCAGGAGATGATCTTCGACAAGGAAAAGCTCCTGCACGTCTTCGATCACACGAAAGATCTCAAGCCGCGCAAGAACCCGGCGGTCACGGACTACGGCCTGACCGGCTCGCAAAGCGCCGACGTCGCGCGGCCAAACGCCCACACGAAAATCTGATCCGCACTCGCCGCTTCAGCTACTTCTTCGCCCGCTTCCTTCCAGACCGACGACGCGGTTTCGTGCCTTGGCGCGACGCCCGCCACTGACACGATCGGTTCTTGGCCACCAACTGGACCAGTTTGAGGCACCAGACTCCCGCCATCGTTCGGCAAATTCCGGCGGTCTCCGCCGGCGGAAAATCGGCGTGGGGGCACTCAAACCCGCAGAGGGTCGGGATTTTCGCGTCATCCGGCGTGCCTTTTGACGAACTGCGATTTGCAGCCGATCGAGGCAAAGCGGCTCCTTGCGATCAGGGACGCCCGGCATGTCCGGAGTATCCAAATTCCGAGCGCCGGCAGCCGCACCCATCGTGCGCCGTCGCCGCCAAACTGGCCGGACAGCGGTTCCCCGGCTATTTTGGCTCCCTACGGCAGCGCGCGGTTGAATCGTCGACGGGCCCGCCGCGCCGAATCGCCAGAGCGACAGTATACCCATGGTCAATCGCGCGGAAATCATCGATCGAAATTTCATCTCCCTGTGCCGGGAGTTGGCAGCAAGCGGGGCACGCGCGTTCCGCCGGCCGCTCGATGCGGCTCTGCGCGGCGATTCCGACCTGACCGGCAGCCTGCTCGTCGAATTGTTCGAATCCCAGGTCACCAGCAGGCACCTCGACATCCTCGCCCGCGAACTCCGAAAAGTGGACAAGGGCTATTACACGATCGGAAGCTCCGGCCATGAGGGCAACGCCGTCGTGGGCGCCCTGACGCGCTACAACGATCCGGCGTTCCTCCACTACCGCAGCGGCGCATTCTTGATCCAGAGGGCCAAGCAACTGCCGGACCAGGACCCGGTACGCGACACGCTCCTGGGAATGATGGCGTCCATCCAGGATCCGATCGCCGGCGGGCGGCACAAGGTATGGGGCAGCGTCCCGCTATGGATTCTCCCGCAGACTAGCACGATCGGCAGCCATCCGCCGAAAGCGGTCGGCGCCGCGATCGCGCTGGCGCGGGCGCATCGCGTGGCGCGCACGAACCCACAGGCCGCACCAATCGCCGCCGCACTCCCGCAAGACGCCATCATCGTGTGCACGTTCGGCGACGCATCGCTGAATCACAGCGTGGTGCAGGGAGCGCTGAACTCGGCCGGTTGGTGTGCCCACCAGAAGATCCCCGTGCCGATCCTGTTTGTCTGCGAAGACAACGAGATCGGCATTTCGGTCCGCACGCCGCCCGGGTGGGTCGCCGCCTCAATGTCAAACCGGCGGGGGATTGAGTATCTCGCCTGCAACGGGCTCGATCTGCCGGACACGTACGCGGTGACGAGGCAGGCCGTTGAATATGTCCGCTCGCGGCGCTCGCCGGCGTTTGTGCATATGAGGACTGTCCGGCTGCTCGGCCATGCCGGCAGCGACGTTGAGACGGAATATCGCACGACGGCGGAAATCGAGGCCTGGGAGGCGCGCGATCCGCTGCTGGCCGCGGCGCGGCTGCTGGTCGCGGCGGGCTATCTTTCGCCCCAGGAGGTGCTCGATCTTTACGAGCGCGTCCGGACGCGGGTGAAGGACGCCGCGGCAAAGCTCGGCGATCCACCCAAGCTCCAGACCGCCGCCGAGGTCGTTTCGCCGCTCGCGCCGTACCACGCGAACGCGGTGGGCGCTGAAGCCGCGCGTCCGGCGACTCGCGACGCCCGCCTGGCCGCCTGGGGCGACGAGAAATCGCTACCGGAAAGCGGCCCCGCCAGGCACATGGCGGTCAACATTAATCGCGGTTTGCACGACCTGCTCGCCAAGTACCCGGAGATGTTGGTTTTTGGCGAAGATGTGGCGGCCAAGGGCGGCGTGTACCACGTCACCACCGGGCTGCTCGCGAAATTCGGCCCCGCTCGCGTGTTCAACACTCTGCTCGACGAGACCACGATCCTCGGGCTGGCAATCGGCGCCGGGCACATGGGCCTGCTGCCCGTGCCCGAAATCCAATACCTCGCGTACGTACACAACGCGATCGACCAGCTTCGCGGCGAGGCCTGTTCGTGCCAATTTTTCTCGAACGGGCAGTACCGAAACCCGATGGTGGTTCGGATCAATTCGCTCGCATACCAGAAGGGTTTCGGCGGACATTTTCACAACGACAACAGCTTCGCGGCGATGCGCGACATTCCCGGACTGGTGATCGCCGTCCCGTCACGCGGCGACGACGCGGTGAAGATGATGCGCACCTGCATGGCGCTGGCAAAGGTGGATGGGCGCGTGGTCGCGTTTCTGGAGCCGATCGCCCTCTATATGACCAAGGATCTGCATCAACCCGGCGACGGCGGTTGGTGCTTCCGCTATCCGCCTCCGACCGAGGCGATCGCGGTCGGCGAAGGCTTTGTGTACGAGGATTCGGCCGGCGACGCGACGATCATCACGTTCGGCAACGGCGTTTACATGTCGCTACGGGCAGCGCGCACGCTTCGCGAAGCGCATGGCCTCAACGCGCGGGTCGTGGATCTGCGCTGGCTGAACCCGCTGAATGAAGATTTCGTCGTCGAACAGGCGAGCGCGACTCGCCGCACCGTGGTGGTTGACGAAGGACGGCGCAGCGGCGGCGTGAGCGAGGCCATTCTGGCCGTCTTGCAAGAACGCTGCGGCGGCGAGGTTGTGACCCGGAGAGTCGTGGGGGTGGATACGTACATCCCGCTCGGTCCCGCCGCGAATACCGTCCTGCCGCGCGAGGAGGACATCGTCGGCGCCGTATTATCTGTCGTTTCACAGGACCGAGAAATCAGGCCAGGCGACGCGAAACGCCGCGCCGGGCCGAAATCCGTTTCGGGCACGCGAAGACAGAAGTGACTCTGCCCGTGCGGCCTGGGTATCACGCTATGCACAGGATGGAGTGAGAAGCGGAAGGAGGAGCGCCAACCCGGCGTTCTCCCGTAGCTCATTTCTTGAGTTTGTTGTTTCTTGGTGTTACCCGTGGTTTCTGTTTGCGGTGCGCGTGCTCCGTGCATTTGGGCCGCTTGCGCGTCGTCACGACGCCCGCTTTCTCTGAGGAGGAGAATCGCTGCGGAATCTGCTTGCCACGCTCACCTTCGTGGGCCTTGGCGCCGCGGCGGCGTTCGCCGGGCCCATCGTCCCCAGCACCGTGCCACGCAGAGCGCCGATGCGATCGTCGCGAATGACGGCGAGACCGGCGGCTCCACGCGCGTCGTCGATCGGTACAACAACTGGACGAATCCGGGTTCGCTCCTGAACGGCTTGTTCCGTGCCGGCCGCGACGAGATCGCGGACGACTGCGCAACCGTCGGCATGGCCGGTCCTGAGCTCCTCACGAACAGGGGCCTCAATGTCGCGAACATCGACGCCCCCTCGAACCTGACCGGCGGCCAGGTTGGGGTTCGCTTCTATCGCTTGGACGACGGCACCTTCATTACCGGATTCAACGCGAACCTGCCGGCGGTGAACGGCGGCGCAGGCGCCAGCTATCGCCTCCAGTTCTCGGATGGCGCGTTGGATGGTATCGGGATCAACATCCCGGATACCGGCGTGTGGGTCAGCTTGAAGTGGAACACCGCGACCTTCGCCGGCGCTGGCGACATCTCGAATCTGGGTTCCAGCAGCGCGGCCCGATTAACATCGGTTCGAGCGCGGACAACATGTACAATGTGACCACCGGGACGAACTTCAACTTTGGCGGCAACCCGCTCGCCAACACGGGCATCTACCTTCGCACCGTTCCCGAGCCCGCCTCCATCGGTCTGCTCGTGGTCGGCGCGCTGGCCCTGCTCCGTCGCCGCTAAGCTGCGACGCACTGCCTGCGGCGCAAGCCGTTTGCGGCGATGACTGAATTCAACAGCGACCCCGGCGGTATTCCTCGCCGGGGTCGCTCTGCTATTCGGCCCCGCGCCGCCCGCGTCTATACTGCCTTCGATGTTGAGCAATCCCTTGGTCTTGTCGATCCTGGCGGCGGCCGCGGTCATAGTCGTCATCTCGATTGTCGCCTCATTTCTGAGCAAGCGCCGCGAAGGCCGATTCCTGCGCCAGCGGCGCGAGGAGCTTCGCCGTCAGCAGGGCTATCTCGCGATGCAGCAGCAGGAACTGGAGCGCATGACCCGCCGCATTCTGGCGACCAGCTCCACGGCCTCCATCGCGGGCTTCGAGGTGCTGCGCCAGATTGAAGCCGTGTTCACAGACGGCCACCCCAGCCCGAACCGCGCGATCGACGTGCTGAAGGCGATGGCGGCGGAGCTCGGCGCAAACGCGATCATCAACCTGTCGAGCGAACGGCTTCCCAGCGGAAAATGCCTGGCTCGCGGCGACGCGGTGCTCGTACAGCCCCACCCGCTGGTGCGAGAAACACCGCCGGCGGCGGACCAGTAGGATCAGACTTGCACACTCGCGCCGAAATGGCGTGATTACGCCGGAACCAGCGAAATGACGGCTTCTCATATGGACGCAATCGAGAATGGCGATGCGCGAAACGCAGAGGCCGGCGCGCCGAGCGTCGGCCCCGATTTCGATTTCCGGCGGTTGATCCGCAACCCCTGGCTGCCTGCATTGCTCGGGATACTGTGCTTCTTCACTTCCCTCTTCGGCGGCTTTGTCCGCGATGACGTACTGATGATCGAACGAAATCCGCGCATCCAGCATCCGGCCGATTTCCGGGCCATCTGGATGACCGACTGGTGGCAGACGCTTTCGGACGCCGGCCACGCGACGCCGAGCGCCGATCGAGATCGGCTCTACCGACCGCTTTCGCTGTACACCTTCGCAGTCCAGTACGCCGTACACGGCATGAACCCGTTCCTGTTCCGACTCGCCAATGTCATCCTGCACGGACTCGCGTGCGCGCTCGTTTGGAAGTTCGTACTGCGGCTCTTCGACTCGCACGCGAGCGCAGCGCTGGCCGCATGCCTTTTCGCCGTTCATCCGATTCACGCCGAGGCGGTCGCGGAAATGGTCGGACGGGCCGAAATCCTCGCGACGATCTTCATGCTGCTGGGGCTGCTGCTCCTGCTCCCGCCGGGACGGCTGCCGGGCGTCGGCCGCGTGCTGGCGGCGGCGGTATGTTTCTTCCTGGCGCTGCTGGCCAAGGAAACGGCGATTTGCTACCCAGCGGTCGCGGCGATCGCGGCGTGGCACTGCTATCGCGTGCACGCCGTTGATCAGGCTCTCGGTTGGCGCCGATTGACCCTATTGCTCGTGCTGCTGGCCGTGCCGCTGGCCCCCTATTTCGCCATGCGAAACGTCGCCTTGGAAGGCGTGCTCATCCGCCCGAAGCTGATCAGCATTCTGGGAAATCCGCTCCGCGACGCCGACCTCGCCGGCCGCATTCACGGTCCGCTGACGATTCTCGGACACTACACGCGGCTGATGCTCTTCCCGGCCAAGCTCAGCAACAACTACGGTCTGGCGATCATCGATCCCAAGGCCGGGCCGAATCAGTCCACGCTTGTCGGGGCCGTCGTCGCGCTCGGCATGGTCGTTCTCGCGGCGCGCTGGGCGTTCGCAGCGGTGCGCTCCCGCCAACCGGGGAGGCAGCCGAGTTGGTTCGTCTACTATGGTCCGCTCGCCGCCATGCTGCTGTGCAGCTATCTGCTGATTTCAAACACCTTCCTGCTGATCGGCGTCACGCTGGCGGAGCGGCTGATGTACTGGCCGTCCGTGCTCGTGCTCGCCGCGGCGGCCACTTTTTTCGTGCGGCTCATCGAGGATAGCCGCGCGACGTCAGGCAGTCCGGCGATGCGCGCGCGGATCGCGGCGGGCGTGCTCGGTGTCGCGATGCTCGCTTTTGCCGGGCGCTCGGCCCTTCGCGGTATGGACTGGCAGAGCGATCTGACGCTGTTCGCGTCGGACTACGCGGCGTATCCGCAGAGCGTGATCTCGGCGACGTCGTACGGCCGGCAGCTCGTCTGGACGTCCCGAAACGCGGTCGGCCGACAGCGTGCGGATTACCTGGATCGAGCCGTGCAAGTATTGAACGATGCGATCAAGCTTCACCCAAACTACCCGCAGGCCCTTCAGCAACTCGGCGTTGCGCACGAACTCAAGGGCGACCGTCAGAGGGCGGCGCAGTATTTTTCCGCCGCGCTGCAATTCGATCCGACCGACGCACTCTCCCGCGATTCGCTCGGCCGTGTGCGCGGGGTATCAGCGGCGGCGCAACAGCGAGTTCGAGAGCTGGAGCAGCGCATCGCCGAAAATCCGGCTGATCCAGGCCTTCGAGTGACGCTCTCGACTCAACTCTTCGCGCTCGGCCAAGCCGCGGCCGCGATCGAGCATCTCGAAGCCGCGATCGCCGCCGCGCCGAATCACCCGGGCGCGCACAGCGCCTACGCCCAGGCCCTGCTGCTGGTTGGCAGGCAGGCCGACGCGCGGCCGGTGCTCGAAAAAGCAATCGAGCTCAACCCCAGAGATTGGCGCTCGCACACGAATCTGGCTGGAATTCTCGTTGAAAGAGACCTGTCGGCGGCCCTGTCGCACGCACAGGCCGCGGTCGATATTGAGCCAAACGATGTGACGGCGCGGCTGAATCTGGCGGAGATGCTCGCGACGGCCCATCGCGCCGCCGAGGCGATCCCGCATTTCAAGGCGGCGATGGAAGCGATGTCCGCGGACGATCCGAATCGAAGGCTGATCGAGTCCCGCCTCAAGGCGATCGAATCGCAGAAAAAATAGCACCCCGCGCTTGAATTCGGGAGCGGCCTGCGTGTCTGCCTGCGTCGCTCGATACGTATCTCGCTCTTGGCTTCTCGCTTCTGCTCGCTTTTCGGGTTCGAAAATGCGCCCTCACCCCGGCCCTCTCCCGGCGTACAGGGAGAAGGAGTTTGGCAATCGCTGCGAAATCGGCGGGCTGTAGCGGGTCGCTATGCCAGCAAGTCCGGCACGAGCTTGCCGAAGACGTCGGTCAGGCGGAAATCCCGCCCTTGGTAGAAGTAAGACAGCCGCTCGTGGTTCAGCCCGAGCAGGTGCAGCATCGTCGCGTGCAGATCATGCACGTCCATCGGCTTGTCGACGATGTTGTAGCTGTAATCGTCGGTCTTGCCGTAGGTGATCCCGGGGCGAATGCCGCCGCCGGCGAGCCAGACCGTAAAGCAGCGCGGGTGATGATCGCGGCCGTAGTTTTCCGTCGTCAGCGTGCCCTGGCTGTAGACCGTGCGGCCGAATTCGCCGGCCCAGAAGATCAGCGTGTCGTCGAGCATGCCCCGCCGCCGCAGATCCTTGATGAGCGCCGCCTGCGGCTGGTCGACCGCGGCGCTCTGGTCGCGGATTTCCTTCGGCAGGTTGTTGTGCGCGTCCCAGCCGCGCATGTAGAGCTGGATGAACCGCACGCCGCGCTCCGCCAGCCGCCGGGCCAGCAGGCAGTTCGCCGCGAAACTGCCCGGCTTGCTGACATTCGGGCCGTACATCGCCAGCGTTTCCTCATCCTCATCCGAAAAATCCGTCAGCTCCGGCACGGACATCTGCATGCGGTACGCCATCTCGTACTGGGCGATGCGCGTGCGAATCTCCGGATCGAGCGTTCGCTTCAGCTCTGCATCGTTCAATTCGCCGACCAGGTCGAGCATGCGCCGCCGGTCGGCTCGATTCACGCCCGCGGGATCCTTGAGATAGAGCACGGGATCGCCGCCGGCCCGCAGCTTGCATCCCTGGTGCTCGCTGGGAAGAAACCCGCTGCCCCAAAATCGCGCCGAGAGAGCCTGCATGTTGCCGAAGCCCTGCGAAATGAGCACGACGAACGCCGGCAGGTTCTCGTTCGCGCTGCCCAGGCCATAGCTCACCCACGCCCCGAAGCTCGGCCGCCCGGGCTGCTGGTGGCCGGTCTGGAAAAACGTGATGCCCGGCTCGTGGTTGATCGCCTCGGTGTGCATCGTGTGGATGAAACAGATTTCGTCCGCGACCTTCGCCGTGTGCGGCATCAATTCGCTGATCCATACGCCGTCCTGGCGGTTCGCATAGCGCGTGAACTTGAAGATCGAGGGGGCGACCGGAAAGCGCGCCTGGCCGCTGGTCATTCCCGTCAGCCGCTGCCCCTGGCGGATCGAGTCCGGCAAGTCCTGGTTGAACCGCCGCCGCAATTCCGGCTTGTAATCCCACAGGTCGATCTGGCTCGGAGCGCCCTCCATGTGCAGGTAGATGATTCGGCGGGCCCGCGGCGCATAGTGCGGGGCGAGCAGCTTGGGTGCGGTCGCGGGCGTTGTGTCCGCAAGCGCCTTGACCGGACCGAGCAGCGAGCCCAGGGCCAGCGCGCCCAGGCCGCCGCTCATGGAGCGCAGGCAAGTGCCGAAGAATCGCCGCCGCGTCATATCGACATAATGCTCTTCGAGCGGATGCATGCTGCTATCCTTGTGTCACGCCGGCCGCGAGATTGATCACGGCGTTTGCGATCATGGTCCAGGCGGCCATCTCCGCCGGGTCGCGATCGCGGCCGGCAGGCGATTCGCCGATTTTCAGCAAAGCGTTCGCGTCATCCTTGCTATCTTTGTAGCGCGCCAGAAATCCGTTCAGTGAGCGCTCCAACGCATCCAGGTTCGCGTCCGTGGGCGGCATGCCGGTGACGCGCCGAACCATTCGCGAAAGCCGCTCACGCACGGTGCCGGGCTCGCTGAGCGTTCTGGCCGCCAAGGCCCGCGCCGCCTCCACGAACTGCTCGTCGTTCCACATCACCAGCGCCTGATGCGGCGTGTTCGTCGTCATTCGCCGCACGATGCAAGACTCGCGTACGGGCGCGTCGAGCGTCAGCAGCGACGGCGGCGGGCAGGCCCGCTTCCAATACGTGTACAGGCTGCGCCGCCAGAGTGCCTCGCCCTCGCCGCGCTGAAAGATGCGCGTGTTAGACGCCGGCATCGCCACCTCCTGCCACAATCCGTCCGGCTGGTATGGCTTGACCGACGGTCCGCCGAGCTTTTCGACCAGCAGCCCCGCGGTGTAGAGGGCCTGATCGCGGATTTGCTCAGCCGGGAGGCGTCTCCGCGGAAAACGCGACAGCAGTCGATTGTCCGGATCGGCCTCCGCCGACTCGGGCCGCACGCGTGAGCTTTGGCGGTAGGTCGCGCTGGTGACGATCTGCCGCAGCATGCGCCGCACGTCCCACCCGCCTTCGCGAAAATCTACCGCCAGCCAGTCCAGCAGTTCGGGGTGCGACGGCCATTCGCCTTGCAGGCCGAAATCCTCGGACGAACGCACGATGCCGGCGCCGAACAGCATCTCCCAGAATCGATTCACGGTGACTCGCGCGAAAAGCGGGTTGTCCGCCCCGGTGAGCCACTCAACCAGCCCAAGCCGATTCTGCGGCGCACCGTCGGGCAGTTTCCCCAGCGCCGCCGGCACGCCGCGCGTTACGGGCCGTGATTTGTCCGGCTTGTCATACTGCCCGCGCTTCAGCACGAACGTCTCGCGCGGCGTCGGCAATTCGCGCATCACCATCGTTCTGGGAATCGCCGCCTGGAGCGCGGCCAGATCCCGGTCGAGCCTGGCGAGCGCGTCGCGCCGCTCGCGAAACCCGGTGGAGAATCGCAGCTTCCAGTCCTGATCGAGCCGCTTGCTCTGCGCGTCGCCGCGAAGCGCCGCCGGCAGAATCGCCGCAACCAAAGCGCCGCTCAGTTCTCCCTCGCGCGGCGCGGCGTCGTAGTAAAAGCCGCTCTGTCCGCCGGTGTTGACGATTTTCATCATCAGGAAACTGCGGCCGGCGGGCAGGTCCACGGTCGCGCGGTCCTGGTCGGGCAAGACGCCTCGCTCGATTTTCTTGGCCGCGATCTCCCGCCCGTTCAGAAAGAGCGCGAACCCGTCGTCGCTCCCGAGCGAAACATCGACCTTTCGCGACGTCGGAGAGAAAATCTCGCGGCCGACAAAGAGGATGTTCGTACCCGCGGCGAGCGGATTCGGCCTGCCGTCGAGCAAGTTCTCGTCAAAGCGCCACGCCTGGTTCCCGAAGCCGAAGTTGCGCGCCCGGTCGAGTGTGGCCTCTTTCTCCGGCCCGAATGCGGCTTCGTACGCCTTTGCGGGATCATCGACGGGAAACGGCCCCGTCAGGTACCAGCCGCTGACCGCCGCGGGGAGATTTTCCAATCCGGCCGACGCGATCGAACCGACGCCGATCCGGACGCGGCCGAGCGTGTGTTGCGCGTAGATCGAGCGGTGCTCGAGTTGCACGTGAATTTCCGTGCCGCCCTCGAATCCAAACGGCTCATCCGCCAGGAACAGCGCCGTCCGGCTCTCCTTGAGGTTGTGGCCATTGAGCGCCCAGCCGCGTTTCGGATCGCGGTCGAGCACGTTCACCACGCGGAAGTCGCCGTTGGCCTGTTCATGATCCGCCCACGCCCAAACGAGTCTTACGTCGCGTTTCTGATTCGGATCGGCGAGCGATACGGCTTCGATCGAGACGCCGGTCAAGACCGCGTTGCCGTTCGGCGCGCGTCCGACGCGGCCGTCCGCCAGGCTCGGGTCGGTGAGCGCTTCAAGCGAAATCAGCCGCAGGTTCCGCGCCTGCGTACGTAGGGAGATGACGTAATCGTCCTTGTCCGGATTCGCGTCGCCGGCCAGCACCGATCCATCCGGCTGAATCGCAAGCGTGGCGCCCTGTTCCGAGCGGGCGGATTCGACGCTCGCCGCCTCCCACGCGACGCCGTAGCGGCTCGCGGCCTGCTCAAGAAACTCCTGCCGCTGCTTCTGTTCCTCGGGCGTGAATTGGTCGAGCTTCTCGCGCATGGAGCGAATGTCGGCCTCAAGCGCGGCCTTGCGAGTTTTTTGCTCGTCGCTGGGAACCTCCATGAACGGCTCGAACGCCCGGTTCGAATCCGGAAGCTGCGAGTACAACCCCGGCTCGTCGATCGAGTTGAAAAACGCATAAACGCCATAGAACTCGTCGTGCGAGATCGGATCGAACTTGTGCTCGTGGCAGCGGGCGCAACCCATCGTCAGCCCGAGAAACACCGAGCCGAACGTCGCCGTGCGCTCCACCGCGTATTCGACCAGGTACTCCTCGGCAATCGCGCCGCCCTCGTCCGTCGTGACGTGATTGCGATTGAAGCCGCTGGCGATTTTCTGCTCGTCGGTCGCGTCCGGCAGCAGATCGCCGGCGAGTTGTTCGGTCACGAAGCGGTCGAACGGCATGTTGTCGCGATAGGCGTTCAGCACCCAATCCCGCCAGGCCCACATCTGTCGGCCCGCATCGGTATGAATGCCCGACGTATCCGCATAGCGTGCTGCGTCGAGCCAGGGCACCGCCATCCGCTCGGCATAACGCGTGCGATACGGCTCCTCCGTCAACAACTTGTCCACGCAACGCTCGTAGGCGTCCGACCGCTCGTCCTTCTCGAACGCATCCAGCTCCTCCGGCGTCGGCGGCAGTCCGGTCAGGTCGAGAAAAACGCGCCGCAGCAACGTCGCGCGATCCGCCTCCGGCGATGGGCTCAGGCCCTTCGCTTCCTGCGCCGCCAAAATGAACCGGTCGATCTCGCCGCGCGGCCAGCCGGCGTTCTTGACCACCGGCGGCTGCGGCCGTTTCGGCAAGACGAACGCCCAATGCGGCTCGTATTCCGCGCCGGCTTCGATCCAGCGGCGGATGATGTCCTGCTCGGCGGCGGAGATCGGTTTTTTCGCGCTGCTTGGCGGCGGCATCACCTCGTCGGCGTTGTGGCTGGTGATTCGCCGATACAGCGGGCTTTCGTCCGGCATGCCCGGCACGATCGCCGGCCCCTGCTCTCCGTCACCCAGAGCGCCCGAGCTCGAATCGAGCCGCAGTCCGGCCTGCCGCGATCCGGGATCGGGGCCGTGGCACTTGAAGCAGCGGTCGGACAAAATCGGCCGCACGTCGCGCCCGTAGCGCGGGGAGTCCGATGAGCCATTTTCAGAAGCCGGTGAGGCCGTAGCGAAATGACCAACCAACAACGGCGCGAAGAACGCTGCCGTTCCGATCGTCGCGCGCAGCAGAAGTGTGCGCGCGCTCCAGCGCCTCGCGTGTCTCGGCAATTTCCGCATGTTCACCCGAATCCAGGCTGCGACGTGAACAGGAGCGTAGTTGCCCGGACGCTGTCCTGTCAATCACTTTTGCCGGTCGTCGCCGGCGCAGGGATGCGTGACAGGAACGGCGGGTTTGCAGTTCAGCCCTGGAAGGGCGCAAGAAGACAGCCCACAGCGCGAGCCGTGGGACGCAGGTACTCGATGTCCGAAGAGCCGCGGAGCGGCGAAAGAGGCGAAAAGGATGAGCAGCAGGTTGGTTCTTTTGCCGCTCCGCGGTTATCGGCGTCTGAGGCGATAGCCCCCACGGCTCGCGTTGCGGGTGCATCTCCGCCGCGCCTTCGGGGCTGGTTGAATCCCACCGTTCCTGTCACGCACCCCTCTTCCAACTCGGCATCACGGCCTGCTTGCCATTCGCCTGCCGCCCTCCGATCATGGCGTCCCGCGCCGCCGGGTGGCGCACAACAGGAACGGGGGACGCATGGTCATCTGGGCGTGGGCGGCGTTCATCGTATTTGTGCTCGGCATGCTCGCGCTCGACCTCGGCGTGCTCAACCGCGGTTCCAAGGTCATCCGCACCCGCGACGCGCTGAAATTCTCGCTGCTCTGCGGCCTGCTGGCGGTCGCGTTCTCGGTCTTTATCTACTTCGCGTACGAGCGCGACTGGCTCGACCTGCGCTCCAGTTCGAGCGAACGATTGAACGGCTGGACCGCCGCGATGCAGTTCCTGGCCGGCTGGGTCATCGAGCAGTCGCTCAGCCTCGATAACATCTTCGTAATCGCGGTGATCTTTACTTTCTTCGGCGTGCCGATGCAGTTTCAGCACCGCACGCTCTTCTGGGGCATCATCGGGGCGCTCGTCATGCGCCTCGGCATGATCCTGATCGGCGCCACGCTGATCGCGAAATTCTCGTGGATCATGTACGTCTTCGGCGTCCTGCTGCTGTATACCGCATACAAAATGCTGCGTTCCGGCGACGAAAAGGTGCATCCCGACCGCAATCCGCTGGTCAGAATCGCACGGCGCTTCTATCCCGTGACCAGCGAGTTTTACGAGGAGCGTTTCTTCGTGCGCATGTCGACCGATCCGGCCGCCGGCGCTTCCGCTGCGCTCTGTCGCGAACGGCTTGCGATCACGCCGCTGTTTCTCACGCTGCTCGCGATTGAAAGCACGGACGTGCTTTTCGCGATCGACTCGATTCCCGCGATTTTCGCCATCACCAAGGACTCGTTCATCGTATTCACGTCGAACGTGTTCGCGATCCTGAACCTGCGCTCGCTCTACTTCGTGCTGGCCGATCTGCTGGATCGCTTCCGTCTGTTGAAATACAGCCTGGTCGTGATCCTCGCCTACGTCGGCGTGAAAATGCTGTTGGAGCACCATTTCGGCATCGAGATACCGATGTACGTCACGCTCGCAGTGCTGGTGGTTTCGCTGGGAGTGGGAGTGATTGTGTCTGTGCGGATCACGCGAACAGCCGGCTCAAGCTCGGATGAGCCTGGTTCGACCGAGTCCAGCAAGTAATCGCGTCGTCCCCGTGTCGCGACCTGCGGACTTTCGACCGTAGCGGCGAGGGACTGCGGCGGATTCGCCGCGTTCGATCGTTATCAGTTGCTTCAGCGCGCCTGCGCGACCGGCGGATCCCCCAGCAAATGCTGCTTGGCCAGACCCACGAGGTAGAACGAGCCGGTCACGCAGATCAGGTCTTCACGCGTCACGCAGTGCAGCGCGGTCCTGTAAGCATCCTGTAGCGTCGGCGCGATCTGGGCCATCTTCTGCGACTTCTCGATGAAGCGGGCCTGAAGCTCGCGCGGGTCGGCGGAACGCGGCGTGCCGTTGTTCGTGAAAATCACCTTGTCCGCCCCGAGCTGGAGCTGGTTCAGCATGCCGTCGATGTCCTTGTCCGCCGAGCAGCCGAAAATCACGACCATCGAGTCGTAGCTGATGTTCTGGCCGATGGCCCGCATCAGAGCGGCGATGCTGGCGGCGTTGTGCGCCCCATCGACGAGGATGCGCGGCTGCTCGCGGATCAGCTCGAACCGCCCGGGGATCTTGAGCTTGGTCAGCCCGTCCACCGCGCGCTGTTCAGGAATCGCGTGGTGCTTTGCACGCAACGCATCGAGCATTCCCAGGGCGAGGCCGCAATTCAGCGCTTGGTGCTCGCCGAGCAGCGGAACCGCGACATGGTCGAAACGGCTCGCCGGGGTCATCATGCAAATGCGGGCGTGCGGGCCGGTCGCCCGCGACGACTCGAAGCGATAGCTGAACTCGACGTCTTCGCCGATGAACTTCACTTCGCATCCGACCCGCTTGGCGACGTCCTGCATGACGCGCTTCACGCCCGGCGTCTGCGGCACGCTCAGCGCGGGAACGCCCGCCTTGAAAATACCCGCCTTTTCCTCGGCGATCGCTTCGAGCGTATGCCCGAGCTGCTGCATGTGGTCATAGCTGATCGCCGTGATGCCGATCACGTCGGGCTTGATTACGTTGGTCGAATCCAACCGCCCGCCGAGCCCGGTTTCGATCACGGCATACTCGACGCGCTGGTTGGCGAAGTGCAGGAACCCGGCCGCCGTCAGCACGTCGAAGTACGTGGGCTTCGACGATTCCATGCGCCGGACGATCGGCGCGATCTTCGCGATCAACCGGGCGAATTCGCCTTCGGTGACCATGTGGCCGTTGACCTGAATGCGCTCGCGGATATCCACCACGTGGGGCGATGTGTAAAGACCGGTCCTATAACCACAGCCACGCAGCATCGCCGCGAGCATATGGCAGGTCGAGCCCTTGCCCTTCGTGCCGGCGACGTGCAGGCATTTGAATTTCTTGTGCGGATTCCCGAGAGCGTCAAGGATTCGAGACATCCGCGCGAGCTTGAAGTTCGTGGGAGTATACCCCACGCGGAGCATGTTCTCAAAATTGGTTTGGCTGTTCAGGAAGTTTAGGGCGGAACGATAGTTAGAGATTCCGCCGGCCGTCCGTTGCCGCCGCGCCGGACGAGCACGCATGGGACGCTTCGCGCGGGACTTTTTCTTGCTGGCAACCGCCTTTCCCATGACGACTTAGGGTATCGCGCCGACGCTTTCTCGTCAAGTTGGCACGCGACTTGCGTCACGATCGCCGCCACCAAAAGCCGGGGCAGCGATGAACATAAACACTTTACATATATATAGTTACAATTCATGGAGAGTGCCATCGGTGTCCAGTGGGTAGATTTCGGACAATAGCGGCGTCGCGATTCAGGTAAGCAACAGATACGGGCCGTCGGAGAGGTTGTGCGAGAGTGCCGGGCTTGCACCGCTGACCAATGCAGCCATAACCTATTGTCATCACAAGAGTTTCAGGAAGGCGAGCAGCGATGCGTTTCGACCGGTTGCATTCGTGGCCCAAGACTGCTTCCGCGGCGATCCGCATTCAGGAGCGACTGGCGGGCGACCTGGAATTCTCGCAGATCACTTCCGAGCCCGAATTGATCGCCGGCGTGGACTGTGCTTTCTCGCGTGACGAATCGAGAACGATCGCCGGGGTGGTGGTCTGGCGGCGGCGCGAGCGTGGAATCTGCGAGACGCGCGTCGCGCAGGCCCGCTGCACGTTCCCATACATCCCCGGGTTGCTCAGTTTCCGCGAACTCCCCGCCGTCCTCAGCGCGCTCAGCGCTCTGCGAAACGTGCCGGACGTCGTTCTATGCGACGCGCAGGGGCTGGCCCATCCGCGGGCGATGGGGCTTGCCTGTCATCTCGGGCTGTGGCTCAATCTGCCGACGATCGGCTGCGCGAAGTCGCGGCTGTGCGGTGAATTCGACGAGCCGGGGCCGCGGCGCGGCCAATCAAGCCCGCTGCTTCTCAAGGGCCGGCAAGTCGGCGTTGTGCTGCGGACGCGCGACCGCGTCAAGCCGCTCTTTGTCAGTCCGGGACATCGGTGCGATATTGAATCGGCGACACGGCTTACGTTGGAAGCGGCGGTTCGCTACCGCCTGCCGGAGCCGACGCGTCTCGCGCACCAGCTCGTGACGCAGGCTCGCAACGAATAATCCGGAATACGGACGCTATACTTGGACCGCCATGGCGCAGAAACGCGATCCCGGAGAAGAGAACATCCGTGCGCTGGAGGATCTGCGCCTCGCGGCATCTGGATCTGCCAAGCCCGGCCAGCGCAACCCGCCGCCTCCGCCGTCGGCAGCGGACAACGCGGCGCTATATCCGGAAGTGCGGCCGGCGCCGGCAGTGCCTTCGAAATCGGATGAGCCGCGGCCCGGCACGCCGCGGCTCCCGGGTCACGGCCCAACGCCCCAGCCCTCCAGGCGTTCCGACGGACGGCCTGACTACCACTGCCTGCACTGCGGCTACGGCCTTTTTTCCGAGACGAGCTATCGCTGCTCGGAATGCGGCACGCAATACGACGCAGGATTTCTTTCGGCGTGGTTTGAGGGCTCGGAGGCGACGCGCTTCGCGAACCTGACCTGGACCGTGAATATCGCGCTGGTGCTCAAGGCATGGACGCTGGTGGTGGTCGTGACGCTGGCGATGGGCGCCCCGCAAACTTGCTACAACATGCTGGTGATGATGGTCGGCGCGGGCTGCGCGATCGCGGCGTGCGCCTGGGCCGGACGAGACCGCATGGACACGGTCTGCGGGTACTACGCGATCGGCGGGATGGCGGCGGGCGGGCTTCTGGTGTTGGGCATACTTTTCGGCGGCCTGAATGACAAGAGCCGGTTCATGCTGCCGGCCCTGGTTTTCGCGATGGACTCGCTCTGCGGCGCGATGCTGCTGCTCTCGATGGTGCATTCGGCCGGCAAGGTGAAACTGCTGGGAGCGCCGCAAATGCGTGCGGTGGCCCTGCCCGTGGCGATCGTCACGCCGCCCCTGGCGTTCTTACTCTACGCATTTGAATCGAAGTACCGCGCGGCCGTGGCGAGCTCGGGCGGCACGGTTCCGGCGCTTCTCAACTTCTTCAACACGACCACGTTGATGGCGGCGGTGAGCGTCGGCGTGTGGGTTTACGCGCGACAATGGCTCGTCGGGTTCAGGCGCCTCGTGTTCTCTCCTGTCGAAGAGGAAGACGAAACGTAACGCAATGAATGCGGCGGCGCGGTTGTATCGAGATTCGATTTCTGTTTGAATATCAACCATGATCGAAACACCCGCTGCACCAACTGCGTCGCCATCCGCCGAGCCGACTTGCACGGCGCGTGGCCGGATTCTGGTCGTAGACGACGAGCCGCTGAAGCGCATCACGCTCCAGATCGAGCTGAGCGAACAGGGATACGAAGTTTTCGAAGCAGCAGATGCCGTCGCCGGCAAGCGGATCATCGAATCGCAGCCGATCGACGTGGTCGTTTCGGACGTCCGCATGCCCGGGCTCAGCGGCCTGGATCTGCTCGCATACGTCAAGCTGACGCGGCCCGACGTCGAAGTGATCCTGATGACCGCGTACGCCACCGTGCAGACCGCCGTGCAGGCGATTAAGCGCGGCGCGTACGATTACATCACCAAGCCCTTCACCACCGCGGAGCTTTCCGAAAAACTGGCCCAGCTTTTCGCGATCCGCCAGGCAAAGCAGAACACCGACAGCGTGCAGAAGTTCGGCCGCCTGATCGCGCGCAGCGCGAACATGCACCGGCTTTTCGACAAGCTGCGGGCCGTCGCCGACACCGATCGCACGATCCTGCTGTGCGGAGAAAGCGGAACGTGCAAGGAGTTGTTCGCCGAAGCGATCCATCAGAACAGCCGCCGCGCGGATCATCCGCTGGTGCGTTTCAGTTGTGCGGCGCTTCAGCCGACCGTGCTTGAAAGCGAATTGTTCGGCCATGAGAAAGGCGCGTTCACCGGCGCAATCCGCCAGAAGCCCGGCCGTTTTGAAATGGCTCACAACGGCACGATTCTGCTCGACGAGGTTGACGACATTCCGACCGAGATCCAGGTCAAGCTGCTGCGCGTCGCCGAGCAGCACGAGTTCGAGCGCGTCGGCGGCGAGAGCCCGGTCAAGGTCGACGTGCGCCTGATCTGCGCCACAAAACGCGACCTGCTCGGCCTGGTCAAGGAAGGCAAGTTCCGCGAAGACCTCTACTACCGCCTCAACGTGTTCAGCTTGAACATCCCGCCGCTCCGCGAGCGCCGCGAGGACATCCCCGTGCTTGCGCGGCACTTCGCTGATAAGCACTCTTCCTTGGCGGGCGACAAGCCCGTGGCGATCAACGCGCACGCGATTGACGAACTCATGCGGCACACCTGGCCCGGCAACGTGCGCGAACTCGAGCACGTCATCGAACGGGCCTTGGCTTTCTGCGGCGGCGAGGAGATTCGTCCGGAGCACATTCTGCCCCTGGCGCAGGATGCATCGGACCAGGTCGGGGCGGCGACGATGGAGCTGGCCGAGGCCGGCAAGCTGGGATTGAACGAAACCGTTTCCGACATCGAACGCCGGATGATTCTGATGGCCCTGCGCCAATGCAACGGAAACCAGGCGCGGGCCGCGCAGCGTCTTGGCATTCCGCGCACGACGCTTCGCGCCCCTAGCCACGAGCCAGCCCTATTGGCACGCTATTTGCCCGCGTGCATTTCGTGTCGCTTTGCGCTATTGTATTTGTAACGGGCCAAGTATTCCGATTCATAGGGAGACGGTCGGATGACCACGACTCTCGCCGCTGATTCCATTGACAGTTCCAAGTCCAGACGGGTTGAGGAGCTGCCTCACGCCGCGGTCCGCTTCGCGGGTGATTCCGGCGACGGTATGCAGCTCGCTGGAACGCAGTTTACGAACACCTCTGCGGTGCTTGGCAATGACATTGCGACATTGCCCGACTACCCTGCGGAAATTCGCGCACCTGCCGGGACGCTGGCCGGGGTGTCGGGGTTCCAGATCAACTTCTCGAACCACAACATCCACACGCCCGGCGACAAAGTCGATGCGCTGATCGCGATGAACCCGGCCGCGATGAAGACCAATCTGAAGGACCTCATCGACGGCGGCATCCTGATCGTGAACATCGATGAGTTCACGCCGATCGCGCTTCAAAAAGCGAAGTACGAGGGAGACCCGTTCGAGCTTCCGGAATTTCAGCGCGTTCGCGTCTACAAAGTGCCGATTAGCAAGCACACTCTCGAGGCTGTCAAAGAGTCCGGCCTTGCGCCGAAGGAAGCCGAGCGCTGCAAGAACATCTACGCCCTTGGCATCGTTTTCTGGCTCTACGATCGCCCGCTCGAAACCACGCTGAAGTGGATTCACTCCAAGTTCGGCAGCAAGGCTGGCGTCGCGAAGGCGAACGAACTGGCTCTTCGGGCGGGGTACAACTTCGGCGAGACTGCCGAGCTGTTCCCGGTCCGCTACAAGGTCAGAAAGGCATCGCTTCCGCCCGGCCGCTATCGAAACGTGACGGGAAACCAGGCCGCGGCGCTCGGGTGCGTCGCAGCCGCGAAGCTGGCGGGCAAGCCGCTCGTTTATTCGTCATATCCAATCACGCCGGCGAGCGAGATTCTTCAAGAACTTTCCGCACTGAAGGCCTTTAACGTTCGCACATTTCAGGCTGAGGACGAGATCGCCGCAATGTGCAGCACCGTCGGCGCCGCCTTCACCGGCGCGATCGCCGTCACGGGCACCAGCGGACCAGGCGTGGCTCTCAAGCAGGAGGGCATCGGCCTGGCGGTGATTCTGGAGCTGCCCAGCCTCATCATCAACGTGCAGCGCGGCGGCCCGTCGACCGGCCTGCCGACCAAGACCGAACAGGCGGACCTGTGGCAGGCCGTGATGGGCCGCAACGGCGAATGCCCGATGCCGGTCATCGCGGCCGAATCGCCGGCGGACTGTTTCTGGGCGGTCGTTGACGCCGCCCGCATCGCGGTCAAATACATGACGCCGGTCATGGTGCTGTCCGACGGTTACGTCGCCAACGGCTCGGAACCGTGGCGAATCCCGACCGAGGCGGAACTGCCTCCGATCGCCAGTCGGCATCCGACCGATCCCGCTGAATTCCAGCCGTATCTTCGCGATGCACATGGCAGTCGGCCGTGGGCGCTGCCCGGCACGCCGGGATTTCAGCACCGCGTCGGCGGGCTCGAGAAAGAGCACGTTACCGGCGACATCAGCTACGACCCCGCGAATCACCAGCTCATGGTCGATCTGCGGGCACAGAAAGTCGCCAACGTCGCCAAGGACATTCCGACACCGGAAGTGTACGGCGATCCGCAAGGCGAACTCCTGGTCGTGACCTGGGGCGGGACGTTCGGAACCGTGCGGACGGCGGTCGAGCGGGCGCGTGACGAGGGCAAATCGGTTTCGCACCTGCATCTGCGTTGGGTGAACCCGATGCCGTCGCAGCTTGGCGAGATCCTCGCTCGTTTCCGCACCGTGCTGGTCGCGGAACTGAACATGGGCCAGCTCGAATTCCTGCTGCGCGCCCAGTACCTGATTGAGCCGCTGGCGCTGCACAAGGTGCAGGGCAAGCCGTTCCAGGTGGCTGAGATCCAGCAGAAGATTGACGAGATCCTGTCCGGGATGAAATAAACCGTCGCGCGGCGAACGCCCGCGTGACACGCTCGACGAGTAGCGAGAATTGCGAGGTTTTTTGAGATGTCCACTGCGGAACTCCCGACGCTGAAGCCCAAGGACTACAAGAGCGACCAGGAAGTGCGCTGGTGCCCGGGCTGCGGCGACTATTCGATCCTGCTTCAGTTGCAGAAGGTCTGCGCCGATCTCCGGCTGAAGAAAGAGAACACCGTCTTCGTGTCGGGCATCGGTTGCTCCAGCCGCTTCCCGTATTACATGGAGACGTACGCCGTGCACGGAATCCACGGCCGCGCGCCGGCAATTGCGACCCGCCGCAACGTCAACCTCAAGATCATCCTGTTCAACAATCGCATTTACGGCCTGACCAAGGGCCAGTATTCGCCGACCAGCGAACTCGGCAAGAAGACCAAGAGCTCGCCGATGGGAACCGTCGATTATCCGATGCACCCGCTGTGCATCGCGATCGGCGCGGAGGCGACGTTTGTCGCGCGAAGCGTCGACGTGGACGTCAAACACCTTCAGGAAACTCTGCGGCGGGCCGCACTGCACCGGGGCACCGCGTATGTCGAGGTCTACCAGGACTGCAACGTGTTCAACCACGACGCGTTCGCATTCGCGACGGAGCGCAGCGTGCGCGACGACAACCTGCTCTACCTGGAGCACGGCAAGCCGATGATCTTCGGCAAGGAACGCAACAAGGGCATCCGGCTCAACGGAACCACGCCCGAGGTCGTACAGCTCGGCGCCGGCGTCACCGCCGACGACCTGCTCATTCACGACGAGAAGGCGCCGGAGCCGACCTTGGCGTACCTGCTCTCGCGGATGCGATACCCGGAATTCCCGGAGCCGGTCGGCGTTTTCCGCGCAGTTGAGCAGCCGACTTACGACGACATGGTGATGGAGCAGGTTCGGGCGGCGGAGGCCAAGCACGGTCAAGGCGACTTGATGAAGCTCTTCAACAGCGGCGAAACCTGGACCGTGAACTAGCACGGACTGGATTCGATTTTCACATCAGACCTCCGCGTCCGACGGCGAATTTCGCTGGCGGACGCGGAGGTTGATTTTTGGTCTCGTCGCCGTTCCGCCATGCCGCGCCCGCGCTGGATTCGCCGTTTCGCAGTCCCCGGGGCGCTACCTGTTCGGTCGATCGTCAGCGGGCGGTCTGGCCGGTCTTAAAAGGAGGCGGGCGAGTCGAGCATGGGCGTAAGGTGGCGGGACTCGACTCGCCCTTCATCAGGGGAACGGAGGTTTGGAAAGAGGCTCGCAGGCTCTTGCGGCGACGGTCCGAATCGGACCTCCCCTCGCAAGCACCGTCTTCCATGAACGCCCTACGAGCCTTCGTCCTGGGAGCAGCAGCCGCTGCAAAGCGGGCATTCCAGCCGTGGCGCGGAAGCAACGCCCGCTCGCGCTAGCTCTGGCTCATTCGTGGATCGTCTCCTCGCTCGATGCCTCCACTCCGCACTGGGGAGCAGCGCCCGCCGCCGCTTCGGCGAGCCCCCAGGCCATCAGTTCGTTGCGAATCAGTTCGGCCACCAGCGACGCGGACACGACCGCAAAGTCAAGCCCAAGCACGCGGGTTTCGATTTCGCCGGCCAGGATGCGCGCGACGCCTGCGCCGATTTCGTGATTGCGCTCGATCGAATGCGCGACGCGCGATTTCGACCAAGGTTCGGCCTTCTCGCCCCCGGGCGTCAGCACGCAAGTCCGCTTACGCTTGCTCTGGCGAAGCCGACGGTGGCGCATAACCGCTTCCGCGACATCCGGCAGGCCGGTTTCCTGAAGGACGGTCCGCACGCAATGAAAGAGATATTCCGTAGTCGGCGGAGCGTCCTCGCGCCACTCTTCCACGTGAATCGCGACCGCCCGCGCCAAGGCATCGGCGTAAAGCTGGTCGTAGCCGCAGCCCTCCATGGCCGCCGCCAGCCCGCGCCGGAGCTTGCGAAAATCAAACGCCTCGCATGAGCCGTCACGCTTTTCGACGCTAGCGCGTTTGTTCTTTTTCACGGTGTTCGCCTGATGGGTCGAACAGGTTCTGCTGCCCAGGAATATCGCCGGCCGCTTCTTCGATTACGTTTTGCGCTTCCTCGATGAAGTCGCCGACATCCTGAAACTGGCGATACACGCTGGCGAACCGCACATACGCAACCTTGTCGATTCGCTTGAGCACCGCGGCGATCTTCTCGCCGATCGCCTGACTCGATACTTCCTTTTCGAAGGCGGAGATCAGCTGCTCTTCCACCTCGTCGGCGATCTGCTCCAAACACTCGGCGGAAATCGGGCGCTTGTACGTCGCGCGCTTCAGTCCGGCGAGCACCTTTGCACGGTCGTACGGAACGCGCGATCCGTCCCGTTTCACGACCTGGAGCTTGACCTTGTCCTCAGCCCGTTCGTACGTCGTGAAACGCCGCTCGCACGCCAAGCAATGCCGACGACGACGAATCCCTCTTCCGCCGTCCGTGGCGCGAGAGTCAATCACCTTGTCGTTGTCAGCGTTACAGAACGGGCATCGCATGCGAATCCGCCGCAGGACCGCCGCCCGCGCCACCGGCCGACTTCCTCGGGTCTGCCCAAGCCGGTTTCGTTTCTCAAATCCCCTGGGAGGACACCGACTTGGACACAACCAGTTGTTACATGGCGCACTGTACACCACCATACAATGGGTGTCAATGGAAAAGCCCGCTCAAACGAGACTTTCTGTGAAGATTTCGATATAAGGGCGGCAATCATGGCTGCTGCGGAAATCCTCCACGACAACATTCGCATTCTGGGCTCGTCCTCGGCGGGCGAAGAGACCTATTTTCTGCTTCCCGAGCTGGGCGTTGCTTTCGATTTCGGCCGCTCGCCGCGTGAGCTGATTCCCATTGAGCATGTGTTTCTGACTCACGGGCATCTCGATCACACCGCCGGGCTCGCCTATTACTTTGCGCAGCGCTGGTTTGTGGACGCCGCACCGGGCAATCTGTACCTGGCGCCTTCGTTGATCGAGCCCGTGCGCCGGTTGCTTCGTGCTTTCGGCGAAATCGACGGGCACGAGCCGCCTGCGCGGTTACACCCGTCGGTTCCCGGAGTCGACATTGAGGTGCGTCGCGGATTGATCGTGCGTCCATTTGACGTCAATCATTTCGGCCCGCGCACACAACGGGCGGCGCTCTCACAGGCTCTGGGCTATGGTCAGAAAGGCCAAGATCCTGCTGCTGGAATGCACTTTTTTTGACGCCGAGGACCAACAACGAGCCCGCGCCGGCGGGCACATTCACGTCGATGATCTGCCGGCAATGCTCCCCCGCCTGGAGAATGAGCGAATCGTGCTCACCCATCTCTCGCGACGAATCATGCCTGGAGAGGCCAAGACCATCCTGCGCCGCGTAATCGGCGACCAAGAACTCGCCCGCGTTTCGCTGCTGAACGACCATCGGCGGCGCGGTGCGAAGGACCACAAGCCGCGCACCGAAAAGCCCGACGCGCAAACGCCACCCTGATCTTCGCAAACAAAAGCGGTCCGGCGCGGGTACAAACGCCGCGATCGCCCTCGCCGCGCCGCTGCTTGCGCTCTGGGGTGCAAAGCAACGCGGCCGGTCCCGTAAGGAAGCCGGCCGCTGTGTTGTTCGCGAGTGCGATGCTTAATTTCGATTACGGGCAGGGCAGCCCGAAACGCGAGAGCAGCAGCGTCAGATCGGCCAGTTCCACGGCGCCATTGTTGTCCAGGTCAGCGGGCAGGCTGGAGCCCGTGCTGCCGAACTGGCTGAGCAACAGCGTCAGGTCGCTCAGATCCACCTGATGGTCGTTGTTGATGTCGCCGACGCACGGCTGTGAGGCCGAGACTGTGAAACTGATCGAGGG
>JACRLV010000300.1 GCA_016235145.1 Planctomycetota bacterium
AAGGGGATGAAACCGGCGCGCCGCGACCGCGCGAAGGCCGCGGCCGCCGCGACCGTGACCGTGACCGTGACCGTCGCCGCGGACGTCCGCGCCGCCGCCGCGAATGGGGCGATTCGAACGAAGCCGATTCGCGGGTGTTCGGCGAGGGCGACGAAGAGTCGCCGGTGTACGAAGTGGAGCCCGAAAACGCTCCGCTCGGGCTCGACGCGCTGGCTTCCCTGGACGCGCCCCCTGCGGAACAGACGCCCGCTGCTGCGGCGCGACGCCGCGAGATGATCGTCAACATTGTCCCCGGCGAAGAATGCCGCATCGCGATTATCGAGGAAGGCAAGCTCGAGCAGATCTACCTGGAGCGGGCTTCCGCCGAGAACCACGTCGGCAACATCTACAAGGGCGTCGTGACGAACGTCGAGTCGAGCATTCAGGCCGCCTTCATCGACTTCGGCCTCGGGAAAAACGGTTTTCTGCACATTTCCGACCTGCATCCGCGCTTCTTCCCCGGCGGCGAGGAGCGCACCGAAAACGTCGGCCGCAAGCTCCCGCGCAAGGCCCGCCCGCCGATTCAGAAATGCCTGCGCCGCGGGCAGGAGCTGATCGTGCAGATCACCAAGGAAGGGATCGGCACGAAGGGCCCGACGTTGACGACCTACCTCAGCGTCCCCGGCCGATTCCTGGTGATGATGCCCGGAATGCGGCACCTGGGCGTATCGCGAAAGATCGAGGACGAAGACCTGCGGCGGAAGCTCAAGGCCCAGCTCAACGAACTGGAGCTGCCGGACGACATCGGGTTCATCGCCCGTACCGCCGCCGAAGATCGCACCAAAAAAGAGCTCCAGGCGGACTTGAACTACCTGACGCGGCTCTGGCGGGCGGTTGAAAAGCGCATCGCCAACGACCGGGCGCCGGCCGAGCTTTACCGGGATTCCGATCTCGTGATTCGTACGATTCGCGACGTGTTCAGCAGCGACATCGAGCGGATCATGATCGACGATTCGTCGGTCACCGAGCGGGCCGCCGAATTCCTCGCGATCTTCAGCCCGCGGGCCCGCGACATCGTGGTCCACTACGAGCAGGACCAGCCGATCTTCCATCGCTACGGCATCGATGCGGAGCTCGAGCGGCTGCATTCGCGACACGTGCCGCTCCGCTCCGGCGGGTCGCTCGTGATCGACCAGACCGAGGCTCTGGTCGCCATCGACGTGAACAGCGGAAAGTTCCGCACCGAGGATGACGCCGAGAACACCGCGTTCAAGATCAACATGGAAGCCGCGGACGAAATTCCGCGCCAGTTGCGCCTGCGCGACCTCGGCGGCGTGATCATCTGCGATTTCATCGACATGCGGATGGAACAGCACCGCCGCGAGATCGAGCGGCGGCTGATCGCCAATCTCAAGCAGCACAAGGAGCGGGCCAAGATCCTGCGCATGAGCCAGTTCGGCATCATCGAAATGACCCGCCAGCGGCAACGGGCCAGCCTGACCCGCAGCGTCTACCAGGATTGCCACCACTGTCGCGGCACCGGCCTGGTCAAGACCAGCGAATCCGTCGCGCTCGACGTCATGCGCCTGCTTCAGCTCGCGGTGACCAAGGAGAATATTCGCTCGGTCGAGGTGTCGGTTTCGCCTGAGGTGGCGTATTTGCTGCAAAACCGGAAACGCCAGCCGATTCACGAGCTGGAGACCGAGCACCGGCGGACGATCAGCATCCGGCCCGAACCGCTCTTCAGCCTCGACCAGGTGCAGATCCAGTGCGCCGACAACCGCGGCCGGCTCGTGCCGCACCCGTAGGCGACGGTCGGGCCGGCCTTGCGGCGACGACGCGCCGGCGCATGGGCGCATGAGTAGCCACGAAGCGACGAAGCCACGGAGCCACGAAGGGTAGCACCGCCTTCCAGGCGGTAATTTCGGGCACGCGGGGCGCGTCAGAACCCCAAGCGCCAGCGCGCGGGGCCGGTTGGGGGGCGGTTGGGGGCCGGTTGGGGGGCGCGTGATGTCCCCCTCTCCCGGTACTCCGGGAGAGGGCCGGGGTGAGGGCGCATTTCCGAGCCCGAAGCGCAAGCGAGGGAACCGGCGCGCGACTACGCCCGCGGGCGCGCGGAATCAGACTGGAGGTGGCGGGAGTCGAACCCGCCGACGGATCGGAGGCTGCGACCTTGACAGGATCGCAGCGCGACCGTCGCCGCGAATTTGCGCCCTAGATGCGGGGCCTCACTCCGCACCCGCGGCGGGATCGGAATCCCACGAGAGTGCGTGCGAGATGGGAATCTCGCACGAGCCCAGCCGGGTGCCCGGCCGACGGCCGTTCGCGTCGGCCGGTCTTGCCCGCGCAAACCCACCCTACGCCGCGCACCGCCGCCCAAATCCGCGCAACCCCGCCAACTCGCAACCCCGCCTTGCCCCACCGCAAATCCCGATGAAAACTCCATAACGGAATTCCCCGCCGCGCGATCGCGACGCGCCGCGGACGTTTGCGTCCTGATCATGGGTAGCACCGGCTTCCAGCCGGTTATTGAAAACCGCGGGCTTCCAACCCGCACCAGCAGCAGCACGTTGCTGCAAGAAAGGACGGTAAAAACCAAATGCCGAACCCCAAAACACCCTGCACCGAACACCGAGCACTGCGACCTGAGCACTGAACACTGAGAACTGAGCACTGTGAACTGAGCACTGAACACTGAGCACTGAGCACTGAGCACTACGCACTGAGCACTGAGCACTGACTCTTGAATTCTGCATTCTACATTCTGAATTCAACATTCCTCGGAGGTGCCCGGACACAAAACACAGGCCGCGCCGGCGAGCCGGCACGCGCAGTTCTGGCGTTCCAACTCGCACGAGGCCGCTCGACCCGCAGCGCGCATCGCCAAGCCGAGCCTTGCCGGCCCGGCATAGCGCTCTACGCGAAGCGGAATCCCGAGCGACCTCACGGCAACGATGCGAATCGCGCCAAAGCGAACACGCATCGCCTTTTCTTCTCGAACTCCGCGAGCGATCGCGGCGTTCCCATTTGGCGTAGCGCCGGCCCCAGCGCCTCGGTCCCGGTTGCGAA
>JACRLV010000301.1 GCA_016235145.1 Planctomycetota bacterium
GCCGCCTCGTCGATCAGCCGCGTGACGACTTCCGTCGCGCTGAGCCCGCGCGGCGTGCCGGCCCAGACGTAGAACGTCGCCCGCGGCGTCGCCACGCGGAAGCCGAGGTCGCGAAGACCGGCGGCCATCGTGCGGGCGCGTTCGGCGTAGGTTTGGCGGGCGGCGTGAATCTCCGGGCGGTCGATGCCCTCGTACGCTTCGGCGCCCGCTTCCTGGATCGCGGTGAACTGCCCGCTGTCGAGATTGGCCTTGATGCGCGCCAATGCGGACAGCACGTCCGCCTTGCCGACCGCGAAACCAAGCCGCCAGCCGGTCATGTTGAAGGTCTTGGAGAGCGAGTGCATTTCGATCGCCACGTCGCGCGCGCCGGGGATCTCAAGGATGCTCGGCGCGCGGTCTGATTCGTCGAAGTACATCTCGTTGTACGCCGCATCCTGCGACACGATCAGGTCGTGCTGCTTTGCGAATGCCACCACGTTCGCGAAAAAATCGCGCGAGGCCACGGCGCCGGTGGGGTTGTTCGGATAGTTTATGTGCATCAGCACGGCCTTCTTCGCGACATCCGATGGGATCGCATCGAGGTCGGGAAGAAAGCCGCGCTCTTCGCGCAGCGGCATGGAATAGCTGGTTCCGCCGGCGAAGAGCGTCCCCGAGGCGTACACCGGATATCCGGGGTCCGGCACGAGCACGACGTCGCCGGGATTGACGACCGCCAGCGCGAGGTGCCCGATGCCCTCTTTCGAGCCGATCAGCGTCAGTACCTCGCGCTCAGGGTCGAGCGACACGCCATAGCGGCGCTGAAAGAACGCGGAGATCTGGCGGCGATAGTCCATGCTGCCGACGTCGTGCGGGTAGCGATGATTCGCCGGATGCGGATGATGTACTCGTGCGTCGGCAGGTCGGGGTCGCCCACGCCGAAATTGATGACGTCCTTGCCGGCGGCGATTGCGGCGCGTTTCCGCCGATCGATGTCGACGAACAGGTAGGGGGGCAGGGCGGCCACACGGTCGGCTGGCTGGAAGGGCATGATCGCGGTTCCTGGAACTCAAAACCTTGGAAACACCGTCGCGGCCGACGGCAGCGAATACAGCGACCTGCGTCCGCGGGCCGTAGGAACAGAAGTGGTTACCCACACCCTACAGCCTGCGAGACGCAGGCCGCTACTCTGTCGGGCACATCAGCGGATTGAGGCGGCAGCGCCGCTTACGGCACAACTTCCTTCTTCTCCGCCTTGGCCTTGTATTCTTCGAGCGACTTCTTCAACTGCTCGGCCATGGGGCCTTTCGCAAAACCGATGGCCTTGGTCTGAAGCTCGATCGCCTTCTTCACGTCGCCCTTGAGGAAGTGGACCCGGGCCAGCGTGTCGATGATCGCCGCGTCCTTGCCGCCGCTGAACTCGTCGGCCTTGACCGCCGCCCGCATGGCGATGTCCAGGTCGCGCTTCTCGTGATCCTCTTCTGGATCGACGATCGTCCAGGCGATGCCGTTGAGCGCCATGGCGTCCTTGTGAGCGACGGCGGTGTCGACGAGTTTGCCGGCGATGGAATAGGCCTTGGCATAGTCGCGCGAACGGAGAGCGATCTCGAACGGGAGTTCGCCCATCTGCTCCGCCAGGGCCGGGTATTCCTTTTCGAGCTTCTCGAATGCGGCGAACGCATCCTTCGGGCTGTCCTGCATCTTCTCGTAAACGGTACCCATGGCCTTTTCGGCCTTGGCGATCGCGTCCGGTCCGGTTTTTGCGTCCCACTTTCCGGAGGCCATCAAGTCGAGCGGGATATCGAGGAACATCGGGTGGCCGATCCAGGCGATCGTGCCGGTTCCGTCGATCAGGAATGAACAGGGAATGCCGCCCTGCCCGGCAGCTTCCATGAAGGCTTCGCTCGTCTTGCGCTCGTTGTCCCAGGCGACCGTATAGCCCATTCCGTCGCCTTTTTCCTTGACCATCGTCTCGACGGCTTCAAGGCTGTTGTTCGGGTCTTTGGACGTGACGCCGATGAACGTGATGTTCTTGTTCTTCGCTTGAAGCGCCGTCAGGTGCGGCATGGACTTGATGCACGGTGGGCACCAGGTCGCCCAGAATTCCACCACGTACGTCTTGCCGGGCTCGAACGACTTGACCTCGCTGCCCTTGACCCATTTTTCGACATTGAGGGCAGGGGCCTTGTCGCCGGCTTTCAGCGTGGCGGCCGGTTTGGCTTTACGCTGGGGCTTGATTTCCTGTGCCGGCTTGGGCTCGGGGGTCGGTTTTTCGGGCGCGTCCTGCGCCGTCGCAACGCCTGCCAACAGCAGTCCGGCCGCTGTCAGCTTCGCCAGAGTTCGGAATGCCAGATTCGCTTTCATGGGATGACTCCTGGTGTGTTGAGATCACGGTACATGACCGCGATTCGTGTGGCTCGCACATACTCAAGGGATAGTTTATCCGCGCGTGCCTGATTCGGCGAGTGCGGCGTCTGTAAGGGTGCTGCGACGGCCCTCGCGGGCTCGCGCTTCGATTCGGCCATTCCCTTCGCGCGTCCGTGCCCGGTTTTCACTTCGCTGCTGCCCGGCGGTGTGCATCTGTGTAAGAATATCGGCGCGCTGGGAACCGTCCCTTTGGGCTGCGCGTCTGAACACTGTGGGGCGGTCCCTGATGGCGCCTCGAAGCGAACCACACATGCGCGCATCAGGAAAAACCCCGAACCGAGTCGGGGGTCGTGACGCAGGCGGCCAGTCACTTGCGTGGCGGGTTCGGATTCGTCGGTTCCACGCGCTCGCCCTTGGGGTTCGATCAGGCGCGGCGCGTCCAGTGCAGGTCTCTCAAAGGAGCTAACTCCATGTCTGCCAGGATTCTCACCGTGTACGCGGTCGTTCTGTTGTCGCTGGCGGCGACGGCGCTTGGGCAACAGGCGCCTGGGGATGCCGGGATCGATGCGTTGCTTCAGCGGCGCGCCTTCGCCGACGCGGTTCAGAAGATCGACGCCGCTCTGCCCAACGCCAAGGGCGGCGAGCGTGAGTATCTGCTTTACCGGCGTGGGCTGGCCCTGGCGCTTTCGGAGCGGCCAGCCGACGCAATTTCGCAATTCGAAGGGCAAATCAAGGAGTTCCCCGACGGAACCTGGGCACACAAGGCTCGGTTTCGGCTGGCCGATGCGCACGCGGTTTTGAAGCAGTATGACGCCGCCGAGCGGGTTTACGCGGAGGAGGTTCGCGGGTTGGTCGGCGACGCGCGGAAGGCCCGGCTGGCGGCCGTCTACCTGGATTTCGCACAGGAATACGATTCGCCGAAGGACAGTCTGGTGAAGCCAGATTTCGCCAAGGCGCGCACGTTTTATGAGAAAGCGCTGGAACTCGAGCCGGGCGACGCGATGCGCGACACGCTGCTTCATAAGCGGGCCTGGTGCAGCGAGAAGCTCGAAGCCTGGGCCGACGCCGCCAAGCAGTATCACGAGTACCTGATCGCGTTTGATTCCGCCTATCGGCAGACGCAGAAGCAGCGAATGGCCGGCGCGCCTTTGCCGCCGCCCGCGGCCCAGCCCGGCGTGAACTGCCGCGACGCCCGGTTCAACCTCGCGAGCTGCCAGATCAGACAGCACGCCTTGGCAGACGCCCGGCGGACGATTCAGGATCTGCTGTCGCTCATCGCGGTATCCGCGGCGGGAGCGGACGATCCGAAGCTGCGCGACTTGACGATCAACGCGACCTACCTGCTCTCGAAGACCTACGGCATGCCGCGGCCGCCGGATGGCGACATGTTGACGCTGGGGGTGCAGGTGCTCGACGGCCTGATCAGCCGTTTTCCGAGCGCCGAAAAGTCGATCCAGGCGGCGCATGATCTCGGCGTCGCGCAAGCACACCGCGGCCGGACGGACGCGGCGATCGCGGCGTTTCGCGCCCTCGTCGATCGAACGGTGATTCGCCCGGACGGCGACGACACGCGCAAGTTCGCCGAGACCCTCTCCCAGGACGCGCTGTTTTCGATCGCCCGGCTGCTTTTCCAGCAGAAGAAATACGCGGACGCGATCGGCGTTTGGAATCAGTACGTCGCCCGCTATCCGTCGGGGCCGCAGTGGTCGGCGTCGCAGCAGGCGATCGTCGACGCGGAGTTTCAGATCGGCGCCGATTCGATCGCCGCGAAGCGCTACGACGAGGGCCGGGCCGCTTGGGAGACTTTCCTTCAGAAATACCCGCTTGACCCGCGAGCGCCGGGCGTGCTCTTCGCCTTCGGCGAGATTGAGCTGCGGACCCAGAAAGAGCGGCAGAAGCAGGGGCAAACGCCGGATTGGTCGATTCCGATCACCACCTGGCGGCGGCTCGTCAGCAAGTACGCGGGCTCGGAGGAGGCTGGGAAAGCGCAGTACCTGATCGGCGACACGCTGGAGACGGGCGCTCTCGATCTGGAAGGGGCGATCGCGGAGTACAGCAAGCTGAATTGGTCGTCGTACGCCGCCGCGGCACAGAAACGGCTGGCGGAGATGCGTTCGACGCGGCTGGATCTGTTGACGGAACGCACGATCAGGACGGACGAGAAAGCCCGCGTGCGGCTCGACATGCGCAACGTGGATGTGCTGACGCTCAAACTGTTCCGGCTGGACATGGAGGATTTCTTCCGCAAGTCGCACGGGCTGAGCGCGGTCGATGCGCTCGATCTGCTGCTGATCGATCCGGACCAGACGCTGGAAATCCCGATCAAGGACTATGCCAAGTACAAGCCGATCACGCAGGAGATGGACCTGCCGTTCGAGGGGCCGGGCGTTTTCGCCGTCATGGCGACGAACGAGAAATCGAAGCTGGTCAGCGGGCCGGACATCACGCCCGCGAAACTCCAGGCGACGACGCTGGTGCTGCGTTCGGACATCGACATCATCGTCAAGAGTTCGCTGCGGCAGATGCTCGTTTTCGCGCAGAACATGCGGACCGGCCACCCGGCGGAGAACGTCAACGTGCTGGTGTCCGGCATGCTTCCGCCGCTGAATCCGTCGGATGGAAGCGGGCTCGTCCCGCGGGTTTTCCTGACGGGAAAAACCGGGGCGGACGGCGTGTGGAAAATCGCTTCGGATGATCTGAAGAAAGTCGCCGACCCGATCGTGCTGGCGGTGATCGATGGGCACGTCGCGGGAGCGGGCTTGTCGCTGGGGAATCTCAGCATGGCGAGCGGGCTCGGGCCGCGCGGCTACCTCTACACCGATCGGCCGGCGTATCGGCCCGGCGAGGCCGTGAACATCCGCGGCATCCTGCGCGAAGCGAAGGACGGGCAATACACGCTGCCGACGCAGCCTGAGGACCCACGGCTGCGCTGGCAGGTCGACGTGGTTGACGCGAAGGGCCGCGTGTTGCGGAGCGACGAGGCGCACCTGACGGAATTCGGGACGTTCGCGGCCCAGTTCCGCATCGCGGACGACGCGCCGGTCGGGACGTACAAACTGATCGCGCGGCGGGCCGGCGGGCCGACGTTCAGCGGCGAATTTCTCGTGCAGTCGTTCGAGCTGCCCAAGGCGTTCATTCAGGTGGAGCCGGACGAGGCCGTGATTCTGCGCGGCCAGCCGATCAAGGGATCGCTGCTGCTCAAGTACCAGTACGGCGAGCCGGTCGCGGACAAGCAGGTCGAATACGCCCTGCATGCGTCGAACGGCGAGGTCATTCAGCGCAGCGGCGTGACGGACAAGGCCGGCCGCGTGGCGTTTGAGTTCGAGTCGGCGACGTTGCCGGAAGAGAGCTTTGCGACGGTCGTGGCCCGGCAGGCGGAGCTTCAGCTACAGGCGCAGGGTGTGGTGCGGGTGGCGGTGCGGGCGTTTCGGGCGGAGGCCCGGACGCAGCGGCCGTTCTATCTTTCGGAAGAGCCGGTCGAGGTCACGATCAAGACGCGGGACCTGAAGGAAAAGTCGATTCGCCAGGACATGTCGGTCACGGCGTATCTGCGCACCTCGGACGGGCGGACCTGGTCGGAGACGAAGACCGAGAGCGCCAGCGCGACGACGGATGAGAAAACCGGAGAGGCGCGTGTCAGTTTGAAACTGACCAAGGGTGGACAATACGTCATTCGCGTGGAAGGCAAGGACAAGTTTGAGCACGTCGTCACCGCCGAGGCGATGGTGCAGGTTTCGGACGACGAGGATGAAACGCGGCTGCGCGTCTTCAGCGACCGCGAGACCTACAAGGTCGGCGAGACGATCGCGCTGGACGTTCACGCGCGGCCGTTTGATTCGCCCAAGAGCGGCTCGGCGGCCGAAAAACCCGCCGCCGACCCGTCGAAAAGCCTCGCCGCGCCGCTGCTGGCGCTGGTGACCTACGAGGGCGAGGAGATCATCGGTTATCGCACGATGCCGATCGCCGCGGGGCACAACAAGCTCGACATTGCGGTCGGGCATGAGCATTTTCCAAACTTCGCCGTCGGCGTCGCGGTGATGGCCGGCAATCGATTCTACTCCGCGTCGCGCGAATTTACGGTGCAGCGGCAGCTCAACGTCACGCTCACGCCGAAATCGGCCGGCGCGGACGGCGGCAAGCCCGATCCGCTGGTGCTACGGCCGCGCGACACGCTGAACGTCGACATCCAGGTCACGGACCACCAGGGCAAGCCGGTGCGCGGCGAGCTCAGCCTGACCATGATCGACAACGCGCTGCTGACGCGCTTTCCGGACAACACGCCGGACATCGTCGAGTTTTTCCAGACCGGCGCCCGGCGCACGGCGGCCTTGCGAACGCAGGCGAGCTGCGTGTTCCGCTTCGCGGCGACGACCAGGCCGATGGTCAGCGACGTGCTGGCCGAGGCGGAGCGGCTGGAGGAAGCGAAAGTGGCTGCTTTGGAGCGACCGGGCTCGCCGCCTCCGCCTGCTGTTGGCCCGGCGGGGGGCGTTTTCGGCGGCGGGGCGGGCGGTGGGCGGTTTGCAGGCGCTGACCAGCTTGATCGCGCATCTTCGGCCGATGACGAGAACCGGCAGGAGATGCAGGACGAATCTCAGTCGATCGCCGACGATCTTGATGCAGCGGCAGGGATCAGCGCGGATTTTGGCGGGGCCGGTCGAAGGGCTTCGCAGCCAGCAGCGAAGAAGCCGGCGCGAGGTGCCCGAAGCTCGGTCGGCAAGGACGCGAAAGGCGTTGAGTGGTCCTTGTCATCCGAGCCGGCGCCGGCGGACGAGGTCGGTCGGCAAGTGTTGATCACCGGATCGCGTGAAAAAGTCGAGGAAGTGGCGCAGATGTTGGACGTCTTGCGCGCCCGCGTCGACGTCGGCCAGGTCATGCTGGGGACGGCTTTTGAATATGACAAGGCCGTCGGCGATTTGGCGCGAAACGCCGCGCCGCGTACTTTTTTCCCCGACGTGGCGTACTGGAATCCGCTGATCGTCACCGACCAGGCGGGCAAGGCCAGCGTTTCCATCGTGCTGCCCGATTCGAGCACCAAATGGAAACTGATCGCACGCGGCGTGACGAAGGAAACGCTGGTCGGCAGCGGCGACGCGGAAGTCACGGCCCGGCAGGATTTCTTCGCCGAGCTGCTGACGCCGACGTCGGTGGTGGAAGGCGATTCGTTCCGGCCCGCGGCGCGGGTGCATTGTCAGACGCCGTACAAGGGAACGGTCGAGGTCACGTTCAAGTTCTCGCCGCGTGCTTACGCCGGCGGGACCGCGGTCGGCGAGGAAAGCACGCAAAAGCGCACCGTGCAGATCGACGGAACCGGTGTGATCGACGTCGAGTTCGATTCGGTCAAGGCAGGTGGTGCGGGCGAGTGGGCGGCGGCGCTGGAGGCGGTTTCGCAGACTGCACCGCAGGGCGGTGACGCAAAGCTCGCGGACGCGGCGGCCAAGACCATCGCCGTGCGGCCGTGGGGAATGCGCGTCGAGGCGCACAAGTCGGGCGTCGGGCGCGACTCCGATTTCGTAGAGATCGAGCTTCCGGCGGATGCGGGCGATGTCCACGACCGGATGCTGTCGGTCGTGGTCGGTGCGAGCATGCCGCGCTGGCTGATCGAGGAGGCGCTGGAATCCGGCGCTCGTTGGGAAGGCATCAACAAATCGCTCGGCGGCTGGCGAGTCGTTCCGCCGCGCACGAATGCCGACACGGCGGCGGCGCTGCTCGCGGCGCTTTACGCGGCGGATTACGTCCGCGCCCGCGCGGAAACCGCCGGAACGGAGCACGAACGAAATGCCGACGCGCGGCTGCTGGACGAGCGCATCGGCGGGCTGGTCGCGCAGCTTCTCAGCGCACAGAACGAAGACGGCGGCCTGTCGTGGTGCGGCGGCAAGGGCGCGTCGGACCCGTGGACGACCGCAACGGTCGGGTGGTCGCTGGGCAAGGCGCGGAAGGACGGACACGCCATCGCCGACGCCGCGATCAGCAAGCTCACGGACTACCTGCAAAAGGCGTTCGCGGCGGCAGGGACCGAACAGACGGAACTCAAGGCGATCACGCTGCACGGGATTTCGTGGCTGACGGACGCGGATTTCGCCCACGCAAACAGGCTCTATCGCAATCGCGATTCGCTGAGCGCGGCGGCGCTGGGCCATCTGGCGCTCACGTTCATCCGGCTGGATCGCAAACCCATCGCGGCGGAACTGCTCGCTATCCTGGAGCATCGGCTGAGCGAGTCGAAGCTCGGTCGCGAGACGATCCGGTCGCTGCCGGCGCAGGGGTGCTCGGAGTGGATGGGCAGCTCGCTGGAGGTGACGGCACTGGCGCTCCTGGCGCAGCTTTCCGTCGATCCGCGCAATGCGAGCGTGCGACCGATGGTGAACTACCTTGTCGGCACCTGCCGCGCGGACGGCTGGCGGCCGCACAAGGCCCGCGGCGCGGTGATCGCCGCGCTGTGCACGTACTACGGCGGTGCGCAGCTCGAAGCATCGGCGTTCGAATTGAACGTGTCGGTAAACGGCAAGCCCGCCGGAAAACTCACGCCCGACGGCGCGGGCTCGCTGCGCATCGATCTGTCCGGCGCCGATCTGGCGCCGGGCAAGCAGCGGGTGGATTTCGCATTCGCCGGCCGCGGCGAGTATGCCTGGGCGGTGACGATGTCGGGCTTCGGCAAGGGTTTTCCGAATCCCATCGGCAATGCGGGCGAACCGGTCTGGGCGCAAGAGCGCTGGTATGAGCCGCCGGTCAAGGAGTACAAGGGCCGGCCCGTTCCGACCGGCTTCGGCGTGACGCCGTCCCACCGCTGGTATGTCAACCGCGCGAGCAAGGTGCCGCAGGGCAAGGTGGTGCCGGTTCACGTGAATTACGGCCGGCACGACAACAACAGCCGGAACGGCGCCGGCGACGCGGACTACATCGTGGTGCAGGAAACGATTCCCGCCGGCTTCCGTCTGCTGGACGAAACGGTGCGCGGCTCGTTCCTCGCGCACGACTACGCCGACGGCGTGCTCACGCTGTACTACGGCGCGGGCCATCTGGGCAACCTGGAATACCAGATGGTGGCGACGACGCCGGGCGAATATCGCGTCCCGCCGACGATCGTGCGCAGCCTCTACCGGCCCGAGCGGTTCAATCTGAATCCGCCGAACACGTTGACGGTCCTGCTGCGAAACGAGCTCAGCGACGACCCGTATCGTGCTACGCCGGACGAGCTTTACAACCTGGCGCGGTTCAACTTCGACGACGGCGATTTCGAGCCGGCGGCGAAGCTGCTGACCGAGTTGCTGGCGGCCCGCGATTGGGCGCTGGCGGACGAGCCGTATCGCGAGAGCGTGCGGATGCTGCTCGGCTGCGCGCTCGCGCGACAGGACGCCGAGGGCGTGGTCGATTATTTCGAGATCCTCAAGGAGAAATACCCCACGCTGCTTGTGCCGTTCGAGCAGATCATCCGCGTCGCGGACGCGTATGCGCGCACGAACCAGCACGAGCGGGCGTATCTCATCTATCGCGCCACCGCCGATGCGTCCTTTACGACCGACACGGCGATCGGCGGCGTGCTTCAGGGCGAAGGGCGATTCCTCGACGGCGTCGATTTTCTCGAAAACCTGTGGCTGGAGTTCCCCGATACGCCGCAGATCGAGAGCCTGACGTACGCGTTCGCCCAGGCGCTCTACGCGCAGGCGGACAACGCCGGGGCGCTGCGTCAGCGGCGGCCGGGCAAGGCCGTGTTTGCGCGGCCCGGCGGGGGAGAGCTGCCGCCGAAGGTGACGCGCGGCGCGATCATTCAGGAAGCGATCGACGCGCTCGAACGCTTCGTGACGCTGCATCCGCTCAGCCCGATCGCGGACGAAGCGGCGTATTCGCTGGCCAGCGCCTATCTGGATCTGGACCAGGCGGAGACGGCGATCGCGCGGGCCCAGCAGTGGATCGAGACATTCCCCAAGAGCCGCTGGCAGGACCGCTACCGCTACATTCAGGCGCTGGGGCATTTCAAGCTCGGGCATTTCGACCAGGCGCGCCAACTCGCCGAGCAGGTCGCGGCCTCGACGGTTCGCGATGAGCAGGGCGTGGAGCGGCCGAGCCCGAATCGCGCGCTGGCGCTCTACATCATCGGCCAGATTCACCACGCGATGGGCGAGAGCGCCAAGGCGATCGAGTTCTACCGCAAGGTGAAGGAGCAATTCTCGGATGCGGCCCAGGCGCTCAACTGGTTCGAGCGGCGGTTCATCCGCATGCCGGAAGTGACCCTCTTCCATCCGGATTCGCAGGGCTTCCGCGAGTCGGATGAGTGGGAACGGCATCTGAAGGCGAAGGCGGCGACCAAGCCGGGCGTGGTGACCATCAGCGTGCCCGACCTCAGCAAGCCGAGCAAAGCGGCGGCGTCTGTCGGCGAGGACGCGCCGAAGTATCCGACGCCCTTCGTCGAGCTGGGCTTCCGCAATCTGCAATCCGCGGTGCTCCAGGTGTATCGCGTGGACCTGATGAAGCTGGCGCTGGTCGAGAAGAACCTGAGCCAGATCGCGGCGGTGAATCTCGCCGGCATCAAGCCGCTCATCGAACGGACCGTCACGCTGGCGGACGGGCTCTCGTACAAGGACCAGTCGCTGCGCGTGCAGCTCGATCTGCCGGTCCGCAAGGACTCCAGCGACGTAACGGGCGCGTACCTGGTGATCTGCCGCAGCGACGAGCTGCTGGCCAGCGGGCTGGTGCTCGTCACGCCTTTGGCGCTGGAGGTGCAGGAGACGCCGGGCGACACGCAGGTTCGCGTGAACGTGGTCGACGCGCTGACGCGCGGCGGCCTGAAGGACGTGCACGTGAAGGTGATCGGATCGGCGATGGACCGGTTTATCTCCGGCGAAAGCGACCTGCGCGGGTTGTTCGCGGCCGGCGGCGTTTTTGGCGCACCGACGGCGATCGCGCGCGACGCGGGCGGACACTTCGCCTTCTATCGCAGCGAGGCCGTCGCGATCGCCGCCGCGACGAAGGCCGAGCCGCAGGGGCCGGCGCAGCAGCAGGCGGATTACTTCGGGAACCTGAGGATGGAAAACCGGAAGTTCCAGACGGACAACGACGCGCGCTTGCAGCAGATCTACAAGGGCAAGCAGCAGCGCGGCGTTGAGGTGCAGCGGGCACAATAGCGTCGCCGCTCCGTATTTTTCCGCGTACGGGTGGTACGGGCGTCTCGCCCGTTATGAGCAGATTCGTAGCGTCGGACCTCCGAGTCCGACGATGAATTCGGCCCCGCGCTGGCGCATTGGGTTCTGGAATTGCCGTCGGACTCGGAGGTCCGACGCTACGAAATGCCGAATGCGGCGCTACGTTTCGCGCTCGCGGCGCGGTCGGCATGCGGCCAGATCGTCGAATGATCGGGTTGCACGCGACGTCAGGTATTCGAACAGGCGCGAAAACATCCACAATAACGCGGCGAAACCGACCGCTCCCAAGATGACGCCGCAGATTCCGGCGATCGGGCGCGCAGGCAGGTTGTCGGTCAATGCGACCGAAAGCATCACGACGCCGCCAGAGAGAGGCGCGAGAATGAAGACCGCGGCGACCGTAAGTACTGTGTAGAGTTGGTGGCGGAGGAAGATGCGAAACCAACCGAGGGTACCGCGCGCATAGAACCACGCGCCGCCAAGCGCGAAAAACCATGGCGCGCTCGCCAGGATGCAGCAAAACGCTCCTGAATCAACGCCGTCGGCGAGCGTCAGACCGAAAGCGGCCAGCAGCGGGATCGCGCTGAACGCGGCCAGTATGCTGAACTGCGCGGCGATCGGCTTCGGGCGATGGGCGGCGGCGTACTCGGCGAAACTCGTCAGTCCACCGCATTCAGGACAGCGGATCGGATCGCCTGACAGGCCGCGCAGGTCGTAGTTGCAGCGCAGGCAGCGGATGGTCGGGGGCGTGGGTGGGGGCGTTTCGTTGGGCATTCGAGTTTGAGCCGCCCTCTGCTGTGCAGCGCACGCCGCCGCCAGCTTTCGGTATTGTGTTCTCGCGATCTTATGCGGTCGAACCGCGCCTCCAAAACCGGCGACGCCGGCGACCGGCGCGCCTGCACGGGATCAGTAGCGTCGGACCTCCGAGTCCGACGACGAATTCGGCCCCGCGCTGGCGCATTGGATCCTGAAATTGCCGTCGGACTCGGAGCTTCGACGCTACGGGATGCGCTTGGCGAACGTGGGCGGCCGCGCGGGGAGAAGCGCCGCTCACGCGCCGCGAGCGTGTTTTTCAAAGCGCAGGCCTTCGCCGTTGGCGTCCGCCTCGATCGCGTCGCCCGGTCCGAACTGGCCGGCGAGGATGCGTTTGGCCAGCGGATTTTCGAGCGCGGTCTGGATCAGGCGTTTCAGCGGTCGGGCCCCATACGCCGGGTCGTAGCCGTCGCGGACAAGCTGGTCCTTGGCCTTGTCGCTGAGCGTCAGAGTGATTTCGCGCTCGGCGAGCCGCGTTCGCAGCAGCGCCAGTTGACGATCGACGATTCCGCGCAGGTTCTCGCGCGTCAGCCGATGGAAGATCACCGTCTCATCGATGCGGTTGAGGAATTCAGGGCGAAAATGCCGCTTGAGCTCTTCGCGCACCTTGAGTTCGACCTCCACATCGATCGCGCCGTCGGAATCCTGGTTTCTGGTTTCTTCTTCCCCCCTTCGTGCCTCCGCTCCCTCGCGCCTGCGTATCTCAACGCCCTCGCCCCTGCGTGCCTCCGTGCCTTCGTGCCTTCGTGCCTCCGTGCCTTCGTGCCTTCGTGCCTCCGCTCCCTCGCCCCTGCGTGCCTCCGTGCCTTCGTGCCTTCGTGCCTCTCCTGCAATCAACTCGCTCCCGATGTTGCTCGTCATCGCGATGATCGTGTTGCGAAAATCGACCGTGCGTCCGTGGCCGTCCGTCAGGCGGCCGTCGTCCAGCACCTGGAGCAGCACGTTGAACACGTCGCGATGGGCCTTCTCGATTTCGTCGAGCAGGATCACGCTGTACGGCCGCCGATGAACCGCTTCGGTGAGCCGCCCGCCCTCTTCGTACCCGACGTATCCCGGCGGAGCGCCGATCAGCCGGGCCACAGAGTGCTGTTCCATGAACTCGCTCATGTCGATGCGGATGAACGCCGCTTCGTCGTCGAAGAGATACTCCGCCAGCGCCTTGCACAGCTCCGTCTTGCCTACGCCGGTCGGACCGAGGAACAGGAACGAACCGATCGGGCGGCTCGGGTCGGAGAGGCCGGCCCGCGCGCGGCGCACCGCGTCGGAAACGGCCCGCACCGCCTCCTCCTGCCCCACGACCCGCTCGTGCAGCCGCTCCTCCATCTTCATCAGCTTCTCTTTTTCGCCTTCCAGCAGGCGCGTCACCGGAACGCCGGTCCATTTTGCGACCACCTCGGCGATTTCCTCTTCCGTCACCTCCTCACGCAGCAGACCGCCGCCGGAAGTGTGCAACTCGGTCAACTTCTGCTCGCGCTCGCGGAGCTCTTTTTCGATCGCCGGCAAATCGCCGTAGCGGATGCGGGCCGCGGCTTCGAAGTCTCCCCGTCGCTGTGCTTCGTCGAATTCCGTGCGTTTTGCGTCGAGCGTCTGTTTGAGCGTCTTCAGCGACTCGATCGCCTGCTTCTCATTCTGCCACTGCGCGGTCAGGGCGTCGTCTTTTTCGCGCGTCTCCGCCAATTCGCGCTCCGCTTGCTGAAGCTGACGGCGGCTGGCGTCGTCGCGCTCCTTTTTCAGCGCCTCGCGCTCGATTTCGAGCTGCGTAATCCGTCGGCGGAGTTCGTCCAGCTCCTGCGGCAGCGAGTCGTTTTCGATTCGCAGCCGGCTGGCGGCCTCGTCGATCAGGTCGATGGCCTTATCCGGCAGGTGCCGATCCGTGATGTAGCGGTGCGAGAGTGTCGCCGCCGCGACGAGGGCCGCGTCGCGGATGCGCACGCCGTGGTGGGCGTCATAGCGCGGCTTCAGGCCGCGCAGGATCGCGATCGTGTCCTCGACGCTCGGTTCGCCGACGTAGATCGGCTGACATC
>JACRLV010000302.1 GCA_016235145.1 Planctomycetota bacterium
GGCCATCTACGCGACCTCCTGAACGCCGCCACGTCCCCACGTGAAGCCAATCTCTTTCTGACGGGTAAACCCCGCGTCCGCCGTATCCCAGACCATCTCGAACTCGACGCTGGCATCCTTGAGGGTCGCGACGGTAGAGCGACAGTGAGCTGGTGACCTCAGGAACGCCGCGGTTCTGCCCGGGCCGCTCGGCGCGGAACAGATGGATGATCGATTCAATCGGCAGGACGTCGAAATCCAGACCGCTGCCGCGCAGACTCGCGGCGTCGCCCGGGTGCCGTCGCAGGACGGTGTACGCGATCGGGTTGCCGAACTCGTCGAAGAGAACGCCGTCCACCGTCTCGCGCCACAGCTCGGCGTAGCGCGCCCAGAGTGCCTCGTCGGTGGGGAACGCGTACACCATCTTCGTCCGCTCGCCTTGCCATTGCGGGTGCTTCTCGCGATCGAGAATGCGATCGGCCAGATCGTCCGGGCGGACGACGGTGAGCGTCATCAATCCGGCAATCTTCCGGCCGGGCCCGGCCAATCCGAGGATCGCACCCGACAGGATTCGTTCGCGCGTCACGCACTGCGATGGCGAGCGCGCTGATTCGTCGGTCTGCGGATCGTCGATCAATACGAGCGACGGACGTACCGATGTGCCGTCCACGCGTTTGTGCTTCATTCCCCGAATGCGCCCGGTGATGCCAGCCACGCTGATGATGGAGCCGCTGGCCCGGCTTCCCGGCATGGTCGGCAGCACAATCTCTTTCGCGGTCCAGCCGATGTGCGTCTGTTTGCCCTGGTAAAGCTGGCCCGCGGCGCGCTGGTGAATTCCCTCGAGCGCGCGGATGGGATACACGACCTCCGGGAAGTCGTCGAGCAGCGCGTCGTTGGTCTCCAGCTCGACCTTGATGCTGTCGAGCATGTTGGCGGCGTGTTCTTCGTCACTGCCGATCAGCGCGACGAATTCGCGATGCCCAAACACCAGCGCCCAGACGCACGCGATTTCGCACAGCGAGGTCTTCCCACTGCCGTGTGGCATGGCCATCGCAAACAGCCCGCCCTCGAGCACCGCCTGCTCGATCTTGGCGATGACTTTCAGATGGTCCGGTGACCACGGCAGATGAAACGTCTGCGGAAAGTACTGCTCGCAGAAGAAGCGGAAGTCCGTAGCCGCCCGTTCCTTTCGGTCGGCATGAACCACCGCCGGCAACTCGCCGATGTCGCGCCCCAGCAGCGCCAGTTCCCGGTTGCGCTGTGCCGCGCGCTCTTTCATCGCTTCGTAGCCGGTCAAGCCCTCCGGCTCCGGGCGTGGACGATGGCGCTCGAGCACCAGCCAAGCGACGTAGCGCAGCAGGTCTACCGTGCGGTCGTCGCCGATGCGGAACCCCGCGCGCGAGCGATGACGGTGCAGCTGCCGCTCGCTGAGCACCTCACCCAGCGGCGTGGAATTCAGCAGGCGGACTGCTTCGGTCGGCTTCAGTTTGCGCGGGTCAATCGCCACGGCCAGACATCTCCCGCACGAGCCACGCGGCGTAGTGGACCAGGTTCAGCGTGCCGTCGGCGTTCACGGGCGCGCCGGCGACTCGGTCCGCCTCCAGCATGTCGACCGTAATCCGCTGCCCGCCCGCGGCGCTGAGCAGCCGGGCCGCGTTCGCCAGCGGCAGCGCCGCCGGGTTCAGCTTGGCGTCCGGTTCCGCCATCTAGGCCGCCTCCCGCCCGGGTACGCCCCGTTCGCAACACGGCGGCCACGGGGCCGCGTACGTAACGGGTAGGCGGTCCTGGCCGCCCGGAACGCGCCGGAGCGCTCTCTCGCCATAGACTCGGACCTGCCCGGCGGCGTCCGAAAGAATGTCTGGAAATTCTCGGAATGCAAGTGGATTTCCGGGCAAACCCATGGCTTCATGTGTCTGTACGCACGCCGCGTACCGCAAGGAGAAACGCAGATGGCCACGACGACGAAGAACGCGAACCGACGCCTGCAGCCCGGAACGCAGGTGGTTTCCAAGACGGACGGCGAGCCGGGCCGCATCGAGCGGGTGAGCACGTACCGCCGCAACGGAATCGACGCCTGGTCGTACCTGGTTGAGACCGCCTACGGGCGCGAGATCTGGGACGCCAGCGACCTGTTCGTACCGGAGAAGGACTGAAACATGACCACGCAACCGAACGGAGACAACGACATGAACGCGAACGCCAAGACGAACGACGGGATCGACGCCAGCGAAGTGCTCGACACGCTGGTGATCAAGAAAGTGCAGCGCCGCACCAGCGCCGGCGGCGCTTGGGTCAGCGGAACGATCGCCGGGCACCGCTTCGACGCGCTGGTCTTCCCCGAACCCGCCGAGAACCGGGATTGGGAAGTCGGCGGCGACAGCCGCATCTCGAAGCTCTGGGTCCAGCGGATCAGCGACCAGACGCAGGTCTACAACTGGGACCGCGGCGCGGACGTCGAGCCGACCACTGAGATGGCGGCCGTGATCGTGAACCTGCTGGCGGCCGGGTTGAGCGGGCTTCCGAGGTGCTGGCGGCACTGCGAATGACCACCGCCCCAATCGACCCGCTCGCGGTGGCCGCCAGCGAGAAGCCGCTGCTCTCGGCCGTGGGGGCGGATTTCCGCGATCGGTTCGACGGCCAGTTGGAGTACCACTGGTCCAAGAACCGCTTCCTGCTCTTCTACAACACCAAGTACGACGTTTACGTCCCGGCGGGCGAGCATCACCCGCGCACACGGTTCTCAGTGGCCCACGAGTTGGGACACTACTTCATCGAGGCCCATCGCGCGTTCCTGCGGCGCACCGGCAAGTCCCACCCGTCGCGGGGCGAGTTCCTGAGCGATCGGACCATCGAAACGGAAGCCGACGCGTTCGCGGCCGGGCTGCTCATGCCCGCCAGCCTGCTCGGCCCGATCGTCAATGAAGGCGAGATGTCGTTCGCGGACATTGAGAGGTGGGCCGGGGAGTTCAAGACCTCGGTGACCAGCACCGCCCGACGCGCCGTCGAGTTGTCGGATTTTCCCTGCGCCCTGATCGGGGTGCGTGAGGGTCGCGTGGCGTACAGTTTTCACTCGCAGGCGATGATCGAGGGCGGCTGCTATCCGCGCCCACGTGGCAGCGATCTGCCGCCGGATGCTCAATCAAAGGTGCAGGCATTTGTGGGCGGCAACCTCTGGGACGACAAGGGGCAGGCGTTCGCGCGTGACTGGTGCCAGACTTACGATAACGACCGCGCCGCCGAGGCCCCCGTGTACGAGTACTACTGCGGTGTGCCGTCCATGCAGACGTTGCTCGTTCTTCTCACCGTTCCTGAGGAAGAGATCTTCCTCGACGAGGATGACTGAGGCGGCGGCTGGCAGCCTGGCGCGGCTACACCGGCACTCCGCATCACCGATGCCCATGCCCTCCGCTGTTCTTGCCAATCCGTCATTTGATTGATCGGGCGAAGCTGCGTGACGTGGGCCAGGCGCGCCAGTTCGGACTGGTCCCGGACCTTTCCCTCGCGGAGCAGCCGGTCGAAGTGGATCGCCAGCGCCATCAGCCGCGACACGCGCGGGATTCGGCCTGGTTCGGCCGCGACGCCGGGCGCTGTGTCCGTCGCGACCTGACGCCCGTGGTCCCGCCGAGCGAAGTGCAGCTTGCGTCGGACCTTGATCACGCCGCATCCTCCACATGTCCTTCGTCGTCGAGGTCACCGTCCGCCAGCGACTTGATGCCCGTTGGATGGAACGTGACCTCGATGCTGCTGTCGGCCGCGTCGTAGTCGACGCGGCTGATCAGCAGGCGTAGCACGCGAATCTGTTCGCGCGGGCTGAGTGCCTCCCACACGTTGTCGAAGTCGGCGAACGCGGCGGCGACGTCTGCCTCGCCGACGAGTTCCTTCCGCAACTCGGCCAGCTTCGCGTCGATCTCCGCCACGCGGCCCTCGGCGTCGCGCACGCGCTCGTTCAGCTCGGCGATACGAGGCGCCGTGGCGGCCGCGCCGTTGCCC
>JACRLV010000303.1 GCA_016235145.1 Planctomycetota bacterium
GACTGCGCAGGTCGTCGCGCGCCCAACGCTGCATCTGGTCGAGCAGGTCGGTCGGCAGGCGCAGCAGGAATGATTTTCGCTCGGCCATGATTACGCCCCGGCTGGCGGGCCGCCGAACTGCTCCGACGGCCCGCCCGGCGATTCCGGCATCAGTTGTAGAGCGATCCCGCGTGGATCACGGGATGGGCCGTTTTGTCGCCGCAGAGCACCACCAGCAGGTTGTTCACCATCGCGGCCTTGCGCTCGTCATCCAGCTTCACCAGCTCGTGCTGCTGCAACTTTTGCAGAGCCATCTCCACGATTCCCACCGCGCCGTCCACGATGCGGGTGCGCGCGGCGACGATCGCTTCCGCCTGTTGCCGCTGAAGCATGGCGCCGGCGATCTCCGCCGAATACGCCAGATGGCTCAGGCGGGCGTCTTCGATCACCACGCCGGCCTTGCTGACGCGATCCTGGAGCTCCTTTTGCAGCGCGACCGAAACCTCGTCCATGCTGCCGCGCAGCGAGAGCACGTGCTCTTCGGTCGTGTCGTAGGGATAGGCGCTGGCCAAGTGCCGCAGCGCCGCCTCGCTCTGCACCGACACGAACTGATCGAAATTCTCGACGTCGAACGTCGCCTGGGCCGTGTCCTCGACCCGCCAGACGACGACCGCGGCGATCTCCACCGGATTGCCGCGCTGATCATTGACCTTGATCGTCTGCATATTCAAGTTACGGGCTCTCTGTGATAGCTTGATCTTGGTCAGAAACGGATTGGCCCAGCGGAAGCCCGAGGTGCGATCCGTGCCCGAGTAGCGCCCGAAGAGAACGAGCACCGCGGCCTGGTTAGGCTGGAGCGTGTAGAAGCCGCCGATCATGATCGCCCAGAAGACGACCACCAGAGCCCAGACCACAATGAAGAACACCATCCCGGACAAAAAAGCCGGAAAGGCGAGCGCGATCAGCGCGACGGCGCCGACGATCGCAAGCCAAAGCGCTGGCCAACCACTCGCCGTGTTCTTCCCAATTTCCCGCGTAGCCATTTGCATCTCCTTTTACCGGGTGCTACTATAATGATATCACAAAGATATGCGACTGGCAACGGGAATGCTGATATTTCGTAATCTGCTGCAACAGAAGGAGTTATAACTCATGCTGCGGAGCTTCGACTCGCGCGACGCTCGCGTGTCCGATATCCAAGACCTGCGTATCGCCGTCTTGGGCTACGGGTCGCAGGGCTCGGCCCACGCACTGAACCTCCGAGACGCCGGCTGCAAAGTGGTGGTGGGCCAGCGACCCGGTGGGGCGCGTTTTCAGCAGGCCAGGGACGACGGCTTCGTGCCTTGCGGACTGGCCGAAGCGGCGGGGCCGGCGGACCTGATCATCTTTGCGTTACCCGACGACCGCATGGGGACGATCTTTCGGTCTGAACTCGCGCCGGCGCTTCGACCCGGCCAGACGCTCGGGTTCATTCACGGCTTTGCGATTCACTATCAGCAGATCACGCCGCCCCATGACGTCGACGTCGTGCTCGTCGCGCCGAAGGCACAAGGTGCGGGGGTGCGCAGTCTCTACGTCGCGGGACGCGGACCGGCGGCGCTCGTCGCTGTTGGTCAGGACGCGACGGGACGGGCGCTGCGGACGGCGCTCGGATGGGCCGCCGGGATCGGAGCAGCGCGGGCCGGCATTCTCGAAACGACGTTCCGCGACGAGACCGAGACGGACCTGTTCGGCGAGCAGGCGGTGCTCTGCGGCGGCATCACGGCGCTGATCAAGTCCGCGTTCGAGACGCTGGTAGAAGCGGGCTATCCGCCGGAGCTGGCGTACTTCGAATGCTGCCACGAGCTGAAGCTGCTGGCGGACCTCATCCATGCGGGTGGGATCACCTACATGCGCGAGCGGATTTCGAGCACCGCCCGCTACGGCGATCTGACGCGCGGGCCGCGGCTCGTTGACGACGCCGTTCGGAGTCGAATGCGGGCGATGCTCGAGGAGATTCGCAGCGGCAGTTTTGCGCGCGAATTTTTGGATGACGCGGCTGCGGGGGCTGCAAAGTCGCGAGCATTGATGCAGCGTGATGCGGCTCACCCGATCGAAGCCACGGGCGCAGCGATGCGCCGCCTGGCGCTGGGCAGCGAACAACCGGAAAGGTAGAAGCGTCGCGTTGCGCGGCGCGCAGTAGATACGCAATCAACGGAAATGGAGAAAGCAGTGAAACGCCGTATTTACTTGTCGCTCGTCGTTGTCGCGTTAGCCGTCGCGAGCGGATTCGGGCAACCAACCGCGCGCGGGGAGGATTCCGCCAAGGTGAAGGCCGCGCGCGAACTCCTGGCAGCATGGTCCGGCGGCAGAAACGCGGCGGTCGTCAAGCGATCCACTGACGAGGTGCGGGCCGCGATGGACGCCGACAAGCTGGCCCAGGCCTGGGCTTCAGCCGAGTTTCAGCACGGAAAGTACGTGTCGGAGCTGTCCGCCGAGGAGAAGCCCGCCGGCGAGTACACGGCGGTTCTCTTCTCGCTCAAATTCGAGCGGGCGATTCTGAAAATCCGCTTTGTGCTGGACTCGTCCGACCGGCTGGCGGGATTGTGGTTTGACGCCGTCGAGAAACTGCCGGACGACCGAACGCCCCCCTACGCGCCGCGCGATCGCTTCCGCGAGGAGCAGGTGACGCTGAAATGCGGCGATTACGAACTGCCCGCCATTCTCACGCTTCCGGCCGGCGGCGATCCGAAGAAGTTGCCCGCGGCGGTGTTCGTGCACGGCTCCGGCCCGCACGACGCCGACGAATCAATCGGGCCGAACAAGCCGTTTCGCGACCTGGCGTGGGGCCTGGCCACGAAGGGAATCGCGACCCTCCGCTATCAGAAACGCACGCAGAAGTACGGCCAGTCGATGAAGCCCGAGAACCTCACGCTGGATTGGGAAGCGATCGACGACGCGTGCGCCGCCGCGAACCTGCTCCGCGGTCGAGCCGAGGTCGACGCCGACCGCATCTTCGTGATCGGGCACAGCCTCGGCGGTTTCGTCGCGCCGTTCATCGCGCAGCGCGACGGCCGGCTGGCGGGGATTGTCCAGATCGCCGCGAATGCCCGTCCCATCACCGACCTCGTCATCGACCAGCTAAACTACCTGTTCAATCTCGATGGCACGCTCTCGGACGACGAGAAGAAGCAACTGGCCGACGCCGAGCAGGCGATCGCGGCGATTCGAAGCGGAAAAGCCGCCACGTCGCAGCCGCTGCTCGGCGCCCCCGGCGCCTATTGGGCGGACATCCAGGCCCACGACAACGTCACGGCGCTGGAAAAGCTGACCCTGCCGGCGCTTCTCATTCACGGCGGGCGCGACTACCAGGTTTCGGACCAGGACTGGGAGCTCTGGAAAAAGCGCGTGGGCGACAAACCGAACGTGACGATCCGCCGGTTCGAATCGCTCAGCCACCTGATGATCCCGGGCGAAGGCAAGCCCTCGCCGGCGGAGTATCAGAAGGCTGGCTTCGTGGACGAGTCCGTCGTCAAAGAGATCGCCGAGTGGATGCTGCGAAAACCAGGCGGCAAGCCGTAGTGTAGATAGCCAGAAGGCGCGCCTCGTTCTACCGGGGAGTGCGGGTGTCCCGCCCGCCCGCGGGGATGCGCGTTTTCGAAAGCAAAAGGCAGCCGAGGGCGGCTGCGGTACATTTCACGCGGCTGCGGTACATTTCACGCGGTCGCGGTGTGTTCTGAGCTGTTCAGCAAGGCGCCTACTACTTTCCGCCCGGCGGATTCAGTTTCTGGAAGACGTCGTTGAGCTCCAGCGTCGCCTTCATCAGCCGTGGCGTGTAGCCGTTTTTCTCACTGGATTTCACGATTGCGTTGCAGTCCTTGGGCAGGCACTTGCCCGAAAAACCGCGCGCCTCCGGATAGACGAACGTGTGGTCGCGGCTGATCCGCGGGTCGGCCAGCCAGATTTCGCGCAGCACGTTGAAGTCCACGCCGTGGGCCTTCGCGATGTCGTAGAATTCGTTCACGAAGGTGACCTTCACCGCGTAAAACGCGTTCTCCATGTACTTGGCGACCTCGGCGGTCGTCGCGTCGCAGAAGTAATACCGCACGTACGAGTTGTAATAGTGCTTGTAGAAGTCGGCGGCGGCCGAGACGGCGTCCGGCGTCCCGCCGAGCACGACGAAATCGCGCTCCGCCATGTCGCCGAACACGTGACGAACGGTCTCGCCGAGATACTCCGGCTGAAAGACGATCTTCTTCTTGTACTTGCTCGCCAAACGGTCAGTGGTGCCGGGCGTGACGGTCGAGCGGATGATCAGCAGCGGGGCTTGGGCCCAGGAAACCGCCTCTTCGACGATCGAAGTGTTGCAGGTGCGGTCGTCGCCCATCGGCGTCGGGACGCAGATAAACGCCACGTCGCAGCGATTGACCGCATCCTGATTGCGGGCGAATTCCGGTTTGTACGGGTCATAGACCACCGTCTCGAGTCCGCACAGCGCCCGCATGGCGTCGCCGACGACGCCGCCGCCAATCACTCCGACCTTGGGCTTGCCCACGTCCAATCCTCCGATTCGCCGCCGCTTGATCTTTCCTCTCCGGCCGCCGCCCCGGATCACTGGTGCCGCGCCGAACCGGAATTCTAGCGGGCGGCAGGGCAAAAGCCCAATTCGTCGGTCGGCAAGATGTGTAGCGGCCGGCGTCTCGCCGGCAGTAGATTGTCGAACTGCCGCGATCGGAGTTGCTCCCGATCTACGGCCTGCGAGACGCAGGCCGCTACTCCCCCCAAACAGCATCGCTTGAAGTTCGGACGGTGTGTCAAAGTCGCCGTCCACGCCTGCTCGCGTACCGCCGGCGGTGGACGGTTTTATGCGGGCGGCGGCCGCCATATAATGACGAGTCCGGCCGATTGCCGGGTATGCAGGAAGGGTGCTAAGCGATGACAGTGCCGCGACTTGAGGACGCACCGCATTATCGCGGGCTGTACGTCTACGATTTCGGGGCATGGACCGCGGTCGGCTA
>JACRLV010000331.1 GCA_016235145.1 Planctomycetota bacterium
CATCCCGACAGTTCGGGCTCTGAGGGGAGCCTTTCGCGCGGTCTAGGCACCAGTACTCCGCGCGAGGGTAGCGGCCGGCGTCTCGCCGGCCGTGAAATGGAAACCTGCCTCGCGATCCGTATCCGCGCGGCGGCTACGGCCTGCGAGACGCAGGCCGCTACGTTTTCCAGCCGCGTGGACCGCTAGCAGATTGTCCCAAACGCCGACAGCAGGAGCGTCAGGTCGCCAAGATCGACGTCGCCGTCGCTGTCGATATCACCCGTCAGACCGGGGCCGACGCTGCCGAAATTCGAGAGGATCAGCGTAAGGTCGTTCAGATCGACTACGCCGTCGTTGTTGAGGTCGCCCAGGCAGGGGGCGCCGAGATCGAACTGCACGATCGTCTCGGCGGTCGTCGTACCGTCGTTCAGATCCACCTCGACGTAAATGCGGGCGTCGTCGTTGACGTCAAGGCCTGGCCCGATGGTTCCCGACGCTTTGAAGTCCATCAGAGTGTGGTCGCCGACGTTGTCGCCGTCCGTATCCAGGCTGTCCCCGACGTGGGCCACGACAATGGCGTTCGCGAGGTCCGCCGCGTCGCCGTAGAAGAGCGTCTCGCCGGCGCTCGAGTCGTGTACGAACGCGACCTTGTTGTTGTTGTCGATGCTGATCCAGCGGCAGGTTCCGGAGAGCGTGACGCCGTCCACGACCGTCCCCTCGCGCAGGACGATTACGCCGTCGTAGGCGACGAATGCGTCCGTCGCGGTCGCGCCGTCCGTGTCGCCGGTGATGACATGGTTGCCGTTATTGTTGATCCCCATCGACGAGAACGTCTGCCAGTTGTCGCCTTGCCCGGTCGGCAGCGACTCCCGCGCGACGACCGTGCCGTCGACCCAGATGCACACGTCGTTCGTCGTCGAGCCGGTGCTCAGCGTCAGCGCGATGATCCGGTGCCGGTTGTCCTGGCTCACGTCATAGCCGAACCCGACGCCGCTCGTCCCGACCGGGAAGCCGTCGACGATGTCTCCGGTCTTGATGATGATCGTCGTGCTCGCCGGATTCGCGCCGGCGGCGGTATAGAACATCCGGCCGACCGATGCGCCGCCGGGCGTCGTCGCCCAGCCGGCGATCCAGTTTGCGTCGCCGCCGGGCGTCATCGTCGGACGGCTGTTGAACGAAGAGAACATCCCGGGCATGCCCGGAGCCGGGTCGCCGTCGGCGAGCAGCAAACCGAGATGGGTGTACACGGCGTCGTTGCCGTTGAAGCTCGGGCTGTAGATGAAACCGGCCGCGTCGCTGATGCCCATCGTGCTCTCCCCGCCGGTCAGCACATCCGGCAGGGCGCTGCTGCTGTTGAAGACCGAGCCGCCGCCGACCCAAATGGAGCGCGAGGCATCCGCCAGGGCCGCGACGAATCCGACCTGACCCAGGCTGTTCGTGAACGGCGAGTTCAGCGTGGAAATCGTCGATCCGTCGAGCGGATCGCCGACGCGAGCGACGATGCTCGCCGGAATCTGTCCGAAGGAAGGGGCCGAAATGGCGCCCAGAACGAGAACCGAGGCGGCAAACCTGTGACCGAACATGGAATTCCCCTTTCCGCCTGCAAGAAAACTTGGCTGATTGCGGGCGCGGAGCAGCAGGCATCCGGCGCCCGGGCTCGATATTCGCGGCCACGGCGGCGGCGGTCAATAGCAATTCACGCTCCCGGCGTCGGTTTACGGCGAAAACCCCGTTCAGCGCCCGCCGCAGACCCCGCGGCGACGGGTTTGCCGCTTCGCCGCGCGGCAATAGGGTGATTCATCGACGCGCGGGCTCGCGCAGCGGCGCGGGGCGCGGGCGATTCCTGGAATCGTGGTCTTGAAAACGGAGATCGAAGTGAAGATCAGCATCACTTACTGCACGCAGTGAAACTACCAGCCCAAGGCCGCCGGTCTGGCGGCAGCGATCAAGGAACAAACGGGCGTTGAACCGGAGCTGATCAAAGGCACCGGCGGAATATTCGACGTGGCCGTCGATAGCAAGATCATCTTCAGCAAGCGTCAGGTCGGTCGATTTCCCGAGCACGACGAAGTGCTCGCCAAGTTGAAGAACCGCGCGTAGCGGCGGATGGAGCGTTTGAGCGGCGGAGCGCGCTTCGGCGAGATTGTGGCACAGGCTTCTCGCCTGTGGTTCTGGCTGATGGCATGGCTGCCTCCTTTGGCAGCCAATCGTTCGTTCGCATCCTGCGCCGACTCGCCAGGATCATGCTCGCCAACGGACGCGCGCATGGCACTTTGCGGGAGGCGGGCAACATGACCGGCGTGATTTCGACTCGGCTTCGAGGCGAATTGAGCAAACACTTCAACGAGGACTAGACATGAATGCTGGGATGCGAACGTTGGTTTCGATCGCGGTGATTCTGTTTGCGTCGATCGCCGCGCGCGGTCAGGACAGCATGACGATCGCCGACGGCGGGCGCAGCCAGGCGGTCATCGTGGTTGCGGCGAATTCGCCCGAGCCCGAGCGCTTCGCCGCCGCGGAGCTGGCGGCTTTTCTGAAGCAGATCAGCGGAGCGGAATTCGAAGTGCGCCCGACGGCGGGCGACGACACGGGCAGGATTCTGGTCGGCCGCGACGCGGCCAAGCTCGTCGATCCGGGGTTCACAACGGACGGGCTGGGCGCGGAAGGACTCGTCATTCGGCGAACCAGCCGCGATCTGATTCTTGCCGGCGCTGGTTCCCGCGGCACGGTTTACGCCGTGTACTCGTTTCTTGAGGATGAACTCGGCTGCCGCTGGTGGACGTCCAAAGTCAGCTCGATCCCGAAACAACCGACGTTGCGGATCGGCGCGATCGACCGGCGCTACGTTCCGCCGCTGGAATACCGCGAGTCGTTCTGGTTCGACGCCCTCGACGGCGACTGGGCCGTTCGAAACAAGTGCAACGGCTTCTTCGATCGCGTGACGGCGCGGCAGGGCGGCAAGCAGGACTACGAGGGATTCGTCCACACGTTCTATCCGCTCATCCCGCCGGACAAGTACTTCAAGGACCACCCGGAGTGGTTCAGCCTCATTAACGGCCAGCGCACCACGGGCAGCGCCCAGCTTTGCCTGACCAACGAGGAAATGCGGGCCGAACTGGTCAAGAACCTCAAGGAGCGCCTGCGGGCCAACCCCGGCGCGACGATCGCGTCGGTTTCGCAAAACGACTGCTTCAACAACTGCCAATGCGACCGCTGCGCCGCGATCGATCGCGAGGAGGGCAGCCCGGCCGGCTCGCTGCTGCGCTTTGTGAACGCCGTCGCGGCGGAGATCGAACGCGAGTTCCCGAAGGTCGCGATCGACACGCTTGCGTATCAGTACACGCGCAAGCCGCCCGCGCATGTCCGCCCGCGGCCGAACGTCGTCGTGCGGCTGTGCAGCATCGAATGTTCGTTCAGCAAGCCGCTCGCCGACGATCGCAACCAGGCTTTTCGCGACGATCTGGTCGGCTGGTCGAAGGTATGCAACCGGCTTTACATCTGGGACTACACGACGAACTTCGCACACTATGTGCTGCCGCACCCGAACCTCCGCGTGCTGGGACCGAACATCCGTTTTTTCGTCGCGCACGGCGTGAAGGGCGTATTTGAACAGGGTGCGTATCAATCGTACGGCTCCGAAATGGCGGAGCTGCGCGGCTGGGTGTTGGCGAAACTGCTGTGGGATCCGTCGCGTGATCCGCAAAAGCTGGTCGATGAGTTTCTTGACGGCTATTACGGATCCTCAGCAAGCCACGTGCGCGCGTATCTGAAGCTCACGCACGACGCCGTCGAGACGGCCGGAGATGCGCTGGGCTGCTACTCGCCGCCGAACGCGGGATTCCTGTCGCTCGCGACCCTCTGCGAAGGGCTTCAGCGGCTGCGCGAGGCGGAGAAAGCGGCGGGCGAGAACGCGGAGCTGCGGCAGCGCGTGCGGACGGCCGAGTTGCCGGTGCTGTACACATTTCTGGTGCGCTGGAACGAATTGCGCGACCAGGCTGCGAAAGCGGGCACGCCCTGGCCGCTGGCCGACGACGTTCGCGCCGCATACGACGACTTCATGCAGATTTCCAAGGCCGAAAATGTAACAATGGTCGGGGAGGGACGGGGGATCGACTGGCTGAAGGGCGTGGTCGACGCCGCCGCCAAACCGCCGCACCCGTAGCAGCAGGCTGCATCCGCTTGCGCGCGGCCGAGGCCCGCCGCGCGATTGACCGCCGTGCGCCCGTCGCCGAGTATTCATCGGCCCGTCCCCTCTCACCAGAGCGGAGGCCGCGCGAAGCGAGCACGACATGCACGACAAAGCGGGTTTTGACGAGAAGTTCTACGCCGTCGGGCCGGATCGCAAGCTGAGCGTGCGCGACCTGCTCGACTACTTCGCCAAGCACGGCTCGCTGCGCGTCAGCGATCTGCACATGAAAGCCGGCGTGCCGCCCGTCTATCGCGTGGACGGCGCCCTTCAGAAGATGAAAGCCCCGCCGCTCGATGCGGAGACCATGATCGCGATCGTGACCGCGTTCCTCAGTCCGGCGGAGATGGAGGTCTACACCTCCAAGGGCTCGGTCGACACCTCCTATATCACCGGGTCGATGCAGTTTCGCATCAACTGCTTTCACGACAACGACGGGTCCGCGATGGCGATCCGCGCCCTCGACCCGACGCCGCCGGCGGTCGAAAACGTCGGCTTCTCGAACGGCGTCTGGCAGGACATCGTCAAGCGCCAGCAGGGGCTCGTGCTGATGACCGGCGTGACGGGCGCCGGCAAGTCCACCACGATCGCCGCGTTGGTCAACCGCATCGCCGAGACGCGGCAATGCCGGATCATTACGCTTGAAGATCCGATCGAGTATCGCCTGACGAGCAAGGCGGCGATCATCAGCCAGCGCGAGGTCGGCCGCGACGTGCCGAGCTTCGAGCGCGGTCTGCGCGATTGTCTGCGCGAAGACCCCGACGTGATCTTCGTCGGCGAGATGCGCGACCGGGAATCGGCGACCTGGACGCTCACCGCGGCGGAGACCGGCCACCTGGTCTTCAGCACGCTCCATACGCGCGACACGCGCGGCACGCTGACCCGGCTGCTCGACATGTTTCCGGCGAACCAGCAGGACGAAATCGCCAGCCAGCTTTCGCTGGGCCTGGCGTATGTCATCTCGCAGAAGTTGATCCCGCGCGTCGACGGCCAGGGACGCGTCGTCGCGATGGAGATCCTCAACAATACCTACGCCGCGTCGAACCTCATCCGCGTGCGCAAAGTCGAGCAGCTCTATTCGCAGTTGCAAAGCCAGACGCGCGACATTCCCGAGCAGCGCATGTGTACGCTCGAGCGCTCGCTGGCCCAGCTCGTGCGCGCAGGCAAAGTCTCGCCGCTGGAAGCCGAGAAGAACGCCAACCACGCGGCGTCATTCCTCGACGAAATGCAGCGGATGGAATGATCAACGCACGGAGGCACGGAGGCACGGAGGCACGGAGGCACGAAGGCACGAGGGCACGTAGGGGAGCATGGGCCTCCGGCCCGTAGCTTGGGCCTCGAAGGAGAGGATGGAGTCCCAAGCGCCACCGCGTGGGGATTCTCGCGTCCTGTTGGCGCGCATACGATTGGCTACCCGCCGCGGATTGATTATAGTTCGCGCACCAGAAGATCTTGTCGGCGGCCGGTTGCGCACAACCGCGCCGCCGCACTGATTTCTGTGTCGGCTTGCGCGGATTGCGCCGCCGCGCTCCGAGCGCATTGCGACGCCGGGCACGGCGACAAAGGGAGCATCACGATGGCGATCGACCAAGGGCAGGTGGAGCAGCAGGTCGCGACCTTTCGCGAAGAGTTCACCCGACTCCGCAATGAAGTCGGCAAGATGATCGTCGGCCACCCCGACGTCGTCGACGGCGTGCTGGTCTGCCTGTTCGCCGGCGGCCATACCCTGCTTGAAGGCGTGCCAGGCCTCGGCAAGACGCTGCTGATCCGCACGCTCTCGGATGCGCTGAGCCTGCATTTTTCGCGCATCCAGTTCACGCCGGACCTGATGCCCGCCGACATCATCGGCACGAACATCATCACCGAAGACCCGCAGACCGGCCGGCGCGGCTTTCAGTTTCAGCGCGGCCCGCTCTTCGCTCAGATGGTGCTCGCGGACGAGATCAACCGCGCCACGCCCAAGACCCAATCCGCCTTGCTCGAAGCCATGCAGGAGCACTCCGTCACCAGCGGCGGAACGGTCTACCGGCTCCAGGAACCATTCTTCGTCATGGCCACGCAAAACCCCGTCGAGCAGGAAGGAACCTACCCCCTGCCCGAGGCCCAGCTCGACCGCTTCTTCTTCAAGCTGCTCGTCGGCTACTCCGACCGCGACGAGATGAAGACCATCCTCGACCGCACCACCACCGGCTACAAGCCGGATGTGCAGCCGGTGATGTCCGGCGAGCGGATCGTCGAATGGCAGAACATGGTCAAGCGGATCGTGGTCGCGCCGCACGTGCAGGACTATGCGATCCGCCTGTGCCTGGCGACCCACCCGCAAGGCGCGTTCGCGACGCCTTCGGTGAACAAGTACGTCCGCTGGGGCAGCAGCCCGCGCGGCGCTCAATCGCTCAGCCTGGCGGGCAAGATTTACGCCATGCTCGACGGCCGCTACAACGTCGCGTTCGACGACCTGAAAAGAGCCCTGCTGCCGTCGCTGCGCCACCGCCTGCTGCTGAACTTCGAAGGCGAGGCCGAGGGCAAGACGACGGACGAGATTCTGATGGACATCATGGAGAACGTGCCGACGAGCGTGGAAAAAGCCGCGTGAGGGAATAGGGAGTTGCGAGTAGCGAATAGCGAGTTGGCAACAGAAAGAAGCGAAGAGCGAACAGCGAGAAGCGAGATTCGGAGAGGGATCGCAGGCGTTTTTTCTGCCTCGTTGCGTCGTAGGCACATTGTAGAGGACATGCCTTGTCCATCGGACCTGCGCATACGCCTGAGCACTTGCCCGCGAGCAAAA
>JACRLV010000332.1 GCA_016235145.1 Planctomycetota bacterium
AGGAAAAGACGAGTTCCTGCGCTCCGCATTGGCGGCGCTGGGTGCCATCCAGTTCAGCCGCGGCGAGTGGAAGGCCGCCGAGGAGCGTTTTCGAGCGTATCTGGCGGGGGGCTCATCTCCACCGGCAGCCGACGACGCGTGGCTGAAGCTGGGCCTGGCGTGCCTGCGACAGGAGCATGCGGAGGACGCGCTCCAGGCGTTCGACGCGTTGCTGGAGAGTTTTCCAGACAGCCCGCACCGATTGCAGGCCAGGTTTGAGCGCGGCCAGGCGCTTGCGGCCCTGAAGCGCACGGATGACGCTCGCGCGGCGTTCGAGCAGGTGCTGAACGAGGGAAAGGATTCCCGCTTTGCACCATTCGCGCATGAGCATCTCGCGGCGATCGCGGCGCAGAACCGCGATTTCGGCGCGGCCGCGAAACTCTATCGGCTCGCCATGGACGCCGAACCGGCCGGGGCCGCGTCGGACGCAGCCATCCGACGGGCCGAGGCGCTGGCGGCCGGCGGCGAATTCGCGAAGGCGGAGGAGGCGCTGAACGAATTTCTGCGATCGAACGCCCGCTCCGAACGGGCTCCGCAGGCGCTGGCGCTGCTCGCCATCGTGCAATCGCGACAGGATCGATTCGCCGAAGCGCTGAGGACCGTGGCGACAGCGGAGGCTCGCGGCCTTTCGCGCCTCGATGCCGCCATGCAGCGAAACATGCGGCAGGAACAGGCCTGGTGCCTGCGCAAGCTCGGCCAGGCCGACGAGGCGGCCGCGATCTATCGTGACCTGCTGCGGGACGCGACCGCACCCACGGATTGGCATTCGCTGCTCGCGCTTGGCGAGCTGGACGCCGATGCCGATCGGCTCGATCAGGCGATCGAGGCGCTTGGGCGGATTCGCAGCGCTGCGAAGGAAGACAAAGCTCCACCCAGGGAGGTGCTCGAGTCCGCGCGCTACCGCCTCGGCGTTTGCCAGTTCAAGGCGAACAAGTTCGCTGACGCCGCGATGACGCTCGAAGAGTTCGCCGTATCTCACGCCGAAAGCAAGCTCCTGCCTTCGGCGTTGTATTTCCTCGGCGAATCACACATGCGGCTCAGCGCGTTCGCACGTGCCGCGGAAAGTTTTGGAAAAGTCGTCGAGTCGTTCTCGGCGGATGCCGCCTGCGGCCCGAGTCTGCTTCGCCTCGGTGAGGCGCATGCGTCGTTGCAAGACTGGGCGAAAAGCGAAAAGTCCTTCGCCGGTTTTCTCGATCGATTCGCCGCGAGCGATTCGTGGTATCAGGCGCGTTTCGGCCTTGGCTGGGCACGGGAGAATCAGGGCCGCCATGACGAAGCCATCGCCGCTTACCGCGAGGTCGTGGAGCGCCACAAGGGGCCCACCGCCGCCCGGGCGCAGTTTCAGATCGGCGAGTGCCTGTTCGCCAGGAAGCAGCACGCCGAAGCGGTTCGCGAACTGCTGAAAGTGGACATTCTGTACGCCTATCCGGAATGGAGCGCAGCCGCCCTGTACGAAGCGGGGCGGTGCTTTGAGCAGCTCAACCAAACCGGCGAGGCCCGCACCCAATACAGCGTCGTCGCGGAAAAGCACGCGGGTACCCGCTGGGCCGAGCTGGCGAAGCAGCGCTTGGCTGCGCTTTCCGCCGCGGCCGCGGCGCCGCCGGGCGGCGGAGCGCACTGATTTCCGTCGTGTCCATGTGACCGAAGATCTTAATTGTGAGAATGGAGACGCACCTGTGAATCCAGCGAATTTGATCGCCTCTCTTGGTTTGCTCGCCCAAGCGACGCCGGACGCGACGACCGTGGTGGGTGCACGAATCGAGTCGGTTTGGGACTTCGTGATGAAGGGCGGCCCGGCGATGGCGGCGATCCTGCTGTGCTCGCTCGTCGCGCTCACGATCGTCGTCGAGCGGTTGATCGTGCTGCGAAAACGGTGCGTCATCCCACCGGGGTTTGTTTCGGCGCTGAGCGGCCTGGCCGCGGATCGCGGGCGAGCGCTCGAATATTGCAGCAGCGACGGCAGCCCGCTGGCGAATGTCTGCGCCGCAGCCGTCCAGCGGGCGGGCCATCCGCGCGAGCAGGTCGAGAAGGCGGTGGAAGGCGCGGGGCGGCGCGAGATCGTCCGCCTTCGCCAGCGAATGCGCGTTCTCGGCGCGCTGCCCCAGGTCTCCACGATGCTTGGATTGCTCGGGACGATCTTTGGCATGATCAAGACGTTCCAGGCCGTCGCCGCATCCGGACAGGCACTCGGCAAAACCGAATTGCTCGCCAAGGGCATTTTCGAAGCGTGGACGTGTACCGCCGCGGGACTGCTGGTCGCGATCCCAGTGCTGGTCGCGTACCACGCGCTCATGGGACGCATCGACGGGCTGATCGCCCAACTCGACAAGACCGTGGTCGATTGGCTGGCCACGGACAGCCAGCCGCTGCTGACCGGCGGTACGGCGCAGGCGACGCGGCCCGTCGCGGCGCAAATCGCGCCGAATTCAGCCGCGCCGCTGACGCCCGAACTCACGGTCGCCGCGGCGAGCCAGGCATGTTGAGGGAGGCGGGGAAGGGGAATTTGTAGCGTCGGACCTCCGAGTCCGACGACGATTCGGCCCGCGTGCTGGCGCTTGGGCTGCTGCGAATGCGCCCTCACCCCTGCCCTCTCCCGGAGTACCGGGAGAGGGGGTGGTGGAATTCGTAGCGTCGGACCTCCGAGTCCGACGACGAATTGCCCGGCGAAAACGCCGTCGGACTCGGAGGTCTGACGCTACGGGTCCGACGCTACGGAATGAAGAGAACTGAAGGATGATGCGCCATGCTGCTGAATGATGCCGATGTCGAGTCCAACATCCACATCGACTTCGTGCCGATGGTGGACGTGCTCTTTAACCTGCTGATTTTCTTCCTGCTGGCCACAACCATCGCACAAGTCGAGCGCGAGATCAATGTCGCCCTGCCCTTTGCGGGCAGCGCCGCCCCCATCAGCGCGCAGTTGCGGGAACTCGTGATCAACATCGACGAATCGGGCCGCGTGTTGATCGGCGGGAAAGCAGTCGCAGCAGAAGAACTGCGCGCCGTCGTCAAATCCGCCGTTCAAGCCAACCCCAATCAGAAAGTCTCCGTCCGCGGCGACCGTCGCACCGCCTATTCAAACGTCGTACAGGCTCTGGATATCTGCAAGAGCGCCGGCGTCCAGCAACCCTACCTCGACACCGTGCTGGACCGTTGAGCGGGCAGCAGCGATGCGGAAGATGCCATGAAACGCAAAGCCTGGGTATTGGGATCGTGCGCGGCAGCGCTGCTGCTGGCGGGTGGCGTGTGGCAGCGCCTCGCCCCCATGCGCGTGTACACCGACGCCGATTCGATCCGTGCTCCGGAAATCCGTGCGACGCCGCGCAAGGTGCTGTGGCAGCCGCCAAGGCCGCTCGCGGGTGCGCTGCCTGACAGCAGCGACATCTACGAACCGAAGTTGAGCTGGGACGGTCTCACGCTCTACTTCGTGCGCGGCAAGGCGGGATTCAACGCCGACATTTGCATCACGCGGCGCTCGGCAACCGGTTGGACCGACCCAAAGTCGATTGTCGCCGTTTGCAGCGAACACGAAGACCTCGGACCCGAGCCGTCGGCGGACGGATCGGCACTCTATTTCTACAGCGACCGGCCCGGCGGCAGCGGCGGCTACGATCTATGGGTTGCGTATCGCTCCAGCGACGCCCCGGAAGGCGGCGATCCAGCCGAGGCCTGGGGGACGCCCATCAATCTTGGGCCGAGCGTGAACTCTGAGTTCAACGACTACGGCCCTGCATTGTCCCACGACGGCGCGACGCTGTACTTCGCGTCGAGCCGCCCGCAGCCGGCTGATTCGCGCCAACCCGACCCAGCCGCCTGGCGGGCGACCGTGCGGGAGGATCTGTATCGCAGAACGTACGACCTGTATTGCTGTGCGATGAAACCGGAGGGAATCGGACCCGCGACTCCTTTGACCGCGCTGAATACGCCGGAAAACGAAGGCGCTCCCTGCATGAGCCCCGCCGGCGACTTTCTATATTTTGCGTCGGATCGGCGGGGCGGCATTGGCGGGTTCGATCTGTATCGTTCACGGCTGCTGCACGGGACGTTACTGCCGGCGGAAAATCTCGGCGAATCCGTCAATTCGCCGGCCAACGAGCTCGATCCGGCGTTAGCGCAGCTCGGCTTCGCTCTCTATTTCAGTTCCGATCGCGTGCCGGATGCGTCGCAGCCGGCCGTCGCATCCCGGCCGGCTTCACAGTATCGCCTCTACTACACGGCTTCGCGCGAGGTCTTTGGCGATTTCGATCGTCGAACGATCGACTGGGCGGCGATGTGGCGGATCGGCGGTCCGGCGCTGCTCTATGGACTGCTCGGTGTGCTGGCTGTCGTGCTGCTCGCATTGCTGCGCCGCGATTTGCGTGACCGGCGGCTGAGCCTTTTGGCGCGGTGCCTCGTGGCGTCGCTCGCAATTCACTGCCTCCTGCTCACCAGCCTGGGGTACTGGCGCGTGAAGGCGGCGATCGTCGAATACGCAAAGGGCCAGGGTGGACCCATACAAGTTTCGCTCGCTTCCGCCGGCATGTCTGACGCGATCGGCGGACAGATTCTCGCGCCGCTGACGGATTCCGGAGCCGCACAGGCTTCACCGGTCGATTCGGAGGCGCCGCCGGCTTCGTTTCAATTTTCCAGCGATGAATCGCTGGTATCGCTCGAGGTCGCTCCGAGCGACTCGCCGCCGCCCATTTCGGCGACTCTGGCGGCTCGTGACGCGACCGTGCCGTCGATCTCGGTCGCGCCGACCTTGCCGCCGCGCGAATCGCAAGCAGTCGCCGGACTCCCGCCGCCAGACGTTGCGCAAGGATCCGCCGACCCTGAAAGCGCCATGCCGCTGCCGAAGACGAGCATTGTCTCGCGCCCGCCGAGTCCGCTCGATATTGGCGTCGCTGGACCGGAGACGACGATCGTGGCGATGCAGCCGGCGCCAAGCGCTCCTGTGCGGTCGACGCTTTCGCCGGCCGCATTCGCCGTTCGCGAATCCACAAGCTCGATCGATGGCGCGCCGTCGGCCGCTTCATCGCTTTCGCAATTCGACGCCCCACGGGCTCCGGAGTTCTCGCCGCCCGAATCCGGCCGCCGAATCGCCGACGCTGAACCCGCTCGGACCGACCCTGTGCTTCCGCAGGCCACGGAGCGCGCCGTCGATCACTCCGGGTTCTCAGCAACGGTAGCCACAGAGACGCCGGCGATTGTCGCGACCCCGATCGAAAGCGGCGTTGTCGGCGTGGTTCCCGCCAGTGGCAACCGGAGCCGCGAAATGCGCGATGCCGAGACCGTCGCGCCTGCCGCCGGTCGCACAAAAGAATGGCGTCCCAGCCCATCGCTGAACTCCGGATCGCAAGTGGCTTCGAATGCGGCGAAGCTACCGACGCCCGGTTCGGAATCGGCCGCGCGCCTTGCCGAAACCGAAAGCGATTCCGCTCCGATCGTAGACGTCGCGCCGGCAAGTACGTCGCGCCCGCCGGGCCAGCCATCGCCGGCGTCGCGTCCGAGTGCATTCGCCCGCCTCGATCCGGTTCGGATCGACCGGACGACACGCGGCGGCGCCGTCGACCGACCAGCCGGAGCGGGACCGTCTGCTCCATTTCGCGACGTTTCTCCTTCGGCGATTTCGGGAAGTCCTTCCTTGCCGGCGCGGGCGTTTGACGGCAGCATCGGTTCACTGCCCGTCGCGACGCCCGCCGAATCGACGTCGTCCGGGTCCGGCGCCGACGGCAGAGGCGCCGCTGGAGCGGCCGCCGAACATGTACTTCTGCCGCCGGTCGCTGCGCCGCTTCGCCAATCACAGCCCATTCGGCCCTCATCCGGCGATCGTGGGCGGGAGCTTGCGAACCTGCCCCCGGCCCAGGTGCATTCCGAAAGCCGCAATGCGCTGCCGTCGAATTCGTTCACCCAAATCCGCGACGCCGCGACGCGCGACGTGCAGCCGTCCCGCGCACCAGTCGTCGGCGGTTCATCTCCTTCCGCCGTCGCGCCGCTTGAACTGGCATTGCCCGACGAAGTGAAACGCGGCGATTCCGTTGCCGATGGCGGCAAGTCCGCAGGCCGCGCCGACTTTGATTCCGGGCGCAGCGCGCCGAATGCGCCGACCGGAACGTTGCGCGGCCGCGTAACCGACGCCGAGTCCGGCAGGCCGCTTGAAGGTGCGACGGTGCGCGTGGACCACGCGGGCGGCGTGCCATTGGTCGCCACGAGCGACGCCCGCGGCCGTTACGAACTGCTCCTGCCCGTCATGCCTGAGAATTTCGCCGTCAGCGCCGCGCACGATGGATATGTTCCCGACTCGCGAAATGTGCCCAACCGCGAGCGAGAAGGCCGCATCGACCAGATCGACTTCTCGCTCCAGCCCGAAAGCGAGACCGTGATCGCCATCGAGGACGAACCCGAGGTTCACCACATCGGAAACGACGCCTTTGAAGGCGAGATCAACAGCCAGTTTCAGCGTCGCAGCGAAGGGCCTGCGCTGCACGGTGAGTTTACGCTGCTCGCGTCGCAGGCGCCGCCGCATGTCGAACATGCCGCGGCCACGCTCCTGGTCAAAGGGGTCCAGTGCCCGCACAGGGTATACGTGAACGGCGTGCTGCTCGCGGCGCGCATCGACCGATCCCCGCCCGACGGCGGTTTCGGCGATCTCACACTGCCGATCGAACCGCGCCTGCTGCGCGACGGGCTCAACACGCTGGACATTCGCGGCGTCTCCTGTCGAGGCGACCTTGACGACTTCGAATTCGTCAATGTCCAGATCCGCCTTCGGCGGGTCCGCGGCATGGGCGAACGTCCTTGAAACGCTGAAGCGGCGAGCTCGAATCGGGCAGCGCCTGCACGGGTACGGCCGACGTCGCGCCATCGCTCAAGCGGGCGCCATTCCGCGTGTCGCAGGCGTTGTTTCGCGCCCCGCGAGCCCCCCGATGCGCGCGATAGAAATCTGCAATAGCCGCACCAACTCCGCGTTATGCTAAGCATATGGGAGCGGGCGAACAGCCCGTGGTATCGGGCCAGGTTCTGCTCAGGGTCCGCCGGGGCGCGACTTTTGCGCGGCGGCGGGCTGGGGAGCTTGGCGATGCTCGTCGTATTGAAGCCGGACAGTACGCAGCAGGACCTTCAGCGGCTGCTCGAGTCGCTGGGGGCCATGGGTGCTTCCGGTCACGTCTGCGAGGGCCGGCTGCGGACCGTCGAGGTTCTCGGGGCCGGTCGCGCCTTGGATTCCCAGCGCCTGATGCGTGTGCCCGGCGTAGAGCGGGTCGTAACCGATCCGGCGGCGCTGATGGCGGTTGTCGACGAGGGTGGCGACACGAGCACCCGGCTGGTTGCGGCAGGAGGCGCGGTTATCGGCGGTCGCCGGCTGGCTGTGATCGCCGGCCCTTGCAGCGTCGA
>JACRLV010000333.1 GCA_016235145.1 Planctomycetota bacterium
CAGAAATACCAAATTCGCCGGTCGTGTTTCAATGGGGTAGGTCTGCACTACAGCGGCTTACGACCCGAAATCGGCCCTGGCGCCCCCGCCAAGGCCGTCCAATCGCCTCACATTTTCCCAATCTGCGAAAGTTGGGCTAACCGGACGAGTCTCGGAAATCCCGCCGACCCGAACAGCCGTCAGCGCGGCGCACGGCTCGGGCCGGGTGCCTAGCTCGTGGCAGCGTTGCCGCCCAATTCTTCATCTCAGCAAATCGCGATGATGCGCTTGTGAAAGCCCTTGCTGAACACACTGACCTCTAACTCATTGTCTGACATCATGTTGGATTCTCAAACTTGACTTTCATCATCCGTGCCGCCTAGCATTTGGAGTCATCTTGTCATTGCACGATCCTCTGCCTCGGCAGACTCGCACACGAGTATCTGATGGCTTCTGGACCCCTATCGAGTGCTACCTTGCACAATTACCCGTCTCTATTGTCCCCGCCTGCCATGCTGGTCGCTTGGGTTACGGCGCTCAGCCTCTTATCCGTCCGCGCCGCGGGCGACTTTGTTCTGTTGGGGGATACAGTCGGCGACGCTCCGCTGCTCTGCAACCTGAATCTCCAATCGGGAATTGCAACAGATCCGCGGGCAACCGTCTATGGTCTTGTGGGAATCGCATTCGATGCTCAAGCCAACAGTCTCTACGGTATGACCACGTTTGCCGGCGATCCACCCAATGCGCTCGTCAGCATCTCGCTGTCGGACGGCACCGGCCAGATGATCGGACCGACCGGCTTGCCGTTCATCTATGAAGGAGATCTAGCGCTTGATCCGCTCACGGGAACCCTCTTCGGGGTGCAAAATGCGATCGCCGGCCGGCGCGAGCTGTTTACGCTGAATACTGCAACCGGCGCAGCCACGACGGTCGGTTCCATCGCTCCGACGGGTGACTTTTCCGCCCTTGCTTTCTCCCCTGACGGGACGCTCTTCGCGATAAATACCAGCGGAGATTCGACCAGCAGCGTGCTTGTGACGCTCAACCCAAGTACCGGTGCAATCCTGAGCTCCGGGAGTTTAGGTGTCAACCTTGGTAATACCGCCGGCCTTGCGTTTCATCCAGAGACCGGTGTCGGCTACGTTGCCGACGGCGGAAACCTCGGCACCGACTCGCTATACGAACTTAACAACAATGGCAGTCTGAGATTGATAGGCCACACTGGGATCACGACCGGCTTTGCCGGACTTACATTTGTCCCCGAGCCGGCGACGTTCGCCGCCCTCTTGCTCTTGACGTTCCGCCGATTACGAAAGTGACACTTGCAAATCGCCGCGCAAGTGGATGGGCGAATTGGAGACTGGCGCGCCCGCTGCATGATGACTTCTTTTCCCGCCGAATGATCGGCCGCCAGCGCGAGTTGTTTCGCCCACGATTCGAACTCCCGGTTCGCAGTGCCGTGGGCTGCAATGAGCATTCGGAGCCCGGCCTTTCTGCGCGTGTCATTTGTTGGCCGGCGGCGCCGCGGCGCCGAAACTGCCAACGGCGCGGGGCGGGGCGGGCGGATGTTCTATCTCGCACGCCTTCCGGCAAAGCGTGGTGCTCGCCCCCGCCGGCGGGCAGGCCATTCGCAGGCTGGCACCGAACGCGAACGAACGTAAGGCGGCCATGGACGCGGCCTTGCTACCCGCCACTCGCGGCCGGGTCGCCTGAATGAAATCGGGCAGACTGGACAAGAGACCGGCCGGAGGCCCGCCCCACAAAACTCAATTTCGCGAGTAGCGCGATTCGCGCGGCGCGTTCTGTTGCTTGTCAACTCCGCCGCGCCCGCCGAAGATGCGCGGTCTTGCAGCGTGCAGTCGGTCTACCTGGTGCGAAGGACGGTGAGTGGATGGCACGGCCGGTTCGTGTGTTGATATCGAAGATCGGGCTCGACGGCCACGACCGCGGCGCCAAGCTCATCGTGCGCAACCTGCGCGACGCGGGCATGGAGGTCATCTACACCGGCCTCTGGCAGACCCCCGCCGCGACGGTGCAGGCCGCCCTTCAGGAAGACTGCGACGTTCTCGGCGTCAGCCTTCTCTCCGCCGCCCACATGACCGTCATGCCCGAAGTGCTGCGGCTGGCCCGCGAGGCCGGCATCGGCGAAATGCCCGCGGTCGTCGGCGGGATCATCCCGGAGCAGGACAAGGAGCCGCTGCGGGCCATGGGCTGCGCGGGCGTATTCAATCCCGGCACGCCGATGGCGGGGATCGTCGAAACACTGAACGCCCTCGCAATCACATACCGTCAAAAGCGATCGTCCGGCGTCATCAGCGACCTTCGCCATCCGGTGCAGTTGGCTCAGGCCATCACCGCCATCGCCGAGGGAAAACGCAGCCGGATTGAGGCGGCGTTGGGCTCGCTGCCGAAACGATCGGGCTTTCGCGTCGGCGTGACCGGCTCGCCGGGCGTCGGCAAGAGCACCTTCATCGGCAAGCTCGCCCGACAACTCCGCGAGCGCGGCCGGCGGGTTGCGGTCGTGGCGGTAGATCCGTCCAGTCCAATTACCGGCGGCTCTCTGCTCGGTGACCGGCTGCGGATGATGTCCGCCGATCCGGACGACGGACTCTACGTCCGCAGCCTGGCGTCGTCCGGCCAGGCCGGCGGGCTGGCGCCGCACGTGGATGAGATCATCGACCTGCTCATCGCGGTTGGATTCGAAGTAGTTCTGACGGAGACCGTCGGCGCGGGTCAGAACGATGTCGATGTCCGGAAGGTCGCCGCGGAAGTCCTTCTGCTGGTGATGCCCGGTGCGGGCGACTCCGTGCAGTTCGACAAGGCCGGCGTGGTTGAAATCGCGACCGGATTCGTGGTTAACAAAGCGGATCTGCCCGGCGCGGACAAGACGATCAAGGAGCTCCGCGACAGCGTACACGACGGCCGGCCGGTCTGGTCCGTCAGCGCGCTGCGCAGCGAAGGGCTCGAGCCCCTCTGCGACTGGATCGAGCAGCGGATTCCGAGCTGAACCCGCGGCCGGCCGACATCGACCGTCGCGGCAGAGCGTATCGACGGCGTGGGTGAATCATGAACATCGTCCTGTTCGAAGACGAAGGCTACATCAACCTGCTTCCACTTACTTGGCTTCGGCCGGCCTTTGAGCTGCGCTGCGGCCGCGACCGGCTGATCGACAAGCAGCAATCGCGCCTGGACGGCCGCGTCGTTCGCGTCCTCGTGCGGCCCGAATTGAGCAGCGCCGTCGCGGAGCGAGTCCGCACTTCGCAGCCCGAGCCGCGTCAGCCCTGGTCGTTCGTGAATTCGCGCCTTCTGGTCACCAGCGTTACGGAATTGCCGCCGCCGGGCGCCGCGTGGACCGTGCGCGGATCGCTGCTTGCCGCGACCGCCGGCGCCGACAAGTCCGCCGGCGTGCAGGCGGAGACGCTGTTGGACGCGCGGCGGCGCGAAGAGTGGCTGCGGACTTTCCGATTCGAAAACCCGCCGGAATCGGTCCGACTGATCGACTATCCCTGGGATCTGTTCACGCACAACGGCACAGAGCTTCGCGCGCAGCTCACTCACGGCGGGCAGCACGAAGGCAAGGTCTATCCCGGCGCGCACCTGATCGAGCCGCAGGCGATTCGCATCGCATCCGGCGCGGTGATCAAGCCGGGCGCGGTGCTGGATGCGAGCAATGGCGCGATCGAAATCGACCAGAACGCGATCGTGGAGCCGAACGCGGTGATTCAGGGGCCGGTCTATGTCGGGCCGAATTGCATCGTTCGCCCCACCGCCGTGATTCGCGAGGAAACGTCGATCGGTCCGGTCTGCCGCGTGGGCGGCGAAATCGAAGGTACGGTTTTCCAGGGCTATGCCAACAAGCAGCACGACGGCTTCCTCGGCCACAGCTATGTCGCGTCGTGGGTCAATCTCGGGGCCGACACGATCACGAGCGATCTGAAGAACACGTACGGCACGATCCGCGTGCAATTGAACGGCGTCGGCGTTGAGACGGGGAGGCATTTTCTGGGGTCCATCATCGGCGATCACGCCAAGACGGGCATCGGCACCATTCTCGGGACCGGGACGATTCTCGGAGTGGCCGCGAACGTCTTCACGCGCAAGTCCGTTCCGAAGTTCGTGCCATCGTTTGGCTGGCTGACCGACGAAGGGCTGGAGCCCTGCCGCGTCGAGAAAATCGTCTCGATCGCCCGGACCGTCATGGGCCGCCGCAAGGTGGACCTGTCGCCGGCGGAGCAGCACGCAATCGAGCAAGTCGCGGCGGCGGCGCGGCAGATCGAGACGATGGGCTGGACGCCCGAAGGCGAGCGCG
>JACRLV010000334.1 GCA_016235145.1 Planctomycetota bacterium
ACACGTCCCGCGCAACTTCGTTGCCCGCCAGCTGGATCGATCGCACATCCGGCGCGCCGCGCGGCGCTCTGCGAACCGCGATATGCCGCACGAGCGTCTCGGCGCCCGCGTCGCCGTTCGAGAGCAGCTCCACGGCCAGCCGCTCGGACGAACGGCCGCTCAGGACGAATTCGAGCGTCAGCGGCTGGCCCGCGTACACCGCATCCTTCGGCCCGGGCCGGCTGAGCTCGATCCGCGTCGCGGAAGGCGCTGGTTCCAGCGAGCCAAGCAGCCGCCGCAGGGATGCGGGTATGTCCTTCGGCGTTACGGCGGCAAAAAGCCCCCAGGCGATCGCGACGCCGCCCAGCCAGAGCCATTGCCCGCGCGGCGGCGCCGAGGGCGCAATTGTGCCGTGCGGCGAGACAATCTCCGCCTCCGCCTGGGCCGCGCCCGCGGCCGACGCGTATTCGACCGCCTGATCGCCGCGCACAAAAAGCCAGTTCAGCATCGCGTTGTGCGCTACTCCGAAGGTGCGCTCATATTCCCGCGCGACAAAGCGGTCGCCGTAACGCCGCGACAGGCGATGACCCAGTGCGACGCCCCCCGCCAACAGCGTCGCCAAAAGGGCGAGCGAGCACAAGACCAGCGCCGCTCGCGGCAATCCCCGCACAAGGACGTGATCGAACGCAACAACCAGCAGCACGAATCCGAGGAAAAAGGCGGCGCAGCGAATCACGAACGCCGCCGCCTCGCGGATGCGCAACGACAATCCGTGCCCGCGCAGCAGCGAGAGCAAGTGCGCGGCGGACGCGGGACGGACGCCGTTTGTGTTACGCTGGCCCATCTTCACCAATATCGTAGTTCACCGCCGGCCGGATGAACAACCGAAAATCCAGTCGGCTCGGCATGCGTCGGCGTGCGTCATGCACTTCTCGCGGATTTCGGGCGGTGAAATCGCCAGTGGGGCCCGTCCCGCCGCCACATGCGAGGGCGTTCAACCCTCGCCGTTGGGGCGGGCCGGGCTCGCGTCCAGGACGATGGGAGTGAGGTTCGCTATCGGTCGCCGCCGCCGACCGGCGGCATGCCGGAGTAGTACCACGTCAGGATTTCTTCCGGCGTTGCGGAAAGGAGCCATTCGATCAGCGGATCGGGTTGGCCCATCATCGCGTTTTCGCCGCCGCCCGAATCCCCGCCGCCGAGCAGGCCCTGGCACTCTGTACCAAACAGGCTCAGAATCAGCGTCAGGTCATTGAGGTCAATCGTGGCGTCGTCGTTCATGTCGGCGAAGCAGCAGTCGTATGGGTAGTTCGAGCACGTGCCGCCGAAGCAATGCAGCAAAAGGACCAAGTCCTGGAGACCGATGGAGCCGTCTCCGTCAAAATCGCCTGGGCAGGTTCCCAACTCGTACGCGCCCATGTCGATCTGGCCGCTGGCTATCAGAATACGCGGGCGTTCACACCAACCTGGGTACGACATCTCCTTGGGCATCGGCACGTTTGTGTACCCGTCCTCATTCACGTCCGTGAAGTCCTGGAGCAGCAGGGGGTAGTTCGGGTCATTGTTGATCATCGTGTTGCCGGTGTCGATGCACGGCGAGACATATTTCAGCGTCAGATTGCCGACGGCGGGAGCGCGAAACTGGGGAGTCTGCGAGATGTTCGTATTCGGACACCGGCGGTTGGAGCCGGTCCACCAGGAACCATCCTCCACATCGGAAAAGCAAGCGTCGACCGCCGCGCCAAGCTGCGGCTGTGTGTTGTTCCACACGATGCAGTTGTTGATTCTTGCGCTGGGAAGGTAGCCGATGGCGAGCGGCGGGCAATAGAACGCCCCGGCCAGCGAATTCGGATCATTCTCCGGTGTGCCCGCGGTGTTGTCGTAGAAGGTGCAGTTTGCGAAAACGGAATTGCCGCTGGGCTCAATGCTTGCGCCCGCCCCCGTGCCGTGCACGATGTGGTTATTGTAGAAGATGCCGTTTTGCAGCGTAACGCCGCGCCCGCGGACTGGATGCACCGCCAGCCCGGCGCCGAAGCCGTCGGGCAGGTTCGGGTCGTTTTCGTCGCCGATCCAGTTGTGCTCGAACCGACAGTTCGCCAGATGAATGTTCTTCGCTCCGGCGATCAGGATTCCAGCGCCGGCGCGATCGGCATAGTTGTCCCGGAGGACCAGCCGGTCCAGCAGGGGATACGAATCGGCGTTGGAGCCCTCCTCAAGCACCATGATTCCCGCGCCCGAGTCATCGCCGAGCCAGTTCTCCTCAGTCTCCGGGGCTCCGTCCGCATGGCCGTTGCGGACGACGAAGCCGCTGAATTTTGCCTGAACTCCAGCGACGGTGTTGCGAAAGATCACAACATGATAGGCATTGTCTGTGAAGCTCGCCCCGTAGGGGAAATACTGAAGCTGGTCGTTCTGGTCCAAGTCGCCATCCAGGATGGTTAGATTGTGCTCGGGATCGCGCTCCGAAAGAAGGGATTCGCCGACGTAGGGATAGTTCGGATCCGTGTACTCATCACGGCCACGGAAGCCGCCGTAGACCTTCACGCCGGCCTTGACGCGAAACGTAGCCCGGCGCGGGTCGGGATCGTTCGGGTTCGGGTATCGCACCGACGGGTAGTACGCCGGCTGGGCCGGCGTGGATTTGGCGACCCAGATGATGTCGCCTTCGTCGGCCTTGCCGAGGGCTGTCTGCAAGTCGGGAAACGCGTACAGCCAGCTCTTACCGGCCACAGGATCGTCCGGATCGATATAGGGATTGTTGGCGTTTACGTACCAGTGAACTGCACCCATCGCTGGCACGAGAGTAGCCGCGAGCAGCATCAGCAGGTACCTGGAGCGTCCGGTACGCATGAGAACCTCCCTGCAATCTGGGGCGGTTCACTCACCCCAGTGCGCCAATAGGATGGCAAGGTCACTGAGATCGACCGCGCCATCGCCGTCCACGTCGCCGCGCGGAAACGATCCGTGCGGCTGTCCGAAGTTCGACAGAACGAGGATCAGATCCTCGACGGAAACATGGCAGTCGCCCGTCAGATCGCCGGGCAGCCAGACGGGCGTGAAAAGGTATCGGCCGTGGGCGCCGCCGGCGAAGATCTGCCCGCGGTTGTTGGTCCCACGCGCCGCCCAAACGAGTCCCAATTGATCAGGAACCAGGGTGTTCAGGTCGGTGACCACGCCCTGCTGCCATACGAACGCGAACTCGCGCGGCCCGTTCCACAGCCGATCGTAAGTTTGGCCAACAGCCCGACCCGCGTCATTTATGCCCCTAATATGCGCATCCCGATTGCCGGCGGGCGGGCTGATTACATAGGTATTGCCCGGCGTCCAGACAATTCCGCGATAGCCCCAATCGGGATCGCCGTACCGCGCCGCCTCTCCCCGCCCCGCAACGATTCCGTTATTGCTCAAGTGCTCAGCGCCGTTCCTTATTCCTCGCAGCGGGTTGGGAAACACGGTCAAACCGGGGAAATGCGCCACATATTAATCCGGACATAATCTATTGAACTGACGTTGCCTTTCGGTTATCATGTTCGCATGGCAAGCAAGGATGCACGAA
>JACRLV010000297.1:0-2865 GCA_016235145.1 Planctomycetota bacterium
GCTTGAGCTTCTCGGCCTTGGCGGCGGCTTCTTCGATGGCGCCGACGTACATGAACGCGGCCTCGGGCAGGTGGTCCCACTTGCCGTCGCAGATCTCGCGGAAGCTGCGGAGCGTGTCTTCCTTCTTCGTGTAGTTGCCCGGGAAGCCGGTGAACGTCTCGGCGACGAAGAACGGCTGGCTGAGGAACCGCTCGATCTTGCGGGCGCGGCTGACGATCAGCTTGTCCTCTTCGCTCAATTCGTCGACGCCCAGGATCGCGATGATGTCCTGGAGCGACTTGTAGCGCTGGAGGATCGACTGCACGCGGCGGGCGCACTGGTAGTGCTCCTCGCCGACGACGCCGGGGTCGAGCACGCGGCTCGAGCTGCCGAGCGGGTCGATCGCGGGATAGATGCCCTTTTCGGCGATCGAGCGCTCCAGCACGATGAACGCGTCGAGGTGGGTGAAGGTGGTGGCCGGAGCCGGATCGGTCAGGTCGTCGGCGGGGACGTACACGGCCTGGACGCTGGTCACGGCGCCGCTCTTGGTCGAGGTGATTCGCTCCTGAAGCTCGCCCATCTCGGTCGAAAGCGTCGGCTGATAGCCTACGGCCGAGGGCATGCGGCCCAGCAGCGCGGACACTTCGGAGCCGGCCTGGGAGAAGCGGAAGATGTTGTCCACGAACAGCAGCGTGTCCGCGCCGGTCTGGTCGCGGAAGTACTCGGCCATCGTCAGGGCGGTCAGGGCCGCTCGCAGACGGGCGCCCGGCGGCTCGTTCATCTGGCCGAAGACCATCGCGGTCTGGTCGATGACGGACTTGCCGGTGTTGCCGATCTTGGCGTGCTGCATTTCGAGCCACAGGTCGTTGCCTTCGCGCGTCCGCTCGCCCACGCCGGCGAAGACGGAGAAGCCGCCGTGTTGCGTCGCGATTCGGGCGATCAGCTCTTGAATGACGACGGTCTTGCCGAGGCCGGCGCCGCCGAACAGGCCGATCTTTCCGCCGCGCACGAACGGTACGAGCAGGTCGATGACCTTGATGCCGGTTTCGAACTGCTCGGTTTTGGGGGTGAGGTCGGCGAATTCGGGCGCTTCGCGGTGAATCGGGCGGAAGTCGGTCGCCTTGACCGGGCCGCGGCCGTCGACGGGCTCGCCGACGAGGTTGAAGACGCGGCCGAGCGTGACCGGTCCGACCGGGACGCTGATCGGCGCGCCCATGTCGAGAATCGGCGTACCGCGGACCAGGCCGTCGGAGCTGCCGAGCACGACGGCGCGCACGCGGCCGCCGCCGAGATGCTGGGCGACTTCGCACCAGAGCAGCTTGTCTTCCATGCGGCCGCCGACGTCGACGCGGACGGTGACCTTCAGGGCGTTGTAGATTTTCGGCAGCCGGGCCTCGTCAAACTCGGCGTCGAGCGTCGAACCGATGATCTGGGTGATGCGTCCGGTGTTTTCGGTTGATGCGACCATGTCGGCGTTCTCTCCACAAAAGGCGATTGAGAACGAACAGCGAGAATCGAGAAGCGAGAAGCGAGATAAGACCCATGGCCACCGCGCCGCCTCGCTGTCGTTCTACGCCATACGCCTCCGGTTATTCACTTCGCGTCCCGTGCTTCTGGTCTCGCTTGTCGATTCTCGATTTCGGCGTCTCGATTCCTATCTCGCTTCTCGCTTTTCGATTCTCGCTTTTTCTCACTTCACCGCCTCGGCGCCGCCGACGATGTCCGCCAGCTCCATCGTGATCTGCGACTGGCGGGCGCGGTTGTACTGGCGCGTAAGGTACTTGATCATGTCGGTCGCAGCGTCGGTGGCGCTCTTCATCGCGACCATGCGGGCGACCTGCTCGCTGACGATCGCGTCGTTGAAATACTGGTACAGCCTGATCTTGACGGTCTCCGGAATCAGCCGCTGGAGCAGCACCCTGGGCTCCGGCGAGAATTCGAAGAGCGTCTCGGTCTTGCGGCCGGGGCGCTCCGCCGCCTTGGGCGGTTCGATCGGGAGAAGCTGCACCACAGACGGCCGCTGCACGCCGATCGAGTGGAAGCGCATGTAGGCGACATCGACCCGGGCGATTTCGCCGGCCTCGTACAACTTCATGTAGCGCTCGGCCATCGCGGCGACGCGCACGTACTCGATCTTGTCCTCGACGTCGGTGATCGTCTCGCTGAGCGGGACGCCCAGGAACTTGAAGTAGTTCAGGGCCTTCTTGCCGACCGCCTCCATGGCGACGGTCAGGCCGGCGGCGGTCTGCGACTTGCGATGCTCGGTCGAGGTCCGCAGCACGGAGGCGTTGTACGCGCCGCAGAGTCCGCGATTCGAGGTGATCGCCAGCAGGATCGATCGCTGCGCGGCGGTGTTGGCGTTCAGCAGCGGGTGCTCCAGCGGCTGGCCGGCGAGGGCCTGGATCATCTCGGTGAGTTTCTCGGTGTACGGCTTGCTCGCCGTGGCGCGCTGGAGGCACTTGGCGAAGCGGGCCGTAGCGACAAGCTGCATCGTCGAGGTGATGCGCTTGATGTTCTGGGCCGCTTTGCGGCGTTTGACGATGGCGCGTGCTTTAGCCACAACTGCTCCTGAGTCGAGAAGCGGATAGCGCACAGCGAGAAGCGAACAGCGAGAAGCGAACAGCGAGATAATTCTGCGTCGTTCGCATCAATCCGCCCCTCCCGCAGCCGGCTTGCGAATCGTTTTCACCGTCGCGACAAGGATACGAAGAATCTCGTCGGCTTCGGTTAGCAAATCCGTCCTCTGCCGCTGAGGGAGCAGGCCGCCCTCTGTAATCAGCCGCAGCCAGTACAAAGTCTCCCTCGCTTCCGCCCGCGCGATATTCATTCGCCGGGCGAAATCCGCTCGCGAATGCGAACCATGGGCTTCCTCAACATTCGCTCCGA
>JACRLV010000297.1:2880-8638 GCA_016235145.1 Planctomycetota bacterium
GGAGAGCACGCGCCAGCCGCAGGATGCGCAGGGAAAAGCGGAATGTCCGCTCGCGAAAATCAACCTGTGACCGTTCTCGACTCACGCACCCGTCCCGCTTGCTCAGCTGGCGCCCGAATCATCTCGCCGGACGCGCGCCTTATCTCGCTCTGCGCTTCTCGATTCTCGCTTCTTGCAAATCGCTATTTCTTGGCGAATCTCTGCTTGAAATTCCCCACGATCGTCTTGATTTTCGCGTCGAGGTCGTCGGTCAGCTTCTTGTTCTTGCCGAGCTCTTCGCGAATCTCCGGGTGCTCGTCGCGGTAGTGCCGCAGCAGGGCTTTCTCGAACGCGTCCACCTGGTTGATGGGGAGATCGTCGAGGAAGCCGCGCACGCCGGCGTGGATGCTGAGAACCTGATCGAGCACGTCCATCGGCACGTATTGCGGCTGCTTGAGCAGCTCGACCATGCGCTTGCCGCGGTCGAGCTGACGCTGCGTCACGGGATCGAGTTCCGTGCCGAGCTGGGCGAACGCTTCCAGCGCGCGGAACGCGGCGAGATCCAGACGCAGCGAGCCGGCGATCTTCTTCATCGCGGGGATCTGGGCGTTGCCGCCTACGCGGCTGACCGAGATGCCGACGTTAATCGCGGGCCGCACGCCGGCGAAGAACAGGTCGGGCTCCAGGTAAATCTGGCCGTCGGTGATCGAGATCACGTTGGTCGGAATGTACGCCGAGACTTCGCCTTCGAGCGTTTCGATGACCGGCAGGGCCGTCAGCGATCCGCCGGACTTCTTGATCCTGCGGGCTTCGTGCCCGTCCTTGCCGAGCGCCGCGATGTCATGATCAATCGCGTGCCGATCCTGTTCGCCGACGTAGATCTTGCCGTTGACCGGCGTCTCGTCGCCGGCGGGGGCGCCCTTCTTCACGATCACGCGCTTTTCCGCGACCTTGCACGAGCGCTCCAGCAGGCGGCTGTGCAGGTAGAACACGTCGCCGGGATAGGCCTCGCGGCCCGGCGGACGGCGCAGCAGAAGCGAAAGCTGGCGGTACGCGACCGCCTGTTTCGAGAGGTCGTCGTAGATGCAAAGCGTCGCGCGGCCGTGCTCGTACATGAAGTACTCGGCCATGGAGCAGCCCGCGTACGCGGCGATGTACTGGAGCGGAGCGGGGTCCGAAGCCGAGGCGACCACGACGATGGTGTAATCCATCGCGTGCTGCTCGCGCAGCGTCTGCACGATGCCGGCGATGGTGGAGGCTTTCTGGCCGATCGCGACATAGACGCAGATCACGTCGCCGCCGCGCTGGTTGATGATCGTGTCGAGGGCGACGGCGGTCTTGCCGGTCTTGCGGTCGCCGATGATCAGCTCGCGCTGTCCGCGGCCGATCGGGATCATGCTGTCGATGGCCTTAATGCCGGTCTGGAGCGGCTCGTTGACGGGCTGCCGTTCGGCGATGCCGGGGGCGATGATTTCCATGGGGCGGCGGTGCGGCGTCTGGATCGGGCCCTTGCCGTCGAGCGGGCGGCCGAGGGGATCGACGACGCGGCCGACCATGGCCTCGCCGACCGGGACGGACAGCAGGCGGCCGGTGGTGCGGACCTCGTCGCCCTCCTTGATGTCGAGGTAGCCGCCGAGCACGACCACGCCGATCGAGTTTTCTTCGAGGTTGAAGACGACGCCGGTGGCGCCGCTGGCGAATTGGAGCATCTCGCCGGCCATGGCCTTGGAGAGGCCGTAGACGCGGGCGACGCCGTCGCCGACCTCGAGCACCTTTCCGACCTCGGCGACGTCGAGTTCGGACTTGTACTGCCGGATCTCTTCTTTGATGATCGTGGCGATTTCGTGAGCCTGGAACTTCATGGAAATATCCAATGGCGAATGGCGAACGGCGAATAGCCCGCGGTGGCGCTAGTCCGCATTCTGCCGGGTCTTTTTCACAATTGCAGTCAGTATCCGCAGGATCTCGTCCGACTCCCCAATGATGTCCGAAAGCCGCTCTTCCGAAAGCAGCCCCTGCGACGCGACCAGCCGGAGCCAATACCGGGCCTCCCGTGCCTCGCCGCGCGCGATTCCCATCTTTCGCGCGAACTCCCTTCGCGAATGCCCGCCCTGGGCTTCCTCGACGTTCGCACCGACGGCCGTGCCAGCCCGAGCGAGTTGCTGCCCGATCGTTCGGCCGACAACCGTGCTCGGCAACGCCGCAACGACCTTCAGAACCCGATTCGCGAATTCAAACGTGCGAGCGTCGATATCCACACGCCCACCCGCATGCCGGTAGTCCCGACAATCCTGGTTCGAGCGGGACGGGTTTTCGTTGTGTCTATTCGCCATTCGCCATTCGCCATTGGCTATTGTGCGGCCGCCGCCGCAAGCCCACGGTCGCTCCTGTCCATCAACCGGTCCCGCGCCGCGGTGAGCTGCGTCGCGACGGAGTTGTCGTAGCGCAGGTCGCCGATCTGGAGGATCAGCCCGCCGACGATCGACGGATCGACCCGGTAGTCGATCAGCGGTTTGCGGCCGGACAGCTTTGCGGCTGCTTCCGCCACGCGGTTTTTTTCGTCGAGGTCGAGTTCGACGGCGCTGGTCGCCGCGACTTCGACCTGTCCGGCGGCGTCTTCCTGCCGCAGCACGAACGCCCTGCGGAGGGCCTTCAGCAGCGCGTGGCGGCCGTTGTCATTCATCACCAGCAGCGTGTTGAGCGTCATGTCGCTCAGCCTGCCGCGGAACATCTTCTCCAGGCCAGCGGCGCGGTGGTCGTCGTCCAGCGCGGACGAGGTGATGAAGCTCGCGAACGCGGGCTCGATCTCCATAAGCCGCACCAACTCGTCGAGCTCGCTGCGGACGTCGTCGATCCGGTCGGCCTCGCGCGCCAGCTCGAAGAGCGCCTGGGCGTACACGTCGGCGAATTCCAGGTATTTGTCGAACGAATCAGCCATGTATGAATACCGAATTCAGAATGACGAATGGCGAATAAAAGACCGCGGCGATGCCCCGTGCCGTTCCTGCTTCTCGTAATCGCAAGTCGCCAATAGCCATTTGTCTGTTCACTAGCTGGAAGCCGATGCTCCCGGTTCAGTTCTTCGACGCCTTCATGCGCTCGATCGATTCCAGCACCAGGGCGCGATGATCTTCGGCGCGCAGTTCCTTGCGGACGATCTGGGCCGCCACGTCCACCGCCAGGTTCGCCGTACGGTCGTACAGTTCCTTCACGGCGGCGTCGGTCGCGAGCTGGATCTCCCGCTTGGCGCGGGCGATCATCTCGTCCGATTCCTTCTTGGCTTCATCCTGGATACGACGCCGAACGACCTCGGCGTCGCGGCGGCCTTCGTCGACGATCGCGGTGGCGTCCACGCGGGCCCGCTCGATCTGCTGCTTGTACTGGACGAGCAGTTTTTCGGCGTCTTCGCGTTCGCGGCGGGCATTTTCCAGCGATGTGCGGATCGATTTTTCGCGTTCGTCGAGCACGCGCAGGATCTGCGGCCAGGCCTTCGTGCCGAGCACGAAGACCACGACCAGAAAGATCACCGTGGTCCAGACGACGTTGCCGATTCCGCCGCCGAAGATGCTCTTCTCCCCGGCCTGCGCATCGGCGCCGTGCGCCGTGTCAGGCTGCTGAGTTGTGGTCGCGTTATGCGCGGCCGGCTCTGCGTGCTGGCCGTGGGCCGGCGAAGGCGCGGCCAGCGCCAGTGCAGCCATCGCGAGCAGGGCGCCGAGGTACTTACGCTGATGCACGTCGCATCTCCAGAATGAATGGCGTCGCCGTCGCGAGCATGCGCCCGCAACGATCTCGGAAACCGTCCGACCGCTCGATCAACCCTTGACGAAAGCAGCGATGACCGCGAAGAACGCGGCGCCTTCGATCATGGCGGCCGTAATGATCATCGGGGTGAACATGGCGTTGGCGGCTTCGGGCTGCCGCGCGATCGACTCGACCGTGCTGCCGCCGATGCGACCGATGCCCAGACCGGCGCCGATGATTGCCAGACCCGCGCCGATGATGGCCAGGCCCTTGACTCCCGTGGCTTCCGCCGCTCCGCCCGTCGCGCCCTCTGCAAACACAGGCTCAACGGCCATAAGTCCCACCAACACCGCTGCCGCGACAAGACTACGCGCGAATTTCATTCCAGAACCCTTTCGTTGAAAAACGGCCCTACCTGGCCGAGACCTTCCATTTTTCTCTTCGCCGACCTTCGGCGTCCGGCTCTTAGTGGTGCGCTCCTGCGGGCTGCGGCTCATGACCATGCTCTTCATGGTGGTCGTGATGGATGTTCACGGCCTGGCCGATGAACACCGCCGTCAGCGTCGTAAAGATGAACGCGTGCAGAAACGCGACCAGAATTTCGAGGAAGTTGAACGCGATGCAGCCCAACACCGCCAGGATCATGTGTCCGGCGAGCATGTTCGCACAGAGACGTACGCACAGGGCCATCGTCTTGAAGCCCAGTCCGGCGATCTCAAGGATCGCGATAAACCACGCGAGGTACGGCGGGCCCATGAAAAAGTGAGCCACATACGCCCCGCCGTGGAACCGCAGGCCATTAATCACCACCATCAGCAGGGTGGCGACGGCGAGCGTTCCGGTCACGTAGATGTTGCCGGTGGACGTGCCGCCGACCAGATGGCCCGGAACGAACGAGAACCAATCGCCGAGCGGAATCAACCCGAGCGCGTTGCTGACCAGGATGAAGAAGAATACCGACCAGAGGTACGGCGAAAACAGGTCAGTGTATTTTCCGAGGTTCGGCTGGAAGATCTGGTTGCGGAGCGCGACGCAGATGCCTTCGATCGCGTTGCCGAAACCGCGCGGAACCAGGCGGCCGACCTCGTCTTTGCCAGCTCGCTGCCGAACCGCGATGGGAATCACGATGATCAGCAGCAACGCCGCAAGGACCTGCATTACGATGTGGTTGCTCAGGACCGGGAACGACCACAGGCCTCCGCCAGGGTTGAGGTCCAGCGTCGTATGCTGGATTACGTGATCCAACGGATCGGCGCCCGATCCCAGCAGCAAACCTAGCATCCGCTGCTTCCCCCAGTGGACCGGATGATTCGAATCACCGCGGCCACGTCGATGGTGAGAAATACCAGTTGCAGAACCGCGACCCAGATCAGGAAAGCGCTGGCTCGACCCGCAACCAAATGCCACAACGCCAGGCCGAGTCCGAGCGTGACAAAAAACCGAAGCGCCAATCCGCCGAGCAGCCCGGCCGCACGCTGCTGAGGCGGTGCATTGATCATCGCGGCGGGGACGGCGGACCCGACCAGGCTCCCCGCCAGGCCGACCGCGATCGCGAGCAGAACCGCGGAACCGCCGCCGACCGGCCCGAGAAACGCCGAGAGCGACGCCGCCAGCATCGCCAGCAGGATCGCGGCGCCGAATGACGGCGCGGTCAGCCGCAGGAGTGCGGTGCGAAGGTCAATTCGGTCCGGGTTCGCCTGAATCATCTTTCCGCTCATCGCCGCTTCGCCGAGGCGGCGACGCTTCCTTCTGCATCTCGAACGCCCGCCGGATCAGCACGTAAAGGCCGCCGACTGAACCGAGCACAGCTCCCGTAACGAGAGCGACCGGCTCTGTGTTGAAGCTGCGATCGATCCACCATCCCAGCAACACGAATCCGGCGATACCGCTGCCGAATTCGAGCCCCATGCCCGCGAAGCGGTCGGTGTGCCAGCGCTTGGCCTGTTTGAAGTAGGCCTCGTTCACCTGCTCGGCGGTGGCGGTCTCCTCGATGCCGAGCAGCGCGTAGTGGCTGGCATCGGCGAGGCTGTCGTAGGTC
>JACRLV010000348.1:0-2675 GCA_016235145.1 Planctomycetota bacterium
AGATCGAGGAGGCGCTGGATTGCCTCACGGCCTTGCGCGAGTCCGTCGACGAATTGTCGCTGGAGTCCGAGGACCGAATCGAACTCCTCACAATGAACGCCTGGGCTCTTTCGGAGCTGGGGCGCCATAACGAGGCGCTGGACCTGCTCGAACCCCTGGTCGAAGACAATCCGGAATCCGCGCGTGCGCTCGCGACGCTGGGCGTCGTCTACTCCAACGCCGGCGATCTCGAACCGGCCTGCGCAGCGCTGGAGGAGGCGGCCCGGCTCGATGAGAAGGACGAAACCGCGATCGCGAACCTCGCGCTGGTCTATGAGCGCATGCGGCAGTACGAGCGCTCGCTCGAGTTGTACGAGAAAGCGGTCGACATGGGCGCCGACATCGACTGGCTGCTTCAGCGCAAAGCCGCCGTCCACACCGAACTGGGCGATTTGAAATCAGCGAAAGCGACGTTGCGGCGGTACCTTTCGTTGGCGCCGGACGACATCGGCGAGTGGATCAACCTCGCGATCCTCCACAGCGACGACGGCGAGTTTGATCTGGCGTTTCAGTGCTACCGCGAGGCCGAGAAGGTCGCGCCCGACTCCGGATCATTGCGGTTGAATTGGGGCGTGACCGCGGTGCGGGCCGGCAAGCTCTCGCAGGCCCGCCAGCAGCTCGCATACCTCGATCGGCTGGAGCCGAAGGGCGCCCGCCGGCATCTGCTGCGCGCGTTCATCGCGGAGGAAGAGGAGCAGTTCGACGCGGCGAGGTCGGAATACGAGACCGCGTTGACCCGCGTGAAAACCGAGGAGAACGGCGACATCGCCTGCGCCCTCGAGTTGTACATGGACTTCGCCTCGCGGCAGGGAGACCGCGCGCGTTGCGAATCGCTCTTCGCAACCGCGTACGCCGAAAACGCCTGCACGGTTGAGCTGTGCGAGGCCTATCGCGAAGCGCAAGGCGAACCCGTCGAGCAGGCCACCTGGTTCAGCCTGGCGATCGAAGCCGATTATCGCCCGGGGCTTTACGAAGTTCCCGACCGCGATCAGAAACCCGGCGACGATTTCACGCGCTACATGCGGAATTTCCAGGTGATCGCAGCCGACCGCGACGACGCCCTGGCGATCGTGATGCAGATCATGTCGAGAATGGGCGAAGCCGGCGTGAGCGTTCGCGAGTTCGTCGGATCGGAACCGGTCAAGGACTCCTACATCGGGATCTACGAGATCGACCGCGAAGCGCTTGTCTATCTGCCGACCCCGGGCTGAACGCCGTAGCGTCGGACCTCCGAGTCCGACGAAACACGCAACTCGTAGCGCCGGACCTCCGAGTCCGACGGGTCATTCGCTCGCCATTGTCGTCGGACTCGGAGGTCCGACGCTACTACTGGCGCGCCGCGGTCGTCGGCGGTTCCGCCGGTTGGCTTTGCGGCGGCTCCGGCGGCGGCAGGCCTTGTGCCTGCACAATGATCCGTTCGAGAAACCATCGCTCCAGGAGCGGATCGCGGCCCAGCGGCACCCAGTGCTCGCCCGCCGAGCGAGCGTTGCGCAGGCCCTCTTCCGTCGGCAGGCGCGAGCTGTAGATTGCCAAACCGCCGGCCGCGGTGGTTAGCTGGCGTTCCGGCGCGCTGTAGCGCGATTTCTCGACCGTTACGTTCACCCGGTACATCTCGTCGCTCGCCACCGTCGGGCTGTCCGGCTGGCTGGCTGCTTCAGGCGACACTTCCGCCGGACTCAGGCGGACGATCGCGAGTCTGCGGATGGTGTGCATGCTCGACTCGGCCGCCTGGTACAAGCCCTGGCTGTCAGGCCGCCAGAATTCGAACCACTGCCCGCTGGTCGACGGACCGGCGATCGCGACGCCCTCGATTCGATCCACCTGTTGCGGCCGAAAATCGTTTTCCCGAAGCACGGTCAACATGCGATCAATGAAGACGTCACGGTTGGTGATGCGTACGACTTCTTCCGTCGGCCCGGAAGCGCGCGGCGCCTCGCAGCCCGAGACGGAAATCAGAACGCACAGAAAAAAAACCGGGCAGGCGTATCGGACCATGCCGCGATGATAAGAGCCGCGCGGCTCATTGCAAGCCGCTCCTATCAGACGCGGAATCGGCGCACGGGTTTCACGGGTGAATTCGGCTGCTTTCGCCTGCAACTTGCGTAATCGAATCCAAAAATAGTCGTGGAAGCTGTCGTGTCCCCCTTCACGATCCCGTGCCGGCGGCGTAGCCGGCACGGGACTATTATTTTCGGCGGGACGCCAGCCACACTTCCGCCCCCAGCACCCCCAGCAGCACCACCGCAAGCCACGAGGCCGGATCGGCAAGAACGGTCAGCCTGGAGCGAACGGTCGACGGGGATTCGCCCGCCGCGGCGTCCTCGATGGTCACGCGGTCGGTTCCGAGAATCTCGCGCAGCCGCTCGACGGTGATCGGACGCAGGTCGGATTCCTCCGCGGGCCAGTTCGCCGCCAGCAACACGGACGTGCCGGCGATCTGAAGCGAGTAAAGGCCGGGGCTTTGGATCGGCAGGATCGCCATTCGGCCTCCTTCGGGCGCGAGGCGCTGCCGCGGTGAGGACGAATTCGTCGCCGACGACAGCCAGCACTCGCCGCCGACCGGCGCGTCGATCGGTGGAATCACGGCCTGCCCGATCGTCATTGCTCGCACGTGCTCCGCCGAAGCCCGAGTCCGC
>JACRLV010000348.1:2698-4470 GCA_016235145.1 Planctomycetota bacterium
GAGTCCGCATCACGAGCGCATCGAGCCACGAGAGCAGGCCGGCAGCGCGAATGCCAAGCTCGCTCCACACCGGATCAGGCGAAGTGGCGAGCAGAAAGATCTCGCCTCTCCCGTGGCGGCGCGAGACGATCGCGGGTCGGCCGTCGCCGAAACTCGCGTGGACCGTCGTGCCGTCCGCAAGCGACGAGAGGATAATCCTCCGGCGGACTGCACATCCGGGTATGTCCCGCAGACCGGGATTGTCTCCCGCGAAAGGCGACGACTGCGACCAAGCGACCGCGGTAGCGTCGGTCGGCTCGCACGTCGGCGGATCAGGCGAGAAAACCCGCCGCAAGCCGGGCCAGTCCGTCAGCCGTTCGCTGGACCCCGCCGCCAGCAGCAACACCGCCCCAGCTTCGGAGAGTTTCAGCAGGCCCTGGCGGGCCGCGTCCGAAAGCTCCGTCGTCGGCAGCGCGATGATGAGATCCGGGCGCGGCCCGGCCTGCGACTCCAACTTCCTTGCAATCGACTTCGGATCGAAACACTCCAGAACGACCGGATGCTGTGAGGCGGGCAACAGCTCCGGCGCGAGCAGGTTGCGATAGATCGTCGTGGTCAGGTCGGCGTCCGCCGCGTCGGCGGCCTGCGACAAAAGCCACACATTCGCGCGCGGTCCGGCTTCCCAGGCGGCGTAGCGAACTTGATCGAAGGGCAAGCGGTCCGCCGGCGCCGCTTCGATGCGGACCCCATGCACGCCGGCCGCCGTCGGCGGAAGCAGAATGTCCACGCCCTGCGGCTGGTCGGGCGCAAGCTCGATCGGGCTGATGCGCGCCCGCGACTCGCCGCCGCTGCCGGCCGTAAGAGTCGCGGACTGCGCGATTCCTTCAGCCAGCAATTCCGCGTGTATCGGAACCTCGGCGGTCTGCGGATGAACCTGCTCCGGTGCGGCGGCGGCCAGGATCGCCAGGTTCGTCCGCCGCTCGCGGTATGGAGAGACGATCCGCACGTCGAGATGCTCGACGCCGTGCAGCACGCCGCCCGGAACGTCGCGCCAGGCGTGCGCCGCCAGATCGGTATAGACGAGCAGCCGCCGGCGGTTCGGACGGGCGGAAGCGAGCTCAGCCGCGGCGTTCTGAATCGCCCGGCCGAGCGCCGCAGCGTGGGGCGCGGCGGCGGCGATACGCCGCAAGCGATCGCGGATTTGCGAAACATCCGACGCGCTGGGGTCGGCCTGAAACAGTCCGAGCAGCGACGGCGCCGGCCAGCCTTGGGCGGCAGTCGCGGTTGCGTCCGCCGCGGCGATCGCCAGATCCAGCTCGCCGGCGGCCGCATCGACCTGGTAGCGCGTGCTCCACGAATCATCGAGGATGATCGCGGCGGCGATCGGCGCGTTGGCGTCTTCGACGCTCGCGGCCTGGCGGCAGGTCGGAGCAGCGAGCAGCAAAGCCGCCAGACACACCGCCGCGGCGCGCAACGCCAGCAGCCACCCGTCGCGAACGCGCTGGGCGCGCTGCCCGGACGCCAGCGCTTCCGCAAAGAAACGCACCGGCGGAAAACGCAGCCGCCTGGCCTTCGGGCGCAGCAGCGCGTGAATCAGCACAGGCACGAGACCGGCCGCCAGGCCGATCAGGAGGCTCGGTGCTGCAAAGGTCAATACTGCGAGCATGCGACATCCCCGTTCCGCGGAGCGGATTGGTTCATATCCTAAGGGCGCACGCCGCCATTACCCCAGCCGCCCGCGGCGGGCCGCTACGCCCTCTCCCGGTACTCCGGGAGAGGGTTGGGGTGAGGGC
>JACRLV010000349.1 GCA_016235145.1 Planctomycetota bacterium
AGCAGGGCGTTAAGTTCCGCGGTGGACAAGGCACCCTCCTATCTCGAAAGCGTTGAACACTCTCAAGATAGCCAGGGGTCGCCTTGTCCGTTATCTCACCCCTTGTCCGTTATCTCACCCCCGAAAAGGCCGGATGAACCAAGAATTAGCACGGATTTCCAAGGCCTCATTCTGTGCCGAAGGCCCTGTTCACGTATTTCACGATCTCCTGCATCTTCGTCTTGTCCACGACGCTCTCAAGCGTCGCCGCGTGGCTGATGAGCGCGGCACGGATAGCTCCGATTATTTCCAACCCTGAGCTACCGAGGTGCATTGCCTCATCAAGTTGTTGCGCAACGTCGTCATACCCTTGCTCGCGGCACTTCTGCATGGCCAACTCGGTGAACTCATATATTTCGTTTGTCGTCGTAATCATGCTTGTCTCCATCTCTCGCTCAATCCGGCATGTGGAACCACTCGATCTGGAAGTCACCAGGGTTGATAACCCCCTCGATTCCACCACCTGGATTGGGCGGAATGCCTGGGGCTGGCCGAGTAATGACGGAAGCGCCGGAACGCACACGACCGCCAAGAATGAAGTTGAAGTTGGAATTCTGCGGGGGAATGCCGTAGCGCCCGGCGAAGCCCGGATTCAGTGGGCTTTCGGTCGCCAAGAATTGCGAAGCTCCAGCCTCGCTGCGACCAAGTATGCCGCCCTTGTACACTGTCGCGCCTTGTTGAATTTGGCTTCGTGCTTGTAGGGCGGCGGCCGATTCTTCCTGTAGGGCGGTTCCCCAAGGCGTCACGATCTTACTTCCCGCCGCCTCCTTCACGCACGCCGCCGCCTCTTCCGCCGCCTTGCCGCCGGCGCCAATGGGGATCTTCAGCGTTGCGGCAAAGAGAAGCGCGTCGGCTCCAAACTTCCCGAACCCCACGCTGGCGCTTTGCGTCCAGGGGTCGCTCTCGTACGCGATGCCCGGCGACCATTGCGGGCTCGGAACTTGAGGCGGCGCGATTCCCTGGCTTATGAGATACTGGCCCGTTGGCGACACCTGATAGGCGATGTATATCGCGGAATTCGCCGTCTTTATCAGCGTGTTCTGCACTCCCTGCGCGGCGTTGGCCCCACCTTGCCGTAGCGTCAGCGGCAGATCGGCCTGGAAATCGCGAACCTCCGCCGTCAGGCCGGGAATCTCCGACGGATCGGCGCCCACGGCCAGGTACCCTAGGCCGATGAAAGCCGCATTCGCAGTGTCCGAGAACAACTCCAGTTCGGCCAACGCCGTCTTCAGCTCGCACTTGCAGCGCGACTTGATCGCATCGAGCTGCGCCCGGGCCTCCGCCTCTTCCGCCGGGGTCGGCGGCTGATTACGTTCCCGCAACCAATCGGCACGGAAACCCATACTTTCGTCACTCCCCCACAACCCGAACGCATCGAACGCGTTCGTCGGAGAGTTCCGCGCGCCGGCGTAGGTGTTGATTCCGCCCAGTTCGGCGATCGGATCCCTGCTAATCCACCTCCCCATCGTCGCCGAGTAGTACCGATAGCCGAAGTAGCTCAGCCCGGTCTCGGGGTCGGTTTGCTTGGTGCTGAAGCGGAACGTGTTCGTCGCCGCGTAGTTGCCGCTCACGCCGGCGTTCGTCACGTCCAGCAGGCTGCGGCCGTAGGGGTCGTATTCGTAGCGGGCCGCCAGCGTGCCGAAATTCGCGCCCGCCGTGCCGCCGGTGGTCTCGACCAGTTGCGTGACGTTGCCGTTGCCGTCGTAGAAATAGGCGAAGGTGCGGTCGTCGCTGCTGGTCGGCTTGTCGAGCGTATCGAGACTGGCCAGCAGGCCGCCGATGCCGCCGGCCCCGCCGACCGATTGCGACAAATCCAGCCCCCACGTGTACTTGCGGGAGATCGCCGTGCCGGTCTCATCGCCGTTGGCGGCGTGCGTCACCTTCAGCTCCAGGATCGGCAGCCAGCCGAAATACACCCAGCGCAGGTGCTTGCTCGGCACGCTCTGCCAGGCCTCGCCGCTCCAGGAGAACACCTGCTTGTCCACGCGGCGGCTCAGGTAATCATATCCGAACTTGACCCGCTTGGAGGACGTGGTCGGCCGGGCGCCATGGCGACGGCTGTTCGCGTCGCCTTGCCGAATCCGACGCGTGCAAAGAACGCGCGCTCGTAGACGACGGTGTCGATGGTCGCTGACGCGACGAGATTCGGAAATTCTGACGACGCGAACAGCCGTCGGCGAAGCACCCGGTCAGAGGGCGAAAATGCGGAATGCAGAATGCGATGGGCAGAAGACGGGCCGGAGGCACATATTCCCCTGCGCGAATGGGCGGGTTGAATGACCGGCTGGAAGCCGGTGTAACCCCCGGAATCTGGGGGAGACCTTGCCGTAAGCGCCGGCAGGGATGCCGACGCCACATCGCAATAACCGGCTGGAAGCCGGTGCTACCCAATCGCCGCAGGCTCCTCGCCGCGAGCAGGCACCGGTTATCGGAAAGTCGCTCACGTCGTGAATCATCCTCATGGAGATTATGGCTTCCGCTGGGTGAAAATGCGCTCGACAGGCGGATTCCTACCTGCTAGTTTGATAACAGTGTTCGGGTGGGGCTGAGGCTTCTGTTTCCATCCAAAGTCGAGTTCTCGTTTCGGCCTGCGGTCAGGCTGTGTACCCAATAGAGGGGATCATCTTATGAATTGGCGACTGGCTTGCGCGATCGGCATCATCGGGGCCGCGGGTTCATCCGCCTTCGCGACCGGACCCGACGTAATCGTCGGCGACATTCCCGATGTGTCGAACTACGGCCTGAGCGGCGGCAGCTATGCTTGGGCGATCGGAACGACCTCGTGCAATCTGGGCGACCAGCCCCTGGCCTGGGTCTCCGGCACGAACCAGCACCCGGTCATCTCGCAAAACATCTATCGCCTGTACGGCGGGCGCTTCGAGCAGATCGGCCAAGCCTGGCTCAAGCACGGCTTCTGTGCATTGCAGGGCACCGTTTGTTCAGCGTGCACGCCGGGCGGCGATTGCAGCGCGCTGTTCCCCGGCTGCTCCGATCCGTACTCCTCGGGCCTGAACGGCTCGCAGAGTGGTCTGGGTCCGAAATCCGAAGTGAATGCCGCGACCGGCTACTTCCCGTATCCGTGGATCAACAACGGCACGAACACGAACGCCACGCTCTTCAAGCGGCTTCAAGCCACCAGCGCGGACGTTGACGCGGCTACGTATCCCAACGCGCTGTATTTCGTGTCCAGCATGTACGTGCAGCCGCAGGACGCTTCGAACAACAACGACAACAACAACGAGTCCTACCGCCGCATCACGCTCACCGCCGGTTCGATGGCCCTGGCGGGCACGACCCAGCGCACCAGTCCCGGCATCTTCGCCTGGCGCGACCACGGCGGCGGCGTCGGCATTCCCGATGGCTCGGTCAACCTGGTCGCGGTCGATGTGCCGAGCGACGGCCGGTACTGGGTCGGCTCGAAGGCGACCGACCTGGGCGGCGGCAACTGGCGCTATGAATACGCCATTCAGAATCTGAACTCCGACCGCAGCGGCCAGGTGTTCTCGATTCCGCTTCCGGCCGGCGCGGTCGCCAGCAACGTCGGTTTTCACGACGTCGCCTACCACAGCGGCGAGCCTTACGTCGGCACCGATTGGACGCCGACCGTGACGGCGAGCTCGGTGTCGTGGGCGTGCCAGACGCAGGCGCAGAACGCGAACGCGAACGCCCTGCGGTGGGACACGATTTACAACTTCCGTTTTGACTGCAACGTGCCTCCGGCCGGCGTCGCGGCGACGCTGGGCCTGTTCAAGACCGGTTCACCGACCTCGGTCAGCGCGAACGTCGCCGGACCGAGCCCGGACGGCGCGCAGCATCCGATCAACGACGACTGTGCTTTGGCGATTCCGATCAGCGAAGGCGCGATCGCGTTTTCGACGGTCGGCGCTTCGACCGACGGGCCGGATGAGTGCCTGGAGGCCGGTTACACGCAAATCGACAGCGACATCTGGTACGTGCTGAGCGCTCCCTGCACCGCGACGATGACGGTCAATACGTGCGGCAGCGGCTTTGACACCAAGGTTGCGGTCTACAGCGGCGCGAATTGTCCGGGCGTGACGTCGGCAATCGCCTGCAACGACGATTCCGCGGCCTGCGGCAGCGGCTCGCTCCAGTCGAGCGTCTCCTTCGCGGCGACGGCGGGGAACATCTACCTGATCCGCGTCGGTGGATACCAGGGCGCGACGGGCGCCGGCACGCTCACGATTGCGGGTTGTGCGCCCCAGCCTCCGGCCAATGACGCTTGCGGCAACGCAATCTGGATCGCGGCCGGCGTGCCGCTCAACGGAACGACCACGCTGGCGACGAACGACGGCACCGCGAACTGCGGCGCGTCCACGGCCTCGCCGGATGTCTGGTATCGCTATCGCCCGACCGCGAACGCCACGATCACCGCGGAGACCTGCGGCAGCACGAGTTCGTATGACACCGTTCTGTCGTCCTACACGGGCACGTGCGGCGCGCTGGCGCAGATCGCCTGCAACGATGACACCTCGGGCTGCGGCCTGCTCTCGCGCATCACCTGGGCCGGTACGGCCGGCGTGACCTACTACATCCGCGTCTCGGGTTACAGCGGCGCGAGCGGCAACTTCCGCCTGTCGGTGACCGGCGGCGGCGGCGTGGTCCCGCCGGCCAACGACGATTGCTCGGCCCGCGCGGGCATCGGCCTGGGCGCCACCAACTTCTCGACGGCCGGCGCTTCGACGGACGGCATCTCGCACGCGGCGTGCGGCCAGATCTACAATGACATCTGGTACAACTTCCCCGCGCAGGCCACCGGAACGCTCACCATCAGCACCTGCGGCCAGGTCAACTTCGACACGAAGATCGCGGTTTACAGCGACAACGGTTGCACCAACTACGACGCGCGGCTGCTGGCTTGCAACGACAACGCCTGCGGCAGCGCGGCGGAAGTCTCGATCCCCGTCGTCGCGGCTCAGAACTACACGATCCGGCTGGGCGGCGCGACGACGGCGACCGGCAGCGGCAGCGTGACGCTGAGCATGGCCGCGCCCTGTCCGGGCGACCTGAACGGCGATGGCGTGGTCGATCTGGCCGACCTGACGACGCTGCTCTCCCACTTCGGCACTGCCAGCGGCGCGACCGCCGGCGACGGCGACATGGACGGCGACGGCGACGTCGATCTAGCGGACCTGACGGCGCTGTTGTCGCAATTCGGAACGACCTGCTAGGCCGATCCGGCAGCATTCCATACACGAACCGCGGGGCGCGCTTTTGAACAAGGCGGCGCCCCGCGGCGCTGTTTTTGCGCCTAGCGTCTTTGGCTCATCCCGGCGGCCGTCCTGACCGATACGAAAGATCAAGGGCCGGAGTATGCGCGGCGGGTTCCGCGTACGCATTGCGCCCAGGGTCTGGAGCCCTCGCCATGGAGCGATCTGAGGGTTCGGCCCCGGCGCCACAGTGAGTGCGAAATGCGTTCACAATGCGATGCCACACGTACGCGCATCGGATACGCGCTCATCGCGGCGATCGCGATCGCTCTGTGCGGCGGCGTGCATGCCTGGCGCGGCCGCCAATTGCAGGCGCTTCTCGACGCCTACCGATCGGAATCGCACGAACACAGCCTGAACGCCGCGAGTCGAGTAACGCACACGCTTCGCGATGTTTATCAAGGACTTCGGACGATCGCACGACTTCCCGGCGTCCGCGGCGTTGATCGATACGCCGGGAATTTCGATGAGAACTCGCGGGAGGTGGTGCAGGAGGTCTACAACAATCTGGCTGCATCCGCGGCGTTGTCCGAGGTCTACATCGTTCCCCTGGACATGAACCCGGATCGCTGGAGCGCCAAGACGGGCTGGATGGATGGGCCGATCGCGACCTTTGATGAATTGATCTTGCGGCGCGACGCGGAGAGCATCGCCGCTCATGACAATCCGTTGAACCGTCGCGCCGTCGCTTGCAGCGAGTGCCACGCTTCCGGCAGGTCGTATCCGTTGCCCGGCAACGCGCTTGCATACGTCTCGCCGGATCAGGAACCAGGCGCCTGTATTCCGTGCCACAGCAGTGCGCCTCCGCCGCATCACGTGCCGGTGACCGGAGAGATGGAGGAGACGGAGGTCTACGAATATCGCCTGATGGTTGAACAACTGGCTTGGATGGGCCGGGAGTGCCCCAGCGAGCGGACGATCAGCGGATTGGACTATCCGGCCCTGGCCGGGCGAGAGGTCATCACCTGCGACAACACGCGTTTCAAGCCGAGCGCGCCGGATGACCGCGACCGCTCCGGAATCGTGTACTCCGTTCCCTTTTTCGCCCCGGATGGCGCGCTCAAGGGTTGTATTTCCGCCGTTATTCTGACGAACGCGCTGCGCGACCTGCTGCCCGGCGGCGAGATGGCGGTTGTCCGGCCGGAACAGCACCATTCCGCGACCACCTGGGACGACGGGCCCTGGCGAAATCACGTCGCGGAGATCGATCGTGCGGCCCCGGCCGACGACCTCTTGTTTTCTGAAGTGCTGGATCTCGGCGTTCGAGACGAATCGGGTCCGTGGAAACTCTGGGTCGGCCGGGCTGACTCGGCGTACTGGACGCGATCCGACGTGCGCGCGGCATCCGTCCTGGCGGCGTGCGCGTATCTGGCGATCGCCGCCGTCGCAGGGGCGACGTGCGTTTCCTGGAGACAAGCGAATCGTCTGCGGAGCAGCCTTGAACAACGGAGCTCAGAGCTCGAATGCCGCGTTCGCGAGCGAACCGCATCGCTGGAGGAGTTCGCAAGACGTCTTGAGGAAGCGAATGCGGAGCTCGAAGGCAGTCAACATGAGCTGAGGGCGCAGCACGAGGAGTTGATTTCAGTCAACGCCCAGTTGGAAATCTCTCAGGCTCAGACGACCACCGCATATATCGAGCTGAGCGCGTACAAGTTCGCGCTCGACAATCACTCCATCGTCACGATGACCGATCTGGCCGGTCGCATTCTCTATTGCAATGACAAGTTCTGCGAACTCAGCGGCTACTCGCGCGAAGAGCTGATCGGCCGCACGCACCGCATCGTCAACTCCGGGCATCACCCGCGTGCATTCTGGACTGAAGCGTGGGCCACCGCCCTTCGTGGGGAGATCTGGCGAGCGGAGGTCTGCAACCGGGCAAAGGACGGTTCGCTTTACTGGGTGGATGCCACGATCGCCGGGTTGAACGACGACAGCGGCCGGATCGACCGTCTGATCGCCGTCCGCACGGACATTACGGCGAAGAAGCGCGCCCAGCAGGATCTGGCGGCCAAGGAAGAGCACTGGCGGTTGATCATCGAAGGAACCAGCGTCATCGCCTGGGAATATGATCCCGCGATGGAGGCGTTCACCTACGTGTCGCCGCAGGCCGCCCGCCTCGGATACCTCTTGGATGATTGGAAAAAGTCCGAGTTCTTTCAGCGGATCCTCCATCCGGAGGACCGCGATTGGGTGCTGGCTTTTTGCGGCGAACACACGGCCCGCGGCGAAGACCACCGGATGCAATACCGGGTGCGTTGCGCCGATGGAACGGAAATGTGGCTGGACGATCTGGTGACCGTCACGGCCAAGCCTGACGGCTCGCGGCTTTGCCGAGGCGTCTTGCTGGACATCACGGCCCAGAAACGCTCCGAAATGGAACTTCGCGACGCCAAGGAGGCCGCGGAAGCCGCGAACCGCGCCAAAGGCGAGTTCCTCGCCAACATGAGCCACGAAATCCGCACGCCGAGACGATCCGCACAATCCAGCGCAATGGCGAGCACCTGCTCGGCGTCATCAACGACATCCTCGACCTGTCAAAGATCGAGGCCGGGAAGTTCGCGGTCGAGCAGGTGCGCTGCTCGCCCTGTGCGGTTCTGAGCGAGGTCGCTTCGTTGATTCAGGTGCGCGCCAAGGAAAAAAACCTCGAATTCTCAATCGAATCGGAAGGTCCGATTCCCGAGACGATTCAAAGCGATCCGCTCCGTCTGCGCCAGATATTGATCAATCTGGCCGGAAACGCCATCAAGTTTACGGAAAAGGGGAGCGTCAGGATCGTCGCTCGCTGCCGGCTTGGTCCGCCCGCCAGCCTTGAATTCGACGTGATTGACAGCGGAATCGGCATGACCGACGCGCAGACCGCCGGACTGTTCCGTCCGTTTACCCAAGCCGACACCTCCATGGCCAGACGGTTCGGCGGAACGGGGCTTGGGTTGACGATCAGCGCGCGGCTGGCCGGGCTGCTGGGCGGCGGCGTCAAAGTTCTTTCCACCGCTCCCGGCGTCGGCACGACCATGCGCTGCACCATCGCGACCGGCTTGCTCGAAGGCGTCCCAATGATCGATTCGCCGAGGTTGCCGATCGGCGTCGAGGAGGAAGGGGGAGGTCCGGCGAGCGCCGCGAGCGGGTCCGCCCATGACGCCGAGCCGCTAAGAGACATCCATATCCTGCTCGTCGAAGACGGACCGGACAATCAGCGCCTCATCTCCCACTTGCTTCGCCGATACGGCGCCAAAGTCGAAATCGCGGACAACGGCCGCGTCGGAGTCGAGCGAATCTGGAACGCCGTGGAACGCGACGAGCCGTTTGACATCGTTCTGATGGACATGCAGATGCCGATCATGGACGGATACGAGGCATCCGCGCTGTTGCGCGGCAAGGGGTACCGCCGCCCGGTGATCGCGCTGACCGCCCATGCCATGCAGGGCGAAATGGACAAGTGCATCGCGGCGGGCTGCGACGGCTATCTGACCAAGCCGGTTAACAAAACCCAACTCGTCGAGACCATTCTGCGCCACGTTCGCGACCACAAGGCATCGCTCTGGGTGGCAAACGACGGCCCAGTGGCCGGTTGAGTTTTTCCCGCCGCCCAACCACAATCCAGCGCCATGCGAAACGATGGGCGGCAAGCCGACGAATTGCGGCCGGTACAAATTCTGCGCGGCTTCACCGACGCGGCTCCGGGGTCCGTCGTGATCCGGGCCGGGCGGACGCACGTGTTCTGTACGGCGTCAATTGAGATGGGCGTTCCCGAATGGCGCGAGAGCAGCGGCTTGGGCTGGCTGACCGCTGAATACGACATGCTGCCCGGCAGCTCCTCGCAGCGGCGCGGCCGCAACCGCACAAAGGTCGATGGCCGCACACAGGAAATTCAACGCCTCATCGGCCGCTCGCTGCGGGCGGTGATGGACTTCTCCGCGCTGGGTGCGCATACGATCTACCTGGATTGCGACGTGCTCCAGGCGGACGGCGGGACGCGCACGGCGGCGGTCACGGGCGCGTACGTGGCGCTCTTCGACGCCGTCGTCGCCGGCGCCGGGCGCGGCCTGTGGAGCGAAAAAGTGCTGACCGGGGGCGTCGCGGCGGTCAGCGTGGGGCTGGTCGGCGGAAAGGCGCTGCTGGACCTGGATTACAGCGAGGACGTCGCCGCGGAAGTGGATTGCAACCTCGTCATGACCAACCGCAACGAGTGGATTGAGGTGCAGGCCACCGGCGAACGGGCGACGTTCGGCGACGCCGCTCTGGCGGAGCTATTGGCCCTCGGCAAGAAGGGCATCGGCCGGCTGCTCGATCTCCAACGCGCGGCGCTGGCTTCCGAATCGTAGGCGATCCTGAATCGGCCGCGGTTTGTTTTTCGAGGGGAACCGGGATGTTCGAGCAGAATCCGATGCTTCGATCGGCCCTGGTGGTCGCGCTGCTGGTCGGCTGGACAGCGCGGACCGCGGCGGCGGAGGACCGCACAGACGACGTATTCACGATCCAATGTCTGACTTTCCAGGGGGCGGACGCGGCGGCTCGCGCGAAAAACTGCGTCGAGAGCCTGAAGAAGACCCGCGGCGTGAAGAACAGCCTGATCCAGACGATCAACCGCGAGAACGAGATCGCGGTTTGCTACGGCAAATACACCCGCGTCTTCGATCGGCGC
>JACRLV010000350.1:0-3185 GCA_016235145.1 Planctomycetota bacterium
GCCCAGCCACCGCCGCGAATCCGCGCCGCCCAGGTCGAACTCCCCGCCGTTCCCCCACCCGGTTGACGGCGATCCAACCCGATTTTGTAGTGCAGACCTACAGGGTCGAACCGGCCCCGCCGACCCCACCAACGCGGTTCCCGTCAGTGAAGTGCGAAAGTTGGGCTATGCTGCGGCGCCGAAGCGCAAACTCCACTTGTCAATGGTTATAGAATGCTCACTATAGCCAAGCAGATTGTCGCGCGCGGCCGGGAAATTGCAAGAAGAACCAGGTTGTCGCCTTTTCTACGCAGAATTTCGCACAGGGACGCCGCTACTGCCTTGGCGCCGGCCCCTGGTCTTCGCTGTGGGATTGATTGCGGCTGTCCGCCGGCGTGACGGTGCGAATGACGATCGTGCGGGCGAAGATGTCCCCCAGCCGCTGGCGGTTCCGCGACATCACGATCAGAAACGCGAAGATCCAGAACTGCGGCGTCAGCTCCAGCAGGCGCATGGCGTTGCGGATCGCGGCCTGCCCGAAGGTCGGCCGCTGCGCGTTTTCGCCTGCCACGCGCGTCCCGACGATCAGCTTTCCGATCGTGCGTCCGAGGGCCGCCTCCATCACGAAGCAATACACCGAATACCCAAATGCAGTCAGACCCCACCAAAGCACGACGTTCGGCGGCGGGAGCGCGGTGTTCGGCCCGGAGAAAACGCCCCAGGAAAACAGCAACTGGAGGCTGCTTACGATTTCCACGTCGGTGAAATACGCCGCCGACCAGGCGAACGCCGTCAGATCGATCAAGGCGGCGACCAGGCGCTGAATCGAAAGCGCGACCGCCATGTTCGGCGGAAGCACGAGGATGCGCGTCACGCTGTCGCGGCGAAAGACGAACAGGCCGATCAGCAGCAGGACCAGCAGCAGGAACGTGCCCATTCGCACGAGTTCCTGCTTGTACGCCTGACGAATGGGCGCGTCAAAAACCGCCGCCACGTCCGCGTTGGGCTCGGTCGGCGGCTGGCCGGCGCGGGCAAAGACCAGCGATGATCTTCCCGCCGCGCCGCGGGTGACAAGCGCGAGTTGCTGGTTGAAGCCGATTGCGTCGTCGAACCTGGTGGGCGCGGCGGCGGGCTCGCTTGCGCTCGTTTGCCAGGACACCGAAGTCCACGAGATCCGGCCGCCGTCATCCGTCACGATCCGCCAGCCCGCCAACGTCTCGGTGTCGCCGTCACCCGATTGCGCCACAACGAGCGTCGCGGCGGCGTTCTCCGTCGTCACCCAGAAGCCGGCGGCTTTCCCGGCGTCGAGCGGCTCGCCGACCGTCCACGATCCGCCGTTGATCGGGAGCGTCGCGCCGAGCAGCCGGCCGTCGTCCTGCCGCCAAACCGCGAGCAGGTCTTGCCCGAACGCAAGCAGGCGCGGGCGACGCCGTCCTCGGTAGTCGCTCGTCTTGATTGGCTCGCATCCACTGACAGGCGCCCAATCCTGCCCGTCGAATCTCACGACGCGCGGCGAGGCCGCCGATGCGTCCTCCTCGCCCGCATCCGGCGGAAGCAGGGCGTAAACGACGTCGCCTTTGGCGGCGAGGCTGACGGGCACACGCTGCCCGGGAAGGTTGCGCAGCGGCATGGCATCGTCGCTGTCGCCGGCGTAGCGGATCGCGGAACCGTCATTCAGCACGACGATCGCACCGCTCTTGAGTGCGGCGAGTTCGGCGACGGGCCGCGCGAGGCTGCGGGGCGAGCCGAAGGGGCCGCCGCGCGATCGGCTGACCAGGTCCGTGCGGCCTTCGCTCGTTCGCGCCAGCCAAAGCACTTTCTCGTCGCCTGCCGCGCGGACGTCGGCCACTGGGGCCGTCTGGGCGAGCGCACCATGCGAGACCACCGCAATCGCCAGGATCGCGATCCGGGTCCGCAGGCTCGTGGGATATGCGCGCTGCGACACAGTCAATGAACGTCTCCCAGACGCGGTTGCAGTGAGGCTACAGGCTGATCCAGGCACTCCGATTCGCCGTCGAATGAAGCGGGGTCGAATTCGCAAAAGGGCGTGTCGCTCTCGCGAAATCGAACGCTGTCGAGCGAAAGGTCGAGTGTGGCGCCGCCGATCGGCCAGCGCACGCTGAACGAGCGGGCGGTCTGCGGCCCGCCGGGCCCGGTTTCGTCGACCGCAACAAACCGCCCGAGCCTGGCGTCCATGTAGATCTCGCCATCTCGGCGGCGGTCGACGATCCGCGTGGGAATTCCGGGCGCGTCGGCCTGGTAATAGACCTCGCGCTGCACCATCGGCCAGCCTTCCGAATTCAGCACGGGAAAGACCAGACGCCGCAGGTCGCCTTCGGCCAGCAGCAGAGGCTTGGTTCCGTCCGGCAGCGTTTCCGGCAGCGGCTTCATCAGCCAGGCGTCCAGCAGCGAGCGCGGGTCGACGGCGACGCGGCGGGCCCGCCCGGCGCGCAGCGCGTCCCACGTCCCCCACCACACTTTTCGCAGATCGGGAAGCGTGACCCACATCCAGTAATGCTCGTCGTTGGAACCCATTCGCCCGACGCTGCCGGCCAGCGACTTGACGTCGAAGTACAGGGACTGCGGCTGCTCGACGATGATCGTCGTCGGATTGCCGAAGAAGATGTGCTCGCGGCCTTCGGTGTCGCGAAACCGCATCGAGACGATTCCCTTGCAGCTCAGGGGCCGGTCGAGCTTGCCGAGGTTCTGGTTGATCCGGAACAAGGCCTCCTTGGCCTCGTTCACCGGGCGGATTTCGACGTTGGAATGGCCGTTGCAGCCGGCGGCCGCCATCAGCGACGCAAGCAGGAATGGGAGCAGCGCGGCGTGCTTCATTCGAGCGCCTCCGGCCCGGCGGGCGAGACGATCGCCTCGAGCTCGCCCGACTGCCCCGCCAGCAACTGCTCCAATTGCCGGCTCAATCGCTCCATCTGCTCCTCGTCCAGGTCCGGCCGCACGACGTGGTGCGCGTCCTGCGTCTGCGCCTGGGTGAAACGCCAGATTTCGCGATCAGCTTCGGTGATTGTGTCGGCCAGCTTGAGCGCCTTCTTCCTCCACAGCAGCAGCGCGAGAACGAAGCGGAATTGAATCTGCTCGGGCGTCTCCGCCTTTTCGAGCCGACGAAAGAAAGCCAGCACCGTTTCGCGGTCGAACGGCGCGACCTTTTGCGTCGTCGGCAGCGGGCGCCGCGTCCGCCATTGCGCCAA
>JACRLV010000350.1:3311-12238 GCA_016235145.1 Planctomycetota bacterium
AACGGCTTCGGCTCGGTTGGAATCTCGCAGCGCAAGCAGGAATCCCGCCGGGCATACCCGTCGGCGGACTCGAAAAGCACGGCGGTCAATTCGACACCGGGCTCGAACGGGGCGCCGCAGACGCAGCACTGCTCGCCCCGGCGCGGCATCTGCCACTCCTGGTTCATTCAGCAAGCTCCGTATTGTCCGCAGGGATTCTAGCCGTGGAATCAGCGGCACGCGACGCCGAAACGGCTCACCATTCGCGCCAATCGGGCACGTAGTGCGGGTCGTTCGCGTCGCCGACCGAACCGATGGCGAATTCTTCGGACGTGATCCGTCCGCCGCGCGGCGAGGAAACTTCGACGTGCCCGTCGGTGCACGCTGCGACGGTCATCCCGCCGTGACGGAAGGAGGTCGTGGGGTTCTCGTTCGCGCTCCAGTGATGATTGCCGGTGTAGATGAACGGCGGGTCGAGCAGGGCGTCGTTCTGAAGCTCGCCGTCGAAATCAATCATCGTGTCGGCGAACGCGAAAACGCGAGACGGTCCGAGGATTTTTTCCATCTGGAGCCACGGTCGCCGCGAAATCGAGCGATTCCAGCCGGGTGTGTAGGGAGACGACAGGTAATAGCCGTTGTAGCCGTAGGTGCTGGTGACCGCTCCGGCCGGCCCTTGCGGCTGGTACGAGCCCCACGGCTGTTCCGGACACTCGAACACGCCGTCCGGCCGCAGGTCGCTGCCGAGGTAGGGCCAGACGAACCCCCGCGTGTGATCGACGCCATTGCCGTCGATGACGCCCCACCAGTACAGCGGCGGCTCACTCGCCGAAGCCGTATAGGCCAATGGCATCAGGCGACCTTTGTACTCCGTCGCGTACATCTGAATCGCCTGGCCGAGCTGGCGGAGGTTGGATGCGCACTTCACGCGGCGGGCCTGATGCCTGGCTCCGCTCAACGAGGGGGACAGAATCGCGAGCAGCAGCGCAATGATGGCGACGACGACCAGAAGCTCCACGAGCGTGAACCCGCGCGCCGCCCGGAGCGGGCGGTTGCGAGGGATGCTAAGAGAAAGCCGGTCGTCCATTCACTTCCATCACTGTTCAATGGGATCAGCGGATTGTGCATCAATCGGCGCGTTCGGGTCAAGCGCGCCGTCGATTGGCAATCCGACCGGACAGAACGCGTAGAGCCCGCCTTGACCGAGCGACAGCAGGCAATTCCCGGCGAATGACGGGTTGCCGCCGGACCCAACATGCTCGGCGATGATAAACCCGGGCGTGCCCGGCGAGAGCGCGAGATCCACCGCGTAAAGCCGCTCATAGGGATCAAAGTCGGCGCTTGCCGGGGACGGTCGTCCCACGCACAGGCGTCCACGCGAGACCGCGGGCTGGTGCGTCCAGCCGCCGATCGGCAGCGCGCCGCCGGTCGCCACGTCGGTATCCCAGAGCAGAGTCGCCGACCCGCCGTTATCCCGGAAAAGCTGGACCTTGACCGCCGAACCGTAGCCCTCGATGCCGCCTGACAGGGCGATCCGGCCGTCACCCAGCGGCACCGGAATCGAATCCGTGCGCTCACAGGGCGCCGTCCAGCGAATCGCTCCCGTGGTCGCGTCCAGCTTCGCGAGCGTGCTGTTGTTGTGGCCGCCGTAGAAGTTGTAACCGGCGGCGTAGACCGCGCCGTCGAAAACAGTGACGCCCGCGTAGCAATTCAGCCCAGGCACACTGGTCGCCCAAGCTTGCCCGCCGGACGCGGCGTTGATCGCGACGACCGTCCCGACCGTGTTCGCAACGAACACCAATCCCGCTTGATAGGCTGGCGTCGCGCCCACCATCCGCTCGAACGGGTAGGTCCACGCAATGTCGCCCGGCTGGTATGGGTTGTTCGCGGCGTGATAGGGATCGACGTTGATTGCGTGCACCGAACAACTGCCCAACGGGCTGAATTCGGTGATGAAAAGGCGATTCGCAGGTGTGCCGGACACGGCCAAATCCGCACTGACGGCGGGCGACGCGTTGACAACGCGTCGAGGCAACTGAACCGACCAGGCCTCCGCTCCGGTCGCGAAGTCAACCGCCGTCACGCTGTACGACGTACAAGAGATCGCCACGTTGCCGGCCGGATAGGCCACCGGCGACGACCAGCTCTGGCGGTAGTCCATGGGCAGCGGGGCCGCCCAAAGGCGCGCACCGTCACTCCGGGAATAGCAGATCAGCGCATTCGAGACTTGGAGTCCGTCGTCAAAAACGCGCGCCGCAACGAATACGCGGCCGCCGTACGCGATGGGCGTGGCCATCGCGATGAATTCTTCGTTGCTTAGCGGCGTGACATGCCAACTCACGGTCGCGAGATTCGGCGGCGACGCGTTCGCGACGGCACGACGGTTCGCTCCGCCGGCGTGATGAGTCCAATCCGCACCGAAAGCCGTGCAGACCGCCAGTCCGGCGAGCAGCACGGCGCGAGTTCGAGCGGCACAGTCGAGCAACGAACGCATCGCCTAGCTCCTTCGGGTTCGTCGCAGGGCCGTCAAGCTCAACAGCAAGCCGCCAAGGCAGGAATTCGGCTCCGGGACCGTTGCAAACGCGTCGATCTCCACCGAAACGTCGCCGGGCAGCTCGTTCACCGGCTCGATCTTCACGTACTGGATCGATTCCAATCCGCTCGAATGAAGGTCAATCGGAGTGCCCCCGCCGGACTTTCCGTAGAGCGCCAGAGCCTGAGCGTATTCAAGCCCGGCGAAATCGGCGACGGTCAGGGATGGATCAACCGGTACCGTGAAATCGGTCGGATCGATTCCCGGCGTTCCACTGAAGGGGCCCACGTCACGGTAGCCCTGCGTGGGGACGAACCCTTCGTTGAAAATGCCGAGGGATGTGAAATAGACTCCGTCAGCGCTCACGGAAACGCGCATCGGATCGACGCCGAACATATCTCCGCTTGAGGAGATACGCCCGTTCGGAAAGTCATCGTCCATGAACCCGCCGTTTCCGAAGACGATCAGATCGACGCCGTACGGGTGCACGGGATCATCGACGATCGGCTCGTCAAAGGCGACGACGAGTGCTCCGCCCCGGTCGATCTGGACGATTTCATCCCCCCCAAAAGGGGGAGAAAACATGGTCACCGCGGACGGATAGTCACTTTCCCCTGTAAACCGCTCCGGAGAGCCCAGGCTGACCATCGGATTCCCGTACCCGGCCGCTTGCGCCTGACCCGGGTCGTACGAAACCACGCGATCGGCCCACGGATCCGCGGCCAGCGCCCCGACGCTGCCGAGGATCACGGCGCACACGCTTCTTTCCATCGTGCGCCTTACTGCAACCACATTCTTGAGCACGCCTCTCGCCTCCTCTCCATTCCGGTCAATTCATCGGACCGGAAGCCTGCGGCGATCGAACGCGCGACGACAAATCACTCGGCTTTGCGCCGTCCCAACCCCCCGCTGGAATCGCCCGCGACCGAAATGGCGCCCGACGAGCCGTCGCGGCGCAATAACGAACGCATCGCGAAACCAACAAAACTCAAAACGGTGAAATCACAAACCGACATGCCGGCGCGCCTCTCCCACGAAGGCTACCGAAACCGCAGGTCGACCTGGCAGGTCTTCTGACTCCCGGGCTCAGCAAGCCATCCTGGGCCAGCTTCCTACTCGCCGCGTCTTCTCGAACGCCCCAAGGCGCCGATGACATTCTGCGGCTTTCGTTCCCGGTCACAGCGGCGGGGCCGTTCCGGCTTCACACCGGATTCCCTATTCTTTCGCCGGCTCCAAGCCGACGAACACCAGCGACCAGACGACATTCTGCCACGCAATCGGCGGCTGTCAACAAGAAATTCAGCGCAACCGGTTGCGGTGCGGGTTCCGCCGGTGCGCAAGTGTAGGAGCAGGTTCCGGATAGCGATCCGTCAAAAAATCCGCGGCGCGGCGTGATTCCCGCTCGCAACTTGCGGATTCGCCGACTTGCGGCAAACTCTACGAATGCCAAATCGAGACTATGCGGCCCTCAATGAACGAATCTGGCCGCTGGAGCGCGGCGCCGCCATGCGTGCGATCGTTGATGCGGTCTGGGAGCTGCACGCGGCGACGGGGGTGTCGTGGGTGGGTTTCTATGTCCATCGGGGGGGCGATCAACTCCATCTGGAGGCTCGCCGCGACAAGCCCGCCTGCTCGCCGATCGGACTCCACGGAGCGTGCGGGCGTTCCTTTCTGTCCCGCCGGGCCCTGATCGTCACGGATGTCCGCCGGTTGGGCGGCGGCTACATCGCCTGCGACCCTCGCGATCAGTCAGAGCTCGTGATTCCGCTCGTGGATGTGAACGACATCTGCTGGGGAGTGCTGGACGTTGACAGCTACGACGTCAACGCCTTCTCGCCCGAGGACGTCGTTCGACTGAACGCCGTCCTCATCGCGGCGAAGCTCCAGACGATCCGTATTTCGATCGGCGAAATCGATGTGATCTGAGTCCTTGGCAACAACCGGCAGCGTAGCGGCCGGCGTCTCACCGGCCGTAGACCGTCGAACCGCCGCGATAAGAGTTGCTCCCAATCTACGGCCTGCGAGACGCAAGCCGCTGCTTTTCCCAAGCAGCGGCGCTTGGGGTTCGGACGGTGTGCAAGAATCGACGACCACTCCCAAATCGGACATGCGGCGTTCGGTCCGTTGAGCTCCGCAGCCGATCCGCCCTATCATCGCCGCATGCTCGACCTTTCCGCCGCGCCGCCGGGGCGCGATTCGAACATGCTCGCCGCCATCCGACGGACCTGGGGCTACGACGGCCTGCGGCCGATGCAGGCGGAAGCGATCCAGGCCGGGATCGACCGCCGTGATTCGCTGGTCGTGCTGCCCACCGGCGGCGGAAAGTCGCTGTGTTACCAGGTTCCTCCGCTCGTGGCTGAACGCACCGACGTGGTCGTCTCGCCGCTCATCTCGCTGATGAAGGATCAGGTCGATGGTCTGCGCGAATGCGGCTATCCGGCCGTCACAATGCACAGCGGGCAGACGCCCGGCGAGCAACGTGCCGCCGAGGAGATGATCGCGTCGGGCAAGTGCCGGCTGGTGCTCGTCTCGCCGGAGCGCGTGCTGACGGCGCGTTTCATCCGGCTCATGCAGATGGCGCGGGTCTCGACATTCGCGATTGACGAAGCCCACTGCATCAGCCATTGGGGGCACGATTTCCGGCCGGAATACCGGCGGCTCGGCGGATTGAAGGACCGCTTCGCCGACGTGAGCGTTCACGCCTATACCGCCACCGCCACCGAGCGGGTGCGCGAGGACATCAAGCGGCAGCTCGGCCTGCGCGATCCGCTCGTGCTGGTCGGCTGCTTCGACCGCCCGAACCTGACCTATCGCATCGTGCCGCGTGAAAAGCTTCGCGACCAGGTGCTAAGCGTGCTGCGCCGCCACCGGCGCGAGGCGGCGATTATTTACTGCGTTTCCCGCCGCGAAACCGAGGCGCTGGCGGCGCATCTGCGCTCCGAGGGAATTCGAGCCGCGTATTACCACGCCGGCATGGACCCTGAGCCGCGCCGCCTCACGCAGGACCAATTTTCCAACGAGAAGCTCGACGTGGTGGTCGCGACGGTCGCGTTCGGCATGGGCATCGACCGCAGCGACGTGCGCTGCGTGATCCACGCGGCGATGCCGAAGTCCGTCGAGCACTATCAGCAGGAGACCGGGCGGGCGGGGCGCGACGGCCTGCCGGCCGAGTGCGTGCTGTTCCACTCCGGCGCCGATTCGCTCAAGTGGCGGATGCTGCTCGATCGCTCGCGCGACGAGACGCTGGAGGGTATGACGGATAACGGCGACGGGAGCTACGCGGTCGCACGCGAAACCCTCGAAGCCGCCCACGCCGCGCAATGCGAGCTGATCGAGCACATGCGCCGGCTGTGCCTGACGAACGCCTGCCGGCACCGCTTGCTGAGCGCGTATTTCGGCCAGACGCTCGCCGGGGAAAACTGCGGCGCGTGCGACGTGTGCCTGGGCGAAGTGGAACGCCACCAGGAGGCGACGGTCCTGGCGCAGAAGATTCTGTCTTGCGTGGCGCGGGTGGAGGAGCGCTTCGGCGCCGGACACGTGGCGGATGTGCTGCTCGGCTCGACCGCCGAGGCGGTGCTGCGCTGCGGGCACGACAAGCTGAGCACCTACGGCCTGCTGGGCGATCTTCCGAAACGCGCGATCAGCCACCAGATCGACCAGCTACTGGCGCAGGAACTTCTTGAGCGGCGCTCGAACGATCGCGGCCTGCCGATTCTGAAACTCAATGCCGCTTCCTGGGAAGTGCTGCGCGGGAAACGCTCCGTATTCCTGCCGCGGCCGAGCTCGCGGATCGAGACCGCAACGCCCGGCCGCGACAGCGTCGAATTCGACCGCGAACTGTTTGAAGAGCTGCGTCAGCTCCGCCGGAAGATCGCGGAAGAGCGCGGCCTCGCGCCGTTTCTGATCTTCAACGACCGCACGCTGCGCGACATCGCGACAAAGCGGCCGCGCACGCGCTCGGCGATGCGCACCATCCACGGCGTGGGCGATCGCAAGCTGGAAGATCTGGGCGATGCCTTCTCCCGCTGCGTGGACGATTTTCTGCGCGCCCGCGAAACGCCTCGCTGATCTGGCGATCGACCTGCACTGGCGCCGGTGAGCAATCGAGCGGGGCTCTCGAACCGCCCTGCGGAACCGGCCCGTCTCGAATCGTGCGGGTCAGGTCTGTCTCTTTTGAGAAGTGGACCGCTTTCACCGAAGAGACTGGCCGGAGGCCAGCCCCACATTGAAGCCGCGCCAGCGCCGATTCTCGGATGGACGTCAAAATCACATCCGGCCCAAGTCGAGTTAAACGAGCTACCCCACAACCGCGGGTGTTCAGGCCAGAGGCCTTACCGCTGCGGCTGTGGGGCAGCCTGGAAATGCTGCTAGGCTTCCGGCCAGACCTGCTTTCCGCCCTGGTCCGTCAGCTTGATGCAGTCCACCGGGCAGGACTTCGCCGCCGCGAGGACGGTGTCCGCCGGGTCTCCCGTCGGGTTGATCACCTTTGCGATGTTGTCGTCATCCATGGCGAACGTGTTTGTCGCTTCGTTGCAGCAAAGCTGGTCGCCGATGCACGTGTCCCGGTCGATCTCGATCTTGTACTCTGACATGAAGTCTCAATCCTTCCTCGCGTGGCGCACTATTCGGCCCGCGTCTGGCCCGACGGCGAAACACTCGCCGCTGACATAATATTCAGCATACGGCGTGCCAGATCAACAGTTGATTTGCCGGGCATGCCGGACGATCCGTAAATATTGCTCTGACAGTTGGTTATCACGATTGCTCTCCTTGGTTCTGAGATGTTACTGGCCACCTCTGCGCGATTTTGCGCAGGGCGTTTCGGGATGATTCCCAGCCGCCGGGCGAGCCAGATTGCGGGGGCGAAGGTGCTGGATTGCGCGGTGATTCGCCTGCGGCGGTGGGCTAACATCCGCGGATCGGAGACCCGCAATGCTCGAACCCACTCCGCCGCGAGCCGAACCCGCCGCGAATGAGCCGTTCTATCGCGAGCAGATTGCGGAGATGACCCGACAGCTCGAGGCCGTTCGCGACCTGCCGGAGCTGCCGGCGTTTCGGTCGACGGGGCGGCTGCCGGCGGCATTCTTCGAACACTTCAATGCCGCGCTGGCCTGCTACGACCGACTGATCGAATTCGTGCTCGCGGCGGACGGCCCGGACGAGGCGATTCAGTGCAGGAAAGGGTGCTCGAACTGCTGCATTGATCTGGTTCGCGGCATCACCACGCCCGAGATCATTAACATCTATCACCATGTGCGGACCTGGCCGGACGTAAAGCAGCTTTTTGAATATCACCGCGACTCCGCCGAGCTCTTCATGAACATCCTGAGCGTGATGACCAAGCCGGGAGAGGAGCCGCCGGGCGGGCGCGATCCGCGCATCGCAGAGGCGCACGTGCGATTCAACTCGATGAACCGGCGGTGCGGGTTTCTCGACGCGGAGACGGGTTGCTGCCGCATCTATCCGGTTCGGCCGGTCGCCTGTCGCTATTTCTTCAGCCTGGACCCGCCGGAAACGTGCTCGCCGCTGCATGTGCTGTATCTGGAGCGGCGAACGCGCACGGTGCACCTGCCCGAGGAGATTCACGCGCTGCTGCGGGAGATCGATCATCGCTTCGGATTTCGGCCGCTGAACTTCCTGGCGGGCGCGTTCTGCCAGTTCGCGGCGGAAGTGATGCGGACGCGGCCGATCCAGATTGGCCAGTAGCGGCCGAATCGGCCCGGCCGCTCCAGTCGAATCCGGCTTGATCGGCGGAGCTTCACACTGCATTTAACGCAAGCGCTGCGCATTCGTCGCGTCGGACCTCCGAGTCCGACGGGACTTTGGAGCGGTCCGCTTGTCGTCGGACTCGGAAGTCCGAGGATACGAAATGTCGCCGGCTCGACCGCTACGCCAATCCGTAAAGCGGCTTGAACTTCGTTTCGAGATACTCAATAAACGGCTCGTGCGACAGTTCGCACCCAGTGACGACCTTCACCAGCTCCGTCGCCCGATAGCGTTTGCCCTGGCGGTGGATCTTCTCGCGCAGCCACTCACGCAATCCGCCCAGTTCGCCGCGGGCGATCTGGTCATCCAATCCGCTGATCTGCCGCCGAGCCGCCGCGAAGAACTGCGCCGAATAGAGATTCCCCAGAGCGTAGGTCGGAAAATAACCGAACGTCGCGAGGCTCCAGTGGATGTCCTGTAGACAGCCTTGCGCGTCATCCGGCGGCGTAATGCCCAGCAGCGACTTCATGCCGTCGTTCCAGGCCGCAGGCACGTCGCGAACGGCCAGCTCTTTGCGCAGCAAACGGCGTTCGAGGTCGAAACGCAGCATGATGTGCAGGCCGTACGTCACTTCGTCCGCCTCGACGCGGATCAGCGACGGACGCACGTTGTTCACCGCGAAATGCCAGGCGTCGAGCGAAACGCCGCGCAT
>JACRLV010000351.1 GCA_016235145.1 Planctomycetota bacterium
CGGCGCCGCGGTGCCGAAGCTCGACAGGAACAGGGCCAGGTCGCTGATGTCGACCAGGCCGTCGCCGTTCAGGTCGCCGGCGCACGGGCACGGATTGCTCTGCGTGCACTCGTAGAGCAGGATGTTGTCGAAGGCGAACGCTTCATCGTCGCCGTCGCCGGAGCCGGACAGCGTCAGCGTCAACGAGCTGCCGGTGACGCCGAGCGGGAAGCTGAACGTGCGGAACAGGTTCGTCAGAACCGTCGTGCCATCGACCTTGAGCGGGTCGGCCAGATTCCGGACCGTGCCCGAACCGAGGCGATAATCCTGCGCGAGCGCCTCGTCGCAACGGATGCTGAACACGGTGATCGCCGCGCCGCCGTCGACCGACGCCGTAAACGTGTACTCATCCGGCGGCGTTCCGGTCGCCTCGTAGTCGCCCATCGCGCCCATGTCGATTGCAATCATGATGTTGCTGTGGCCGGCGATGGTGAAATCGAACGTGGCGGTTCCGGTTCCGCCCGTATTCGTCGCGGTCAGCAGATCCTGCGAACCAAACCACGCATCGAGCTTCTTGTCGTTGACGATGCCCGTCAGATCGCCGGTGAACGTCGCCAGCGAGTCGTCCAGCAGACCGAACGGGATACTGCCCGTGCCGCGCTGAAGCACCCCGAACGCGTCGCCGGTCGCGAACGGCCCGGCGGGCACGATATTGACGAAGTTGGCGAACAACGAATCGAAGTCGTGGCCGGCGAAGACGGTGGACGGACGGACTTCGACCGTACGCACATCGTCGTCGGTCTCGCCGCCGCTGCCGACGACGTGCAGACGGAAGGTGTGCGTGCCGACCAGATTCAGCGAGACGATCTCGATCGGCAGCGTGCCGACCACGGCGCCGGTGCTGTCGTCCGTCCAGGTGTAGCTGGTGATCGTGCCCGCGTTGTATGTGCTGCCGGTTCCATCCAGCGTGATGCTGGCGGTGCCGTCGCAGGCGTCCGCGATCACGGTGGAATTCGCGCCCGCCGCCGCGACGATCTGCACGCCGGAACGGACTGTGATAATGACTTCATCCGACGCCGTGCCGCCCAGATTGTCGGTCACGGTCAGGATGACGTTGTGGACGCCAACCGTGAAGTTGAGCGTCGGCGACACGCCGCTGGCGATCGGGCTGCCGCCCTCGGTCCAGGCGTAGTTGGTGATTGACGACGCCGGCGGGTTGGCGTGGCTGGCCGAGCCGTCCAGCGTGATCGACTCGCTGCCGGACACGTCGGTATCGGTGACCGTCTGGTCGACGCCGGCGTTGGCCGTCGGGGGATTGCCCGCGATCGGCACGGCGGTCACGAGCAACTCCGGCGGGTTGGCCGTCGCAGTGCCGGTCATGCCGCGGTAGGAAGCCGCGACGGTTAGGTCGCCGTCTTCGAAAACCAGCGTCAGCGACGAGTCGCCCATGTTCGTGATGTCGTCGGCCACGAGCAGCCGGTCGCCGCCGTCGCCGTCGACGTAAATGGTGTAGGTATCGGCCTGGATACAGCGGCAGTCGTTGAACGTGTACGCGAGCAGCGGCGTTCCGCTATGCACCGGGTCGCCGACGCCGTCGCTCAGCGGCCAACGGAACGGACAGGCCGCGGTCAGGATGTCCGTGGCGTCATCGGTGCTGTAATGGACATTCATCGCGCCGCTGGCGCCGAAGCTGGCGCCCGTCTGCGTGACGACGACGTCGACTTGTGTGATGCGCCAGTTTGCCGCGCCGTACTGGAGGTTCAGGTTGTTCTTCAGCGTGGTGAGATCCCAGCGCGCCACCCCGTAAGAAGCGAACGTGCCGAGATTGGCGCCCTCGGCGACCATGAACTGGTTGCCGCTGCTCGCCGACATGTTGCGCCCGCCCGACCGGATCGTCGCCGACTGTTGCGCAAAGTAAGGCTGGGCCAACGTTGTGGCGGCCAAGCCCACCGCAGCCGCCAAGAGTCCAAGAACGCGTTTCATCAGTTTTCCTCCGAGGGGTACGATATCCCGAGAATCGCCTATGCCATCCAAAAATCTCGAAGGTGCCGGCAAGGCCCGCCCTGGGCGGTTCGAGCCGGAATCACCATTCACGATCACTTGTTGACTGATGCGCGAATTCGCCGTTCGTGTGCGGATCGGGCGATAGAGCCGCTTCGCGAGCCCCTCCGAGGGCAGGGAAAATCGCCCGTTGCCGCCTGCCTTTTCAGATATCGAGTGTATCGAAACGGCTGTTTTTCACAAGACGTGCCGATGAAAAACGCGCTAAGCCCGTCCGCCCGAGCGCCGGTCCGGCGGGCGGTTTCGCCTCGTGCGTTGCTGGTTTTGCAACATGCAAGTGTCTTTATGATATCGAATTATGCTTGGTGTCTAATGAATCGGCGCCTGCGGAGCAGTTGCTGCCGCCGGCGCTGGCCGGGCAAGGCGGCGGAACAGCTCGAATGCGGTCGCCGCCAGCAAAACCGCGACGACGAGCACGCTGTCACCGACCTGCTCATACAGGAACCACGCGATAAACGGCATTATCAGCCCTCGCACGCCCGTCAGCCCGACGTGAATCGCCATGTAGAGATCCGCATCTTCGCGCCGCGAGAAGTGCAGGTGCCCGAGGTTCCACGCGATCGCCCCGCCGCCGCGACCCATGCCGTTCAGGATTCGGCTCATCCAGATGCAGGCCAACGCGAGCCACAGAAATCCCGGCTGTGCGAGCACGAGCAGCCCGACCGCTCCCAGACACGCGCTCCCAACCCAGATGGCGCTGTTGGTCACCCGAAAACGCAGCACGCCGACGCGATCGAATTGCCGCGACCAGAGCGGGATGGTCGCCAGCATGACGACGTTCGGAAGCAGATCGAGCAGCCCGCTCGCTTTGAAGTAGTCGAGATTCAGCCGGCTCGTCGCGACGATCGCCAGAACCGGGTCGATCATGAAATTCGACGAACCGAGGAAGTACTGAGCCGTGCAATAGCGGGCGAACGCGCGGTCTCGGCGCAGAATTTCGCGGCACTCGCGCAAGCTGGCGAGAAAGCCCCGCCGCTCCGGCCCGCCGCCCTCGCGACGCTGGGCGAATTCCGCCGCCTCGCCCCGCACGCGCAAGCGGCGAATAGGCAGCAGCGACGCAAATCCGACCAGACCCACCAGCGGGTAGATCCAGCGATACCACTGTGCGTCGTGATCGAACAGTTGAGCCACGCCCGCGGTCGCCATCAGCCCCATCAGGAACCGAAGCGACTGAAGCCTCCCGGTGATCCGCGCGCGATAGGCAGTCGGATAGTTGACGCCCCACATGCTCGTTCGCAGATTGATCAGGCCGGTCAGGAAAATCCGCGAACACGCGAGCAGGCCGGCGAAAACCCACCCGGCCGCCGACCCGCCGCCCGCGGGAATCAGCCCGACCGCGGCGAAGCTCGCGACCGCGCACGGCGCCAGCAACAGGAACATCGCCTGCCGCGGCCGATCGCGCAGCAAAGCGCCCCAGAGCAGGCTCAGCAGGTTCGCCAACATCGGCGTAGCGTTGACGACGGGAATCAGGATCGTGTCGGCGTGAAACGTCTTCGCGACGACGATCGCGGACGTGTTGCCCTCGATCATGCCGGCGAAGATGCCGAAGAGGGCCATGTGCCGCCATTCGGCGACGAAGGTCGGCCGGGCCATGCGCGGCAGGTCAGCCACCCGCAGAAAATCAAACAGTCCGCGCATTCGTTGGGTTCCCGAGGCAATATGGTAGGCGCGGCGAGCGCGGCGACAATGCCGGCGGCTCGAAAAGGCGACCCGTCTTGATTGTGAATGCCGGCCCGACCGCACGCTCGGCTCGTCGAATCCGTAGCGTCGCACGTCCCAGTTCGACGAAGAACCGTAGCGCCAGACGTCCCAGTCCGACGAAGAACCGTAGCGTCGGACGTCCCAGTCCGACGAAGAACCGTAGCGTCGGACGTCCCAGTCCGACGAAGAACCGTAGCGTCGGACGTCCCAGTCCGACGGCGTTGGTCCGCATCCCCCTCTCCCGGTACTCCGGGAGAGGGCTGGGGTGAGTGCGCTTTTCTCGTCGAACGCGGAGTCCCGACGCTGCGAACGTCCGTTCGGCGGAACGCTATCATCCCGGGCATGGTCGAGCGCTTTCCATTCGCTTTCGAGCTTCCGGACGCCGCCGCGCCCGCCTTGGCGATCGTGCGCGTCTTGCGCGCGTCCGGGCACGCGGCGCTGCTGGCCGGCGGGTGCGTGCGCGACCTGCTTCTTGGCCGCGCCCCGACGGACTATGACGTCGCGACGGACACGCCGCCGCAGCAGATTTGCAAGCTCTTTCGCCCCACGCGGCTGGTCGGGCAGGCGTTCGGCGTAGTCCTGGTCAAGCGGGATCAACGCTGGATCGAAGTCGCGACTTTTCGATCGGACGGGCGATACTCCGACGGCCGCCGCCCGGATTCGGTGCAGTTCACCGACGCCGAGCACGACGCCCAGCGGCGCGATTTCACCGTCAACGGCATGTTCCTCGACCCCGACGGCCCCACCGTCATTGACTACGTCGCCGGCCGAGCCGATCTGGCCGCGCGGCGCATCCGCTGCATCGGCGATCCGGCGGCGCGCTTCGGCGAAGACTACCTGCGTCTGCTGCGGGCCGTGCGTTTCGCGGCACGGCTGGATTTTTCGATCGAGAACGGGACGCTCGACGCCATGCGGACTCGCGCGGCGTCGCTCGCCCGCATCGCCGCCGAGCGGATTCGCGACGAGCTCGAGAAGATGTTCGCGCACCCCGCTCGTCGGCGGGCGTTCGCGCTGCTGGTCGAGTCGCGTCTGTTGCCGTGGATCTGGCCGCACAAGCCGGCCGATCGTTCTGAAAGCGCCGCATGGGACGATTGGCCGCCGCCGCGACTGGAACGCATCGACCGCCTTCTGGCGGCCATGCCTGCCGACGCGCCGTTTGAGACGTGCCTGGCCGCGATCCTGGCGGACCGATTCGCCGCCGAGGTGCATGAGGCGTGCCGCGCTCTAGCCTGCTCAAATGAGCAGCGCGAGGCAACGGTCTTCACGGTCGAACGCCAATCCCATCTCGACGACCCGACGGAAATTTCGCTGGCCGGGTTGAAGCGGCTGCTGGCCGCGCCGGCGTTTCCGGCTTTGCTCGCGCTGGCCCATGCTCGTTTCGCATGCCGACCCGACGGTGCGGAGCGAACAATTTCGCTTGCGCAGCGCATCGCCGCGATCCCGCCGGACGCCATCGCGCCTCCTCCTCTGATCACCGGCGACGATCTGGCCGCCCGCGGCGTACCGGCCGGCCCGATCTACAAGCGGCTTCTCGACGAGCTGTACACGCGGCAACTGAACGAGGAGCTGCGAACGCGCGCGGACGCGATTCTTGCGCTGGAATCGAGGCGGCGCGCCTCGCCCCCGGGTTAGGCGCCGCGCCCGAGGCGAACCCGACGCCGGCCCGCGGC
>JACRLV010000111.1 GCA_016235145.1 Planctomycetota bacterium
GTGGACGAGCTGCGTTCGTTGGTGTCCGTGATCGCCCAGGCCGAGCGCTTCGGCACGAGCGTCGCCAAGGCCCTGCGCAATCAGGGCGAGGCGATGCGGTCCAAACGCCGCTTGCAGGCCGAAGAGAAAGCCCAGAAAACCGCCGTCAAGCTGATGATCCCGCTGGTTATGTTCATCTTTCCGGCGATGGGAATCGTGCTCGCCGGTCCGGCCGCGATCCGGCTGATGGAAGCTTTCTCGAAGTAGAGCGCGCGGCGGCATTTCGACTTGCGCTGCCGGCTGACCGAGCGATTCAGGCGGCCGGCGTCGCGGGACGCACTTCGTCCACCACAATCCGGCCGTCGCGGAAAACGACGTGCCGCTCGGCGTACGCCGCGATTTCCGGCTCGTGCGTCACCAGCGCAACGCAGACCCCCTGCTGGCTGTTGATCTCGCGAAAAAGCTGCATGATCTCGATGCTCGTTTTCGTATCGAGGTTGCCGGTGGGCTCATCGGCGAGCAAGACCGCCGGCCCGGTCACCAGCGCCCGCGCGATCGCGACGCGCTGCTGCTGGCCGCCGGAAAGTTGATTCGGGTGGTGCTTCAGCCGCTCGGCGAGCCCCACCCGCTCAAGCAGCGCGCTGGCCCGTCTTCTGCGCTCGCGCCGCCGCACGCCCTGGTACATCAGCGGAAGCGCCACGTTGTCCACGATGGTGGTTCGGCGAAGCAGATTGAAGGCCTGAAAAACAAAGCCGATCCGGCGGCTTCGCAGGTTCGCCAGTTGCGATCGGGAGAATTTCTGAATCGGCCGGCCTTCGAAGAGATATTCGCCAGCGTCCAGCCGATCCAGGCAGCCGAGCAGGTGCATGAACGTCGATTTCCCCGAGCCGCTGGGACCCGTGACGGCGATGAACTGCCCCGGCGGACTCGCCAACGACACGTCGCAAACGGCCTGCACCTGGTGGTCGCCGATGTGGTACGACTTGCAGGCGCCGCGAATGTCGATCAGGTAGTCTGGCATGGGGTGGTCACATGCGCGGGCCGCGCATCTGGCCGCCGCCCATCGGCGGACCGCGCCGCGCCGCCGCCGCCGGGCCGACCAGGCGCTCGACGACGATTGCGTCGCCCGGCGCCAGCTCGCCGCTCAGAATCTGCGTGTTCGCGCCGTCGTTCAGACCGAGCGAAAGCGCGACTTCCACCAGGTCGTCCCGCACCAGCTTGTAGACCCGCGGCTTGCTGGCCATACCCTTGCCCGGCTTGAACCAGTTGGCGGGCGACGCGCTGGCCGGCGCACTGGCGGCGGCGGGATCAAAACGCAACGCCGCATTCGGGACCAGCAGCGTGTCTTCCGCCTTGGCGACCTCAAAAAGAATCGTCGCCGTCATGCCCGGCCGAAGCAGCAGCTCCTCATTATCCACGTCGATCATCGTGGTGTACGTCACCACGTTGTCCACCACCGTCTCCGAGAAGCGCACCTGCGAAACCACGCCGCGAAACTTCCGCCCCGGGAAGGCATCGACGCGGAACTGCGCCGCCATCTGCTCCTTGATGCGCCCGATGTCCGTTTCGCTCACCGCGGCGTTGACCCGCATTTGCCTCAGATCGGCGGCGATCAGGAACAGCGTCGGCGCCTGGAGCGACGCGGCGACGGTCTGGCCGACATCCACGTCCCGCTTGATCACCACCCCGTCGATCGGCGACTTGATGATCGTCTTGGACAGCTCGACCTCCGAATAACGCAAGTCCGCCTCGGAAGCCTGCACCTGCGCCTCGGAGGCGTGCAAGGCGGCCGCGGCGGCATCGACCTCGGTTCGCGAGGTGCGGACCTCGAATTCGGACGCCGCCATGCGCGACAGGGACTGCTCGACTTTTTCCAGGTCGAGCGTAGCCTTGGCGAAGCGGGCCGCGGCTTCCTCCCGCCGCGATTGGGCGACGGCGAGCGACGCCTTCCGCTGCTCGACGGTCGCCCGGTAGCGATCCTGATCGAGCTCCAGCAGGATCTCGCCTTCCTTGACCTGCTGGTTAAAGTCGGCGTACCACTTGATCACCGTTCCGCTGACCTGCGTGCCGACCACCACTTTGACGAGCGGTTCGATCGTACCCGTCGCCGAGACCGTCGCGATCACGTCGCCGCGCTGCACTTCGACGGTGCGGTAGGAGGGCTTGTCTTCGGGCGCCAGCCAGCGCTGGTACCCGTAGTAACCGCCGGCGCTGAGGCCGGCCAACACAACCAGTGTGATCAGTCCTTTCATGGCAACTCTGGATTGTATCGCACCGCCGCCCACAAATGTAGCCAGACGCGCGCATTGCGGAGCGATTCAGCGCGCCGGTGGGCGGTCTCCCCGATCACGCCGGCGCACGCTATCGTACGCAGCCGGAATCATGCGAAACGCGTTCAGACGAAATCCCTTTCGGGCCGCGCTGATCGTGGCGGGCGGCCTGGCGGTTCTAATCGCCGCGCTATTTCGGTTCGGCTTGGGCGCGGGATGGCCATTGTCCCTTGCGCTCGCGATCAACGTGATCACATTCGCCCTGTACGCGTACGACAAATCCGTCGCCGGCAGCGGCGCGACCCGAGTGCCGGAGGCGGCTCTGCACCTGGTCGCTGCGCTCGGCGGCTCGCCCGCTGCGCTGGCGGCGCAATGGACTCTTCGGCACAAGACCTCGAAACGGTCGTTTCAATGGCGGTTCTGGGCGATCGTCGTCGCACAGGCCGTCCTGGTCACGTGGTTCATCGCTCGCGGACAACCTTAGTGTCGGACTCGCCGCGCCGGATTCGTAGCGCCGGATTCGTAGCGTCGGACCTCCGAGTCCGACGACGAACGATCGGCGAAACCCCACGTCGGACTCGGAGGTCCGACGCTACGCATGCGGGGCGCGGCGGCTACGTCCCCTCGTGCGAGCTCGACAGGTATTCAACCTGGGCCTTCGTGAGCGTGTCGATCTGGACTTTCATGCTCGCCAGCTTGAGCGCAGCGACCTCGTCCTCGATCTCCTTCGGCACGTCGTGCACGGCGGTCTCGAACGTCTTTCCGTGCTTGACCGCCCATTCGGCCGCGAGCGCCTGCGTGGCGAAGCTCATGTCCATGACGCTGGCAGGGTGGCCGGTCGCGGCCGCCAGGTTCACCAGCCGGCCCTCGGCCAGCAGGAAGATGCTCTTGTCCTTGCTGATGACAAACTCGTCCACGTTGGTGCGAACGCCCTTGCGGACTTCCTTGGACATCTTGGCCAGGCTCGGAATGTCGATCTCCACTCGATCTCCACGTCGAAGAGGCAGCTGTTGGAGACCACCGCGCCGTTGCGCATCTTCTTGAAATGCTCCGCCCGCAACACGTGCTTGTTGCCCGTGACGGTGATGAAGACCTCGCCTTCCGCCGCGGCTTGCTCCATCGGCCGCACGTCAAATCCGTCCATCACCGCTTCGAGCGCCTTGAGCGGATCGATCTCGGTGACCGTCACCAGCGCTCCCGCGCCGCGCGCCCGCTGCGAGACGCCGCGGCCGCACCATCCGTAACCCGCAACAACCACGCGCTTGCCGGCCAGCAGGCAATCCGTCGCCCGCACCACGCCGTCCAGCGTGCTCTGGCCCGTGCCGTAGCGGTTGTCGAACAGGTGTTTCGTGTCGGCGTCATTCACGGCGATAACCGGAAAACGCAGGATGCCTCGCGATTCCATCGCCCGGAGGCGAATCACGCCGGTCGTCGTCTCTTCCATGCTGGCGACGATGTTCGAGCCGTCCGCCGCCCGATCGCCGTGCAGCAGGTTCACCAGATCAGCCCCGTCGTCCATGGTGATGGCGGGGCGGGTGTCGATCACGGCGTGCAGGTGGTCGTAGAAAGTCTTCTTGCTCTCGCCGCGACGGGCGAAGACCGGCACGCCGAAGTCCTTGACCAGCGAGGCCGCGGTCTCGTCCTGCGTGGAAAGCGGATTTGAGGCGCAAAGCGCGACGCCTGCCCCACCGGCCGTGAGGGTCCGCATCAGGTTGGCGGTTTCGCTGGTCACGTGCATGCAACAGCCCATCCGCACGCCCTTGAGCGCCTTCTGCTTCGCAAAACGCTGCCGGATCAGGGCCAGGACCGGCATGTCGCGGTCGGCCCAGAGAATTCGCTTCTTGCCCTGCGGGGCGAGGTTGAGGTTCGCTACGTCAAACGCCTTGTTCTTCATGAGATCGCTCTTGCTCCAAGGGTAAATCGGGCGGTGTTCTTCGGCGAGTCCGCCGCCGAGAAACAGTTATCGGTCAGCGCTGTCCGCCCGCGCGGCGGATAGCCATCGGAGAGCCGCACCACCCACTCCCCGCGCCGCCTCATGCCACGCGGGTTCGACAGTGTAGCGACGGGAACCCGGCGGAACAACGATCTCAAGCGACAGCTGCAAGCGCAGAGCGCCTGCGATGACGCCCTTGCGCAGTCGCGGATTCAATCCTGGCAGGATCGCTCCATTCAAACAGGAGTGCCGCCCCCCCAGTCGCCAGATAGGAGGCGGCGGATTGATCGTGTTTGAATCGGCTCTACGGCAGAATGTCGCGTAGTTCGTAGTCCGGATCTTGCGGATTCGTGAACCAGAAGCCGGCGGATGTTTTCCAGCCAGTGCCCTGGTTTTTCGGCAAGCCCGTGGTCGTATTTACGCCAATGGTATCCATGTGGATGTTGCTGGCGTGGGAGTCGAGAAAGAGAACGCTGTGCCGGTTGAGCTTTCGATGCCACCCGACGCGGGCGATGCCCATCCAGAGCGGCGAATCAAAGGGATCCTCGTACGCGATGATGAACCGCGACGCGTGCAATCGCCGCTGCACCGCCAGGAACTTGTTGGAGCGCTGCTGCCAAAGACGAAGGATATCATTCCGATTCGCGCCCGGCGGGATGTAGCGCACCGTCCAGCGCATGCTGAACTGGTAATTTTCATCGTAGCTGTTTCCGGTGTCGTGAACGAGCGGGTAGGGTGTGTTCTCTTCATCGTTCGACTGTGTGTTCCAGAAACCGCCGGTGTCGGAAGGGCAGCCAAAAACGCCGGCGAGTTTCGCTCTGACTTCCTCGTAAAGCGGGTCCGTTTGCGGGACATCGAAATTCGGCAGGTTTTCATAGATGTATGAATTGAAGGGGCGCCCGCGCGGCGTGTCGCGGAAATTAAGGCGGTCGTAGCCCCACCAGCCGGGGTTGCCGGGGTGGCCGCCGTAAAAGAAACCGTGCAGCGGGTTGGCCGACGGGAAGTTGTTGTGCTTCTCGAATGGGAACCAGTCCGCGTTGTCGTTGCCGTACATCGCCATCGCCGTGCCGATCGATTTCAGATTCGCGACGCACTTGGCCTGCTTGCCCTGCTCCCGGGCGGAGCTGAGGCTCGGCAGGAGGATCGAGATCAGCAACGCGATGATCGCCACAACCACGAGCAGCTCGATGAGCGTGAAGCCCGAATTCCTGCGCCGATTCAGGACGTTCATTGTGGATTCCTCCGACAGCCAACGATTCTTGCTATCTTGCGTTCGCACGGCCACTTCCCTGTGCAGCCAACCGCAACTCGCGGAAAAAGAGCAATCACATGCGGAAGAGGTTCCGATCCGCTCGCCGAAGGTGCTCTTGTTCGCGATCCAACCTCGAATTGTCTCTGCGGACCATCGGCCCGCGAGTCTCTCCCTATGTGGGAAGATAGCACCAACGACCGGGAATGGCCAACCAAAACCAGCCGTTTGCGAATCGGCATGCCGGTGAGCACGGAATGGGAGCTCGGAATATGAGCTCAGTATTTGGGCTCAGAATGTGGGGCCGGGCTCCGCCCGGTCTCTTCGATGAAGTTGGGCCAGCTTGCACAAGAGACAGGCCGGAGGCCTGCCCCACATAAGACAGGCCAGAGGCCTGCCCCACACGAGACAGGCGGGGCTTCTGACCCACAACACTCAATAGCAGACGAGCGCCAGGATCGATCTTGCAGACCTCAGGCACAAGTCGCTGCGAGCCTCAAGCCGCCGGCGGTCACCGCGCCGGCCGCACCAGCCCCGCACGCGGTTCCAGCCAGAGATCCGCACGCCGCCCGGCCAGGAACTGGTGATACCCCTGGGCGGCGATCATGGCGGCGTTATCGGTGCAGTACTTGGTCGGAGTCAGGTGGAACGCCAAGCCCGCCTCTCGACAGGCGGCATCCATCGAATCTCGCAGGCCGGAGTTCGCCGCAACCCCCCCACCGATCACGACATTTCGAACGCCCTTCTGGCGTGCCGCCGCGACGGTCTTAACGACCAGCGGATCGATGAGCGCCTGCTGAAAACTCGCCGCAACGTCGGCGATCTGCTTGCGGCTGAGGTGCGCAGTGGAGCCGTACTTTTGCCCGGCCCCGTAGACGTGATACAGCACCGCCGTCTTCAGCCCGCTGTATGAGAAATCGAAGTGCGGCTCATTCAGCCAGGCCCGCGGAAAACGCACGGCCCGCGCGTCGCCTTCGCGGGCCAGTCGGTCGATCACCGGCCCGCCGGGATAGCCCAGTTCGAGGATCGCCGCGACTTTGTCGAATGCCTCGCCCGCGGCGTCATCCACTGTCTGCCCGAGCAGATCGATCGTGCAGAAGTCGCGCACGAGATAGATCGACGTGTGGCCGCCGCTTACGACCAGCGCCACCGCCGGCCAGAGGGTCGCCGCGACCTCCGCCGCGCAGCCGAGAGCCGCGCTGGTCGCGTGGGCCTCGATGTGGTCCACTGGAATGAGCGGAACGTCGAGCGTCAGCGCCAGCGTTTTTGCCGCCGTCACGCCGACGAGCAATGAGCCGACCAGCCCCGGGCCGTCGGTCACGGCGATGCCGTGAATGTTTTCGTAGCCCAGGCCCGCGTCCGCGAGTGCGACCTCAATCACCGGTGCGATCTTCTCGATATGCGCCCGCGACGCGATTTCCGGCACGACGCCGCCATAGCGGGCGTGCAGATCGACCTGCGAACTCACCACGCTGGAGCGCACGTCGCAGCCGTCGACGACGACCGCGGCGGAGGTCTCGTCGCAGGACGTTTCGACGCCGAGAATGATGGTTTCCATCGCCACCGCACAAACCGTAGCGTCGGACCTCCGAGTCCGACGG
>JACRLV010000112.1 GCA_016235145.1 Planctomycetota bacterium
ATGTGGGGCAGGCCTCCGGCCTGTCTCTTTCCAAGTGTGCCCCATTTCATCGAAGAGACCGGCCGGAGAGCTTGTGGATTTTTTGGCAAACTCCAAACGCGATCGTCGTACTTGTGCTTGAAAGCGCGGGCGAGACGCCCGCACTCCCCAAAGAACTCACAAGCTCGGAAGCCGGCCCCACATTCAGGGATCAGTGCTGTGAATCGAGCCTCGCGCTCGCCCGGCTCGTCAAGAAAATTCCAGCACCGCGGCTTCGCCCTTTTCGACGCAGGCTACTGGCCACGCCGCCCAATCTGCGGCACACTGTCCCGGCCGATTTCGGCTCAGGCGAAAACACGCATGGCTTTACAGCATCTAAGCGAAGAACAGGTCCGGACGTGGACGCTGGAGCAGAAGGACCGCTGGTGGCGCGCCAACGTCTTTCGAGGCGACACGCCGCAGCTGACGCTTCGAGCCGCGCTCACCGGATTCGTGCTCGGCGGGTTTCTTTCCGCGACGAATCTCTACGTTGGCGCGCGAACGGGGATTACACTCGGCGTCGGGCTGACCTCGGTGATCCTCGCGTTCGGGATGTTCAAGCTCTTCGCGTCGCTCGGCATGAAGGACATGTCGATCCTCGAAAACAACTGCATGCAGTCCATCGCGACCGCGGCCGGCTACATGACCATGCCGCTGATGTCGAGCATCACGGCGTACATGTGGATGACCGATCGGGTCGTGCCGGCCTACCAGATGCTGCTGTGGAACGTGCTCCTTTCCCTGATGGGAGTGTTGGTCGCGTTCCCGATGAAGCGGCGATTCATCAACGACGAGCAGCAGCCGTTCCCCGAGGGCCGCGCGTGCGGCGTCGTGCTTGACACGCTTTACAACTCGGCGAGCCAGGCCGCGGGAATGTTGCAGACCAAGGCGCTCGCGTTCGCAGGCGCGATCGCGGCGACGATCCAATTCTTCACGGGCCACGCGTACCAGACCTACCTTCAGTGCAAGCTGCTGGGCTTCGAGACGGCAATCGCGATTCCGGAGAAGCTCGACGAGTGGTACTACGCGCTGTGCAAGAAGCACAACTGGACCACGCCCACCATCGCCGGCGTCGACCTGCGCGAGCTTGCTCTGCGGCCGAGTCTCGACCTGGCGATGATCGGCGCCGGCGGACTGATGGGACCGAAGATCACCACCAGCCTGATGGTCGGAATGGTGATCAATTTCGTGATTCTCGCGCCGTGGATGATCAACATCGGCGATATTCAGCCGCGCGCGGGCTCGGTGGCCGATGGAACCGCCGTCTACGGCCGCGCCCACATCGTCAACACCTGGGCGATCTGGTGGGGCGTGGGCATCATGGTGGTCGGCTCGCTGGTGGCGTTGTTTGCCAAGCCCAAGGTGATCTTCGGCGCCTTCGCCGGCCTCTTTTCCCGTCGCGACAAGACAGCCGACGTGCTCGGCGACGTGGAGCTGCCGCTGTGGATTTCGTTCGCCGGGGTGCCGCTCCTGGCGGCGGTTTCGGCGTGGATGGGAGCGGAGTTCTTCGGCGTGAAGTGGTACTACGTGCTGCTGTCGCTGCCGCTCGTGCTGGCCCTCAGCCTGATCTGCACCAACGCGATGGCGCTGACCTCGTGGACGCCGACCGGCGCGTTGAGCAAGATCACGCAATTCACCTTCGGTGCGATCGATCGGAGCAATCCGGCGACGAATCTGATGACCGCCGGCGTTACGTCCGAGGTAGCGTCCAACGCCGCCAACCTCCTTTCGGACATCAAGCCCGGGTACATGCTCGGCGCCAAGCCGCGGCAGCAGGCGATCGGCCACGCGATCGGCATTCTCTCCGGCGCAATCGCGTCGACGCCGCTGTTCTTTGCGATGTTCCTGAACAAGGTTCCTGAGAAGCTCGGCAAGGGCGAACTCATGGCGGCGATGACTCCTGAAGGCTCGCCCTACGCCTTCCCCGGCGCGGTGCAGTGGAAGGGCGTGGCCGACATCATCGCCCGGGGGTTCGATTTCGCGAATCTTCCGATGTCGATCCAATGGTCGCTGGCGATTGCGGCTCTCGCGGCGGTTGTCTTCGAGGTCGCGCGGATCGCGACGCGCGGGCGGTTCCCGCTGTCGGCGGTGTCCATCGGCCTGGGTGTAGTCCTGCCGCCGGACGCGACGCTGGCGATGTGGGTCGGCTCGCTGTTTTTCTGGTGGATGGGGCGAAACCGCACGCCGGGCTCGACGGGGCACAAGCTCTGGGTTGAATCGCAAGAATCGATCTGTGCGGGCATCATCGCCGGCGCGGCGATCATCGGCATCGGCGACAAGTTAACCGAGGTGTTCCTGCTCGGCTGATTGCATGGTGTGGTCGCGATACGCCACCCGACGCCGGCGGCGGCGCTTTGAAACGGGGTGTCGCGCATCGTAGCGTCGGACCTCCGAGTCCGACGACGAAGCCGGCACTTCAACCTCGATCGCCCGCATCGACTCCGCCGCGCAGCGAAGCTCAGCTAAACGGCCCGGTTTTGACGCTGCCGCAGCGGTTCCCTACAATGCGATCGAGCCGTTGAGGAGGCGTCTACCACGTCGACCCGGCACGTTTGCTGATCGAACGCCCTTGCTCTTGAGACGCCGACTTCGGACGCGTGGTCCGCAGTCTGCTCCGGAGAAAGTTGCGGCCGTCGCTTGCACGGCCGGGACAATAGCGCCGCTGAATGCCACACACCCTCAGCCAAGTCTGTGAGACGCTTCGCCGCAATGGGATAAGCCCGGAGCTCGTCGGAGATCCCAATCGGGAAATCCGCGGCGTCGCGACGCTCGAAGACGCGTGCGACGGCGAAATCGCCTTCCTGTCGAATCCCAAGTACGAAAAGGCGCTCCAGACGACCCGGGCCGCAGCGGTGGTCGTCAAGTTGGATGCGGACGCTCCGGACGGGATGAACCTGATCCGCGTGTCCGACCCGTACGCCGCGATTACGGTGATGATCGTCGAGTTGTACGGCTATCGGCGTCATCGCCGCGTGCCGCCGGGGCCGGGCGCTTTCATTCACCCGAGCGCCCGCGTCGGCCCGAATGCGACGATCCATCCAGGCGCGACGATCGATGAAGACGTGGTGATCGGCGCGGACGCCACGATTTATCCCGGCTGCTACGTCGGGCCGCGCACGCACATCGGCGATCGCGTGCTGCTCTTCCCGAACGTCGTGATCTACGACGACACCCGCATCGGCGACCGTGTCACGATCCACGCCGGCTCCGTGATCGGCGAAGACGGGCTCGGGTACGCGCCGGTCGGCGGAAAGTGGATCAAGATTCCGCAGATCGGCACCGTGGAGATCGGCGACGACGTGGAGATCGGCTCGAACTGCTCGATCGACCGGGCCACGCTTGGCAGGACGCGGATCGGGTCGGGCACGAAATTCAGCAACCTGATTGCGATCGGCCACGGAACACAGATCGGCGCGCACTGCCTGTTCGTCGCGCAGGTGGGCCTGGCCGGCTCGGTTTCCGTCGGCGATCACGTCACCATGGCTGGACAGGCCGGCATCGTCGGGCACATCCGCATCGGCGATAATGCGACGGTGGGTGCGAAGGCCGGCGTGACGAACAACGTGCCGGACGGCCAGACCGTGCTGGGGCAGCCCGCCATTCCGATTCGCGACATGCGCCGCCAGGTCGCGTTGATCGGCCGCCTGCCGGAAATGAACGAGACCATCCGAAAACTCGAAAAGCGCATCGCGGAGCTGGAATCCCAGCTTGGCGCCTCGCCGCGCCAATAAGCAGCGCCGCTCGCGCTGAGGTCGCCCCATGGGACGAGATCAGCGCGAGCGGTTCAGAACTGCGCAGACGATTGTCGGACGCTCGAGTCCGGCGCCGCAAGCGCCGCGCCCCGACGCTCGTTCAAGTGACAGTTAGAGCGTGCTCGGCGAGTTCGGATCGTCTTGGTTCGCGTTCAGCGATTCGAAGAACGCATCGACGAACGTGCCGATCAGCGTCTGGCTCGCGCCCTGCACGCCGTTCAGAACGGTGTCGCGGACGGTCGGGTCGCAACCTTCCATTACGAAAGGCAAGCCGCCGACAGACAGGGCGGCGATCAGGATTCGATTTCGGCGGCGACGAGCTTGCATGGCCATCTCCTTGGATGAAATCCTCGTTAACCGGCAGCGCGCTGCTGCCGCGTCAGGCGACAACGCGCAGCCGGCAGTTATTTCATCGGACGCGGCGAAACGCGGATTGAACGTGGATGGAAAAAGAAACCGGTCCGCCGGCACAACATGCTGGGGCGGACCGGAACGCGTTTCGGTCGATCTTGCGCGACGACGCGCGACTCAGGGCTTCTTGTTTTCAGCCGGCTTCTCGGCCGGTTTGGCGGCCGGCCCCGGCTTGATCGGTTTTGCGGATGGCGCCTTCTTCGCGGCCGCTTCCGCGGCCTCTCGCTGCGCGCGGGTCGGCAGCTTTTCGAGCTTCGGCTTGAGCTGGTCCTCGAAGATGCGCGTCAGCGGGGCGAGGATCTCCTCTTTCTTCTTGGCCAGTTCGCCGGACTCCTTCTGCTTTGCTTCGCGGGCTTCTTTGGCGTCGCTCTTGGCGCCGGCGGCGGTCGGTGCCGCAGCCGTGCGAAGCTCGGCCTCGCGACTCTCGATGCGCTCGAGCTCAGACTTCTTCGCGGTGAGAATCCGGTCGGCCTGCTGCTCGCACTGCGTCAGGATCGCGTTGGCTTTCTGCGTCTGCTCGTCGTTGAGCTGGTACTTCTGGATGAACTCGCGGACGTATTTCTCCCATTCGGACTCAAAGTTCTTGCCCGGGGCCTTGGGCTGCATGGCCCGGTTCGGCCTTTGCGGCGGCTGGATTTCCGGTCCGCCCGCACCGGGTGGCGGTTGCACGTTCGGTTCCGACGGAACCGGCTGTGCGGTGACGACCGGAGCTTCGGCTGGCTGCGCGCCTTCCGGCTGAGGGGGCGGCGCCTCGCCCTCGCTTACGGGTTGATCGATTCGCTTTGCGGTTTCAGGGGGAGCCTCGCCGGCCGGCGCCACGCCCGTGCCCATCTTTGCAGCCTTCTCTTTCAGATAGGCTTCTTTTTCCGGTGCGATTTGTTCTACAGGCGGCGCACCCTCGATGCCGACCTGCGGCGGGGGCGGAGGCGGCGGAGCGACCTGCGGCTTTCGAGGCTGGCGTCTGGGGCCGCCGCCGGACGGCTTGACAAACTCTTCGATCGTCATTTCGCCCTGCGAGATTCGCTGCACCTTTTCGTCGGTTTCCGCGAAGCTCTGCTTCATCAGTTCAAGATCGGTGTCGTGAATGGCTCGCTGCTGATCGTTCAGGATCTCGCGCCATTCGTTGTTTCCGGTCTCGATGATCTTCTTGGCTTCCTCGTAGATCGGCGCGACGCGCTTGCCCCAACTAACCAGGCCTTCCTGCGTCATGTCGCCGCCCGTGCGGGCTCGATACATTTCGTCGAACAACTCGCGCACGTCGGTCTCGTGCGTGTCGAGGAACGAGTAGACCTTGTCCCGAATCATCTGCTTGGTGAAGCCGAACTGCTCGTCGTTCAGATCGTACTTCCGCCCGAGGAACTTGGCGTAGTTTTCGACCAGCATGTCGATGTTGTCGATGATCGCGCTGTACCCGCCGGACGAGTCGCCTTTGCGCGCTCCCGAATCCTGCGCGAAACAGAGACTGGTTCCGACCACAGCCACGACCAGTGCTGCGGCCCAGTGAAGAGGCTTGCGAACAGACATCGAAAGAACTCCAGTGGTTGTAATCGCCCAACCAACCGCTGCGACGCGATTGCCCGAGTGCGATGCTCGCCGTATTATACCGATGCTCCGTGTTCCCGGATGCGTTTTGGCCCCGCCGATTGCGCGGTTATCGGACCTCACTATGCCCGTCGCCAGCAAGATCCGTTTCTGTATCTTCGACCTGGACGGCACGCTGGTCGATTCCCTGCGCGATATTGCGAACGCCCTCAATGAATGCCTCGAACTGCTCGGTTGCGAGACACACCCGCCGGAGCGGTACCGCTACATGGTCGGCGAAGGCGTTCCGACCCTCTGTCAGCGCGCGATCGGCGAGTCTCATCCTTATTATTTGCAAAGACTTATAGAGCTTGCGCGGCCGCGCTACCGGGTCAACTACATGGAGCATACCCGCCCGTACGACGGCGTTCGTGAACTGGTCGCTCGGCTGCGCGGAGCGGGAATCCAGCTTGGAGTGCTGAGCAACAAGCCTCATGAGCTCACGCGGAAGATTGTCCGCGAATTCTGGCCGGATTCGGTCTTTCGCATCGTGCAGGGCTATGTGCGCGAGGATCTGCGAAAGCCGAGCCCGCACCACGTGACCGAGATGTGTGGGCAGGTCGGCATTCCGGCCGCCGAGACGTGCTTGGTTGGGGATACACCGACCGACGTCCTGACCGCGCGGAATGCGGGCTGCGGCATGATCGCGGTGACCTGGGGTTTTCGGACGCGGGCCGACCTCGAATCCGCCGGCGCGCCGCTGATCCTCGATCGGCCGGCGGAAGTTGCGGCGGCGTTGGGGCTCGCATGACCTGCGGCGGCATTTTCATCTCGCTTGGCGCGAACCTCGGCGATCGCGCGGCGAACATCGTGGCCGGGCTGGCGGCGCTCCAGCAGCGCGGCGATATTCGTGTGCTGGCGTGTTCGTCGCTGCACACGACCGAGCCGATCGGCGGTCCGGCGGGGCAGCCGCAATTCCTGAACGCGGCGGCGGAGTTGGATACAAGTCTTCCGCCGCGCCGCTTGCTGGAACGCATGCTCGCGGTCGAAACCCAAATGGGCCGCGTTCGTTCGCAGCGCAACGGCCCGCGAACGCTGGATCTCGATCTGCTGATCTACCGCGATGTGGTGCTCAGCGAACCGGGGTTGATTCTGCCGCATCCACGGCTGTGGGAGCGCGAGTTCGTGCTGAAGCCGCTGGCCGAAATACTGGACATCGAAGCGCATCGGCCGCGCGGAACCGCGGCGGCGGCCGGAAGGAGATGACGTGTACCTCGATGTGACGAAGCCCGGTTTTGATTGGCGCGTCGGATACAAGCTGTTCGTCGGCTTCGTGAATCCGCGGCCGATCGCGCTGGTCTCGACGATTAACGCGGCCGGGCAGCTCAATCTGGCGCCGTTCAGCTTTTACAACATGGTCTCCGGCAATCCGCCGGTGGTGATGTTCTGCCCGTCGCTGAATCGAAATCGGGAGCCCAAGCACACCTATCGGAACATCGCCGAAACGGGCGAGTTCGTGATCGCGACCGTCAGCGAGGCGATTGCGCCGCAGATGGCCAGGACCGCCGCGGAATTGCCGTATGGGCAAAGCGAATTCGAATTTTCCGGCCTGACGCCCGCGGCGGCTCAGCTCGTGAAGGCCCCGCTGGTGAAGGAGTCGCCGATGAACCTCGAATGCCGCTTGCGGCAGATCGTCGCATTCGGCGACCAGCCGGCGGCCGGGCAGGTCATCTTCGGCGACGTGCTTGCGGCGCACATTGACGATGCGGTTCTCACGGCGGAGCGCGACCAGATCGATCCACGCAAGCTGCGCACGGTGGGGCGGCTCGGCGGTTCGTACTATTGCACCGTCACCGAGCCCTGGTCGCTCGAGACGCCGAAGGTGTGACGTTCCGTGGAACGGCGACGGCCGCCAGTCTTCGTAGCGTCGGACCTCCGAGTCCGACGGTGAATCGCGTCTTTCGTAGCGTCGGACCTCCGAGTCCGACGGTGAGTCGTGTCTTTCGTAGCGTCGGACCTCCGAGTCCGACGGTGAATCGCGTCTTTCGTAGCGTCGGATCGGACCTCCGAGTCCGACGGTGAGTCGTGTCTTTCGTAGCGTCGGACCTCCGAGTCCGACGGTGAATCGCGTCTTTCGTAGCGTCGGACCACCGAGTCCGACGGTGCATGCTCGCGAAAGAAATCGTCGGACTCGGAGGTCCGACGCTACAAATTCTGACTCCGCAGATTGCTCAACGTCCATCAAGCGTCGTCGGCCGGCAGGATCTGCTTTCCGGGATAGTACTTTTCGAAGGCCAGGCGCCGGGCCACGCGGTAATGAAGCGCCATGTGTTCCCAGTCGAACATCTCGGCGTAGCTCTCGACGCGGTTGCGCATCGAAATCCGCTCACGCAGAGACATGTTGCACAAGGCGTGCAGCCAGCCCGCGACCTGGTAAACCGTGGTCTCGTGGGTGACGCGCCGCCGCCGCGCGACGAACATCCCATTCGCGTCGTGATCCGGCGAATGGTCCATGAGGTAGGAGCCGAAGCCGCTGAGGTCGCTGGTGATCGCCGGCACGCCGCGGACGATGCACTCCATCGGCGTGTATCCCCAGGGTTCGTAGTACGACGGGAAGACGCCGAGGTTGCAGCCGCGGACGAAGTCGTCGTATTCCAACCCCAGAATCGGACTTGTGGATGTGATGAAGTCCGGGTGAAAGACGACCTTGACCGGATCGTCGGGCGCGTTCAGGAGCTGCCGGCGGCGCAGGTGGCAGAGGATCGGATCGCCGAGGTCGTCCTCGAGGTCGTGGGTGACGATCATCGGCTGCCGGTCCTGGGTCCAGGCGTGGACCATGCGTTTGAGCCGGTCGCGCGCGGATTCGTCGAGCAGGTCGTCGATGTGCGGCAAGCGCCCGGCGGCGACGGTGTGAAACAGCGTGCGGCCCATGCTGCGGGCGACTTCATCGCAACTCTGGTGCAGCTCGTGGAACATCGCCTGGCGGTTCAGCACCTGCACGTTGAGACCGCGGCACTGGGCCCGGGTGATCAGGAACGCGACGACGGTGATACCGGCCGCCTCGGCCTTCAACCGCCGGTTCAACTCGTACAAGGCGTCTACGACCACGTCGAATCCCTTGTTACGGTACTCGTAGCGCCCGGCGCTGAAGAAATACAGCGTGCGGTCGAGGTCGAAGGTGTAGCTGGGGAAGAAATGCCCCATCACGAATTCGTGGATCTTCTCTTTCGCCTCGCGGTGCATCACCTGAAACTCGTGCGGGGCGGCGAACCGCTCGACGTTGAGCCCGTTCGGAAGCAGCACATCCGGCGTGCGTTTCAGGAAGTGCTGCGCCTCCAGCGCGGTGATGTCCGAGACGGTCGTGAAGACGTCCGAGCGCTGCGCGCAGAGCAGCTCGATGCGGTGCCGCGGCAAAATGCCGTGCTGCTCAGCGACCCGGTCCGCGTCGTAGGTCGCGAGGCTCTCGTAGAGATCGATGTTCGCGGCGCTCAGGCTGCGGCCCACGAGCGTGGCGTGCGTCGTGAAGACCAGCGGAATGTTGACCTTGCGGGCTTTCAAAAGTGGGATCGCCAGCCCGCCTTGCCATTCGTGAAAATGGGCCAGCATCGGCTGGCTCGAAGCGCGGTGGTGGATCGCTTGCAGCAGATCGGCCACCGCGTACCCGAAGGCGACGATCGGATCGCATTCGGGATCGCGTCCGTAGATCGAGACGCCGTGGTCTTTCCAGAGGAAGTACTTGTAGTCGTCGAGCCGCTCGGCGACCGAATTGAGGTCGATCAGCAAGACGTGCGGCCGGCCGGTGATCAGCCACCGTCCCGAGTGCACCACGATGCCCTGCTGGGCGAGATCATGGATCGCATCGGCGACCG
>JACRLV010000070.1 GCA_016235145.1 Planctomycetota bacterium
CCGTGCGCGTGCACACGACCGGCGAATTCAACGAGATTTTCGACTTCTTCCAGGGCGAGCTTAACGCCTCGCACCTGGGGATCAGCGGACCGCCCGGCGGACGCGGCGCCGCGGAAACGATCGGGTATCTGGGCTGCGATTTTGATCCGGGCTTTCCGGGTCCGGGGCTGAAGGTCACGGCGGTCTTGAAGAACGGGCCGGCGGACCGGGCCGAGAGCCGCCTCTATCCCGGCGACCTGCTGCTGAAAGTGAACGGGCAGGCCGTCGGGCCGGATGCTTCGCTGGATCGTGTACTGCTGAACACGGTCGGCGAACCGGTCATCGTAGAGATCAAGCCGTCGCCGACGCGCCCCAGCTCGCAGCCCGCCAGCGGTCCCGCAAGCGCGAGCGCCCCGGCGACGGCCAGCGCGCCGGTCTCGCAACCCGCTTCGCAGCCCGCGGCGACCGAGCTGGTCATCCGCCCGATCGCCTTCGGAGCGTTCAACGCGCTGAAATACGATGAGTGGGTCGATGCCAACACGCGCTACGTGGACGAGAAATCGGGCGGCCGCGTGGCGTATGCCCACATCGCCGGCATGGGCGAGTCGCAGTTCCACGTCTTCGAGCGCGACCTTTACGCCGCCGCACACAAGAAGGACGGGCTGATCATCGACGTGCGCAACAACGGCGGCGGCTGGACGGCGGACTGGGTGCTCGCGGTGCTGAATGTCCGCCGACACGCCTACACCACGGCCCGCGGCGGCCAGCCCGGCTACCCGCAGGACCGGTTGATCTTCTACTCGTGGACAAAGCCCGCGACGATGATGTGCAACCAGTACAGCTACTCGAACGCGGAGATCATCTCGCACGCGTTCAAGAACCTGAAACGCGGCCCGCTTGTCGGCATGACCACTTTCGGAGCAGTGATCAGCACCGGCGCGTTCTCGCTGATCGACGGCACGAACATCCGCATGCCCTTCCGCGGCTGGTGGACGCTCCCGGACGGCAAGGACATGGAAGAAGGCGGCGCGCAGCCCGACGTGCTCGTCGCGGAATCGCCGGAAGACGAGCAACTCCGCCGCCATCCGCAACTGGACGCCGCGATCCGCGCGACNNGCGCGACGCTCGAACAGATCGGCGCCAAGTAGTGCGCCCCGTGGCGTCGAATTCGCAGCGTCGGACTCCTTGCATCGAATTCGCAGCGTCGAATTCGTAGCGTCGGACCTCCGAGTCCGACGGGGATCTTCGCCGGACAAAGAACATCTGGAGCAATAGCATCGTTATCGCCGCGGGTGCGGCATGGGTGTTCAATCGAGGCCGAAAATGAAACGGGCGGTTTACACTGCGTGTGTTTCCCTAACCACACTTGGCTTGATCGCGAGCTTCGGCGGGTGCCCGCAGGCCGCCACCAATGACGCTGCCAACGCTAACGCGGACAACACCAACTCGACCGGCTCAACCAACACGAACGGGAATACGAATTCGACCGTGCTCGTGGGCGACGCGGCGGCGGGCCAGACCAAGTTCACGCAAAGCTGCGTCGAGTGTCACGCCGCGTCGACGGTGAAAGCCGCAAGCGGGCGGGTCACCACGGACATGACGGCCATCTGCCGTTCTTCATTCAGCATTCTCCTTACGGAGCAGGAAGTCGCCGACGTGAAGGCGTATCTGGAATCGCAGTAGCCGCGCGGCGTGCCGGTGCTGCGATTCGCCCATTGATGCGCAGCCAAGAATCACGCTGGACGCGGGCGGCCTGCCGACGGCTGTTGAGGCGGCCGGCAGGACGCCCGGCAGTCTGGTTAGGGACAGGGCGCGCCGAATTGCGCGAGCAGGATCGCCAAGTCGATCAGGTCCACGCTGCCGTTCCGATCCTGGTCGCCATCGGCGCGGGTCGCGCCGCTCAGCGTGCCGAAGTTCGATAGAAGCGTCGCCAAATCCGTCAGGTCCACGAGTTGGTCACCATTCACGTCGCCCGGGCACCGTCGCGTGAGCGATACTCCCATTCCCGGCGAAAGGCGCAGGTCGATGGTTTCGGGGACGTTGGGCGCGGCTGTGCCGCTCAGCGACGCAAGCGCCGCGCCGCCGGTCGTATCGGCGCGATAAGCCCGGAGCGTGTAGGGGCCGTCACCCGTACCTACGGCGTCGAGCGTGAACTCGCCTTCGGCCGGATTGATGATCGCGCAGACGACCGGATGTCCTTCCGCTCCCAGCGCCAGGATCGCGCCTTCGGCGCCGAAGTCGTTCACGTTGTTGCCGGCGGCGTCACGCCCGATGCGCATGCCGGCGGCGTCGGTGGCGAGCACGTTTACCGGCGAATCCACTCGGATCACCACAGTCGCCGCGGTGAGCGCCGGCGTCTCGGCGGGATACGGCGCCACGTCTTTGGGGACGAGCAGCAAGGGGTCGGACGCGAGCACTTCATAGCCGCTGGGGCTCACGGCCAAAACGCGGCCGTTGCCGACGACAGGGTCGTAGTGTCCGCCCAGCACGCGGCCATTGTGGACGGTCGAATAGCTGAAACCGGGCGGGTCCGGGAGGGCGTTCTCATAGGGGCCGTAGGCCTGGTTGCTCTCGGCGGGACAGCAGCAGAACGGATTGAGAAATGGGTCGCGCGGGCCGAGGTCGAAAAGCCAGCGCCAGCCGTCGTTCGCGGTAACGAAGATGCCGCCATTGAGTACACCCAGCGCGTGCATGCCCGCGTGCCCGCGAAACGATGTGTAGCCGTCGAAAGGCACGTTGTCGTCGTACATTGGGTCGCAGTTGACGGCGCCGTTGGGGAGGGCTGTATTGTCCAAGATGCGGCTCTCGATGACCAGCTCGTTCCTGCCCGCCACGCGGAGGCGACCGGAGACCACAACGTCTGCACCCCCGACGGTCGTGTGTGCCCGGATGTCGATACCGAGGTCCGCCTGAGCACGATAAATGCGGGCGCCGCGGGTAACGAACGGGAACGGCTCGCCCGGGGTATAGGTGGTCGTGGCGACCGCGAAGGCATAGGCCTCGACAAAGCCGGCCTGAGGCATGCCGCCGTTCACATCGTCGTCGATCGACACCTTGAGCGAGCGCGTCAAGTGCAATCCGGATACGCCGCCGAAGTAATCGGCGTCCGTCGGAAAGCCGGCCGGCGGCCCCTCAGGGGGGACGATGTAGGGAATACAAAGCAACTCGCTAACCTGCCCGGTGGCGGGATCCCAGCGCAGCAAGGCGGTGTTGTTGCTGTTGTTTCCGCAATAACCGGCGGCGAAGACGACACGCCCGTGCGAATCGATGATGATGTCGGTCGTGCCGCCGAATACCTCCGGCGTGGGTCCGCTGTCGCCGGACTCGAATAGTACTGAAATTTCCTCGCCGCGCAATCGGAGGAAGCGGCCGTAGTAGACTCCGCCGTTGCCAACGCGGTGAGCGGCGATCACCAGGTCACCGTCCTGGAGAACCTGCGCCGTGGCCGAACCAGTTTCTGACAACAGGGCCGCTGTCGCGATGAGCAACGCGCGACGTACGCCGGCCAGGATCGTTGCTGAACAGGTCGTCTTCATGGCAAAGCTCCCAGGAACACGAACCGGCGCTGGCGAGCACTCGCCACGCCATTACGGACAGAATGCACCAAAGTTGGATAACAGCAGCGACAGATCGCTCAGATCAACCGCGGCGTCGCCGTTTAGATCGCCATCGGCCCAGGTCGCGCCGCTGAGAGCGCCGAAGTGCGATAGGAGCGTCGCCAGGTCCGTCAGATCGACAAGCTGATCGACGTTTACGTCGCCCGGACACCGTCGGGCCAGCGATACGCCCATCCCCGGCGAAAGGCGCAGATCGATGATTTCGGCGACGCCGGGCGCCGCCGTTCCGCCCAGCGACGCAAGGGCCGCGCCGCCGGTCGTCTCGGCGCGATACGCGCGGATGGTATACGGACCGTCGCCGGTTCCGACGGCGTCCAACGTGTATGCACCCTCGGCCGGATTGATGATCGCGCAGACGACCGGATGTCCTTCCGGTCCCAGCGCGAGGATCGAGCCTTCGGCTCCGTAATCGTTCACAGGATTGCCGTCGGCGTCATATCCAATGCGCTGACCCGCAGCGTCGGTCACGAGCACGTTGATCGGAGAATCCACGCGAACGACAACCGTCGCGCTGGCGAGTGCCGGCGTCTCGGCGGGATACGCCGCGACGTCCTTTGGGGCAAAGAGCAGTGGGTCGTTCGCAAGCACTTCATAGCCCGCCGGACTTACCGCGAAAACGCGACTGTCAGACGTGCCCAGGACGCGGCCGCCGTGGACGGTTGAGTAATTGAAGTTGGGCGGCTCCTGGAAGAACCGGTAGGGGCCGTAGTGCTGCCGGCATTCGTACCACACGCATGCGTAGGGATTCAAGAACGGCCCGCGCGCGGCGAGGTCGAACAACCACGGGAAGCCCGCCGCGCCGCTGTTGGAGCAGGCAAAGATGCCGCCGTTGAGCACACCCAGGGACATGATGCCGGTGAGTCCGCGGAAACTCGACTCGCCATCCCACGGCACGTTGTCGTCGTGCGCGGGACCGCAGTCGGCGCTGCCGTTGGCGATGTCCGTGTTGTCCAGGACGCCGGAGGGCACGGCCAGCTCGTTGCGGCCGGCGACGCGCAGGCTTCCGGAGACCAGGACGTCCGCGCCACCCACGGTTGTGCGGGCGCGGATGTCGATGCCGAGATCGGCTTCGGCGCGATAGATATTGCTGCCGCCGGCGATGGCGTAGTAGGTGGCCCGATCGTCCGTGAACAGCAATGGCCGGCCGTCGGAATGCTCGATGAACGCAAAGCCCGGCTCGAACTCGCCGGTGTCAGGCCGGTATCGCAACGCCGCCAAGCGCATCGGCGGCGTTTGCGGGTTGACGTAGCGGACCGCGAAGGCGTAGGCCTCGACATAGCCCGCCTGGGGCATGCCGCCGTTGACGTCATCATCGATCGACACCCGCAGTGAGCGCGTCAGGTGCAGTCCGAAAATGCCGTCAAAGTGGGTGGCGTCGATCGGGAATCCCGGCGGCGGCCCTCCGGGCGGCACGATGTTCGGGAGGCATAGCAGTTGGCTGACCAGCCCAGTGGCCGGATCCCAGCGAAGCAGCGCGGTGTTGTTGGGGCTGTTGCCGCAGGGGCCGGCGGTGAAGACAACACGGCCCGCCGAGTCGATCAGGAAGTCGCCAACGCCTTCGAAGTCGTAGCCGCTGTTAGCCGGCTCCTCGAAGAGGATCGTGACATTCTGACCCCGCACGCGCAAGAAGCGGCCGCCATATTGGCCGCCAGGGTCCTGACGGAGGACGTTGACGACCAGGTCGCCGTCTTGAAGGACTTGTGCGACCGCGGGTTCCGATCCGGATAGAAAGGCCGGCGCCAGGGCGAGTAACGCGCGGAGCGCGGTGATTCGCGTTGCGGGAAAAAACGCCCGGAGGGTTGTGGTCGGCATGATCAGGCTCCCGGTTTCCGGGCAAGGGGGCAATCTCGATTACATTGGCCAATTCGAAACTCCACGCGTTCACGTAGACCAGTCAAGGCAATCTGGCTAGGGCGGGCGCCAGGTCGGACCCGCATTTGCGCGCGCGAGCCGTTACCGACGCTAGAACCCTGCGAGCTGGAGGCTCTCGAAATTTCGCACGCCGCATCACCCGTTTTGCCCGCTGGCGCAGCGGGCGTCGTCGCCAACAGCGTATTGGCGGCGGCAAGGAGCAGAATTGCTTGGTTCGTCGCAGATTCCCGGCTCTTGGAATGGCAGTGCGAGCGGCCGGTAGGGGCGTATGCCACGGACTTGTCGTCCGCTGAAGGCCGCGTGATCTCGAGTGCGCTCAATCTCACCGTCGCACCTGTGGGTGGCGACGCCCGCGGCGTGATCGATAAACGAGACCGTCCGAGCCCGTTGTCAGGCTCGTGATGCAGACGAAAAAATGCTGGGTGGCCCCGAACGTCGAGACTGATTGTAATGGAATTCACGGACGCAATGCAAGCCCCCGTGAATTCGGTTCTTCGGACGTGCACCCGCCTCCAAGTGTGCGGCCGTGGATCGAGGGGATGCTCCAAGCTGGGCGTCTGCGATCTGACCGTCATTCTGCCCTGTGAATTGAAAACGCTGTCCTATCTCAGGGCGGCCTTGATCGGCTTCTGCGTGGCCCGGGCGGCCAGCAACGCGCTGGTGTCGGTGACGGCGAGGGCGGCCTGCGCGCCGCGCACGGCCTGGACCACGTCGAAACCAACATCTCGAATTACTATCTCGGCGACGAAATCCCGGGCAAGTACGAGAGGATGTTGATCGCCCTGCCGCCGGAAGAGCGGCACGGCGTCGCCCAACTCGACCCGGCGGGCACGGTTCAACTGCTGAGAGGCTTGGCCGCGAAAGCCAATCTGGCCCGCATCCCAAAACACCCGCGCGGCCCGAAGAAACCAAAACCTCGCCGAGCACCTTTCGCCCTGGCCAAGCAGGTGTCGACAGTTCGATTGTTGGCCAATGAAAAACAACAGAAGTGACACGTTCAAAGGGCTGGGTGAACTCGTCCCACCAATTCATGGTGTTGGGCGAACCGCGGATGGTGGGCCCAGCCCACCGTACAAATTACAATCGATTTCTCTATTTCGCACTGTCCGTTCGCGCAAGTTCCAAGAGCGGCAGCATCCTTGCCTCGAACGGCTTTCCGCACTGCGGGCAGACAGGTGACGTTGCAGCCCGTCGGTCTCCGCCGCAACTGACGCACTCAAGGCGAAGGAGTCGACGACCGCGAACTTTGTCTCTGACGAATTCTCTCTGGCGTGCAGTGAGTAGCGGGAACGGAATAATGACGCCCGGGTTCTCGTTGCGCGTGACGAGCATCCAGAATTCACGATCCCTCCGAATCGTAGCGAACAGAATCCAACGCATGAAGTAATCGCCCCAATTCGAGAGCAAGTGCACACCCTCGGTTGAGAATCGGACGCGGATGTCAGTGAACTCCAGTTCCTGCTGAATCACCTCAAGCTGCGAACACAGGGTCAGGTACCCGACGATTGCGCGAACGCCTACGAACGCGGAAAGCAGCCACGCAGACGCACTGATCGCCGTGACCGGCGAGTAGCACTGGAAGATGAGCGCCAGACCCAGCAAGATCGAAAACGTAAAACCCGAGCGAAGGCCGGACGAGCGCCACCACACCCGTTTGGCGCAGCGGACCCGGGCGTCCCACGGCAGGGAATATTGGATTTCAAACTCGGTGAATTCCCTCTCGGGGCTGTCCGGCGTCGCGGCCATCTTTTTCTCACGACGAGCCAATGAAACGTGAAGAAGCGACAGATCCCAAACGGCTGAAACCTGCCCTCCGTGTTGGTATTGGGCAGGGTGCGGCCGCTGTCCAGCTATTGTGCGCAGCGTAGGCAAACGGCCGCGGCGTGCAATGCGGAGACGGGCAGGTTCCATCCCGCCTGAACCTGTTATCCCTGCAATTGCGTGGAACCAAACCGGTGCACGGGGGTCTAATACTCCAGAAGCACGTGTGGCGGCGCCGTCGGGTGGACAGGGTTCCCGGCGGCGCTGCCGGCACGGCCTGGAGAATGTCATGAATGCAAGCCGGGGTCTCGCCGGACGGCCGATTTTGGGACTCGCGTTCACGCTCGCCATCGTCGCCGTCGGCTATGGGCAGGGGACGATCGTAATCCGCGAGCCGGTTCCGCACCCGCGGTTTCCGCAACGGGTGACGACCACGCCGCTGACGGTCAAGTACCAGCGAATCAACGTGGAGATCACGGACGGCGTCGCGGTCACCAACGTGCAGCAGACCTTCCTTAATCCGCTCGGCACGCAGGTCGAGGGCACGTACGTCTTCCCGCTGCCGGACGACGTGGCGGTCGGCGATTTCTCGATGACCATCGACGGCAAGACGCTGAAAGGCGAGGTGCTGGAGAAGGACAAGGCCCGCCAGACGTACGAGGAGATCGTCCGCCGCACGCGCGACCCGGGCCTGCTCGAGTTTCTGGGCAATCGGCTTTACCAGGCGAGCATCTTCCCGATCCGGCCGGGCGGGCAGCTCGACGTGCGGATTCAGTATTCGGCCCCGCTCCAGGAGCAGGGCGGACTCGGTTCGTATCAGCACCCGCTGCGGACGCAGGCCCAGACGGCGGGCACGATCGACGAGCTGAGCATTCTCGTGAAACTGCACAGCACGCAGCCTCTCACGAGCGTCTTCTGCCCGACGCACACGTGCGCGATCTCGCGGCCCAACGATCGCGACGCGACCGTTTCCTTCGAGCAGACGCACTTCCGGCCGGAGCGGGATTTCGTGCTCTATTACCAGCGATCGGATTCGCAATTCGGGCTCTCGCTGCTGACGCACCGGCAGGCGGGGGAGGACGGGTATTTCCTCCTGCGGCTCTCGCCGCGCGTCGAACTCGCGGATGCGCAGATTCAACCCAAGGACATCGCATTCGTCATCGACACTTCGGGCTCGATGAACGGCGAGAAGCTGGCACAGACGAAGCGCGCCCTGAAATTCTGCATCAACAGCCTGCGAGCCGGTGATCGCTTCAACATCTTCGGTTTCTCGACCGACGTGCGCTCGTTCCGCGAGAGCCTTGTCTCCGTGGATGACGAGTTGAAAAGCGCCGCGGTGCAGTATGCCGACAAGCTCGAAGCCGTCGGCGGCACGAACATCCACCAGGCGCTGCTGGCGGCGCTGGCGGCCGACCCGCGCGACGCAAGCCGCCCCTACCTGATCGTTTTCATGACGGACGGCCAGCCGACCGTCGACGTGACCGATCCCAATCAGATTCTGAAATCCGTGGCTGAGAAGAACGCGCAGCGCGTGCGGTTTCACGTGTTCGGCGTCGGCACCGACGTGAACACGCACCTGCTCGACAAGCTCGCCGAGGACACGCGCGGGGCGCGTGACTACTGCGTCGAGGGCGAAGATCTGGAGATCAAGCTCGGCGGATTCGTCGGCCGGCTCAGCAGCCCGGTGCTCACCGACCTGAAGCTGGCGCTCGAAGGACTGGGAGCGACCGACGTCTATCCGCAGCAATTGCCCGATCTGTTCCGCGGCGGCGACCTGGTCGTGATGGGCCGCTATCGCGAGAGCGGCCAGCGGCTGGTGCGGTTGAGCGGGCAGCTCCGCGGCGAGCGGAAACAGCTTGATTTTGAAGGGGATTTCTCCGCCAAGCAGATCGGCAACGATTTCTTGCCGCGGCTGTGGGCGAATCGTAAGGTCGCTTTCCTGCTCGACGAAATCCGCCTGCGCGGCTCGAACAAGGAACTGGTCGATGAGGTCGTGCGGCTGGCGAAACGCTTCGGAATCGTGACGCCGTACACGTCGTCGCTGATTCTGGAAGACGATCGGCCGGTGGCGGCCGGTCCGCCGCCGATAATGCCACGGCGGCCTGGCAAGGCGGCGCCGGCCGGCGGCCGTGGCGGCGGCGGAGTAATCGGCGGCGGCGGCCGGTTTGGTGGCGCCGAGCCCGCCAGTCCCGCGGCAAGCGGCGAAGCAGCGGTGCAACTCTCCCGCCGGCTGCGCGACGCAAAATCCAAGGAATCGATCGTGCCCGCGGAAAGCCAGGACGAGGAAGCCGGCTTGCAGCGCCGCAGCGTCGGCGACAGGACTTTCGTGCTCGAAGACGGGCGCTACACCGATCTGAGCTGGGACCGCAAAGCCAAACCCGAGCGCGTGGTCGCGTTCAGCGACGCGTATTTCGAGCTGCTGAGAAAGCACGAGGCGCTCGCGAAGTATCTGGCGCTGGGCGATCGCGTGCTGGTGGTGCTGGACGGCAAGGCCTACGAGATCGTGCCCGCCGAGAAACCGTAGGCGGCCTGCAACCGATCGAAACGACGACGCCGCGCATCGGCCTTGGCTTTCCGCCGGGGCCGATTGCGTTCATGCGCCGGGAATGGCGCGACCCTTGGAGGCGCAAGTCCTCTGTGGGCCGTGATGACCAGACCACACGCCGAAGGCACGGGCGTCCCCCGCGAGGTGGAATCCGACGGTAGCGTGGGCGTCCTCGCCCGCGAGCCCACAAAAACCCGGACTCGACGAACAAGAATCGGAACCAAAGCCGACACGGCTGGGCAACCCGGCAATCGATGGGAAGATCCCGAAGTCACTCGGGGACGCGAGCGAGGCGCCGCAAGGCCAAAAGACGCGGGGGGAATGACGCCGCCGGTTCCTGACTTGGTTTGGTTGTGGGGCGATGCGGAGAGTGCAAGGTAGGGTTTCCCCTATTTTGTTTCCCGATTGACGATTTCTGTTGCTGCGACAGGCAGTGCGCGCGATAATTGAATGTGTCGCAGCCACTCCTGGTGAGTCAGCACATGCGCAAGCCGCAAGCCGCAAGCCGCAAGCCGAGTTTCGCGCGCTCGTAGCCGCAACGCCGGAACCCTCGCGCAACCCAAACTGCACGCCGATTTCAGCCAAACACTCGGGCGCAACGCCTTCCGGTTCCGGGAGAAACCGCTTCCAGCCTCAAAATGTCTCCTGTCTGCCCGGCCGGCGCGATACGATGAATGGGTCTGGTTTTCCCGCGAAAACCGCAAAGGAGACGCCCATGTCATCGCGTAAGTCCCGCGTTCGCAGTCGATCGAACGCCGTTCACCTTGTGGCAGCATTCCTGGCGCTTCTCGCGGTCGGGGCCGCGCCGGCACAGTGCTATTACACCCACCAGGAAATCGTCCCGCCGGCGGGCTACGAATACGTCGCGCCGACGGCGATCAACAACCTGGGACATGTCGCGGGATACGTGCTGGCCGGGGACAACGACCATGCGTTTTTCTGGACGCCGGAGGCCGGAACCCGCGTTCTTCCCTATCCGCCCGGTGTCGAGCGGATGCAGGCCACCGGAATCAACGACCTCGACCACGTCTGCGGCTGGATGGACTGGACCGCGGGGTTCGTAACCGCATTTCTTTGGACAGGTGAGGGTTACACGTTGATCTACTCGCCGTATCCCCGCACGAGGATCGAAGCCCACGATGTGAACAATCTCGACCAAGTTGTCGGGACGATCACCGGTCATACGGCTTTCCTTTGGGAATCGGGAATCGTCACAGTGTTGGACCCGTTCATCGGCGTGCCCGATTCACGAGCATACGCCATCAATGATCGGTCGCAGATTGTCGGCGCTGCGGACGGACTGGGACCGGATCACGCTTTTGTGCTCGGGGATACCGTGCATTGGCTGGCCGAATCGAACGTTGTGAACACGGAGGCTAGAGCGATCAGCGAAAACGGAATTGTGGCCGGCGAAGGAGCAACAAGCTACGACCCGTATTCGCCCGATTTTCGCCACGTGGGGCTGGTTTGGGACGGGCCGGTGAACACCTCCACCATACGTCCCCCCGCGGGCTATCGGGACACAAGCTGCCAAGGGGTGTCGAACGCGGGCCGGGTTGTTGGTCTTCATAACAACCCACTGGTACGAAATTACGTATGGCAGAATGGAATTGAGTACGACCTTCGGCAACTCGTGCCAGGTAGCGGTATTTCTTTTCCGCGCGCCATCAATGATTTTGGGCAAATCGTCGCCCATACAGCCATCGGGCGACTTGTCTTGACGCCTGTCTGGAAGCTGGGTGATTTATCCGGCGATTGCATTGTGAACCTGGACGATCTCCTCTGCTTGCTGAGCGACTTCGGAACGACTGCTGATACGCCCCCGCGAGGCGATGTCGACCTCGACGGCGATGTTGACATAGCAGACCTAGCGTTGTTGTTGTCAAACTGGGGAACGTAATGCCCCGAAAGGAGAGTCAGCCATGAATTCGCGAATCGTGCGCACCGCAAGCGTATTGGTTGGTCTTCTGGCGGTAAGTACCGTGTTTGCCACTACGTGGTATGTAGATAAGGACACTCCCGCACCCCGTCCGACACAACCGCCGACGCCCAACGAACAAAACGGTCGATCCTGGCTCCGGGCGTATGAAGATCTCCAGCTTCTGTTCGATCGGGAGTTTGTCCAACCTGGCGATGAAATCTGGATCGCGAACGGCGTCTACAAACCAAGCGCGCACCCGGATGAGCCTTTCGACGGCCGAGCTGCGACGTATCGCATTCCGCGCGCTGTCCGCGTCTACGGCGGCTTCGCCGGCGTGACGGAGCTGGATCCCGACGGAGAGGACTTTCGAAATGAACGGAACCCGGAAGTCAATCTGACGACCCTGAGCGGCGACATCCTGGGAAACGACGACGGACCCGACGCAGGCGAGGACCCCGACCACTTCCCTGATAATTCCGACGGTATCTATAACGACAATGTCTATCACGTCGTTTCCATCGCGGACACGATGCCAGAAGTGGGCCCAACGGTGCTGAGCGGTTTTATCATCATCGGCGGCTATGCAAACGGCCTCGACACGCCGCACACGCGCGGCGGAGGCGTGTGTTCGCGTCTGGCCGGACGTGACCCCGGCGAGCCCGTCGGCGGCGTGCAATTCAACCGGCTGAAGCTCAGGTACAATTACGCGTCGAACGGCGGCGGCGGAATCTACGTCACCTACAAGGACATCAGCTTCAAGTTCGCCAACTGCTCATTCGAGCACAATTTCACCGACGACTACGACGGCGGCGGCGGACTGCTCAGCGCCTATGTGGTTTCCGAGCTTGCAAATTGCCTGTTCTACGACAACCACACCACTAACTCGCCCGGCGGCGGCGCGGCGATCATCGGACTCACTCCGAATGAGAATACCCTAAACCGCGTGCAGAACTGCACGTTCGGCGGAAACAGCGCGCCAAGCTGGTATGGCGGCGGCGGGCTGTATACGGACGCCCTCACTCCACCTCCGAACGGGAACCCGGGCACATTGATCGCAAATTCGATTCTCTGGGACAACACGCCGAACCAGATTGAGCAGCCCTACAACAGCGTGATCGTCGCGAATTCCAATGTGCAGGGCACGAGCCCCTGGCCCGGCACGTGCAACATCAATACCGATCCGCTTTTCGCCAATTCCGCGGCCGGCGATCTGCACCTCTCATTGACTTCGCCCGCTATCGACGTCGGCAACGCGGTCGCGGTCCCACCCGACTGGACGGACGTCAACGATAACAGTACGACCGAAAATCCGATCCCCTGGGATCTTGATACAGAGGTCCGCATTATGCCGGTACCGGACGGGGCTCAACCATGCCACGTAGACATGGGGGCCTACGAGAACCGGTGCATCTGTGCGGTGGGGGACATTGACCGCGACGGCGACGTCGACCTTCAGGATCTGGCGTACCTGCTGGGTTGCTTTGGCATGCCCTTCACGTGTACGGACACCAACTGTTACCTGAGCGACGTGGATTGCAATGGCGTCGTCGAGTTGCAGGATCTGTCATTCCTCCTGAGCGACTTTGGGACCATTTGCTGTCCGAGCCTGGCCGGCGGCGAAGGCGGCGAGAGCATGATGTCCGGCGACGATCCGTTAACCGAATGGCTTCGCTCCGCAGCGCCGCAGGATGTGCTGGACTGGTGGTTCGCCGGCCAGCCGCCGGTGGGAGGCGGCGATCGCTGACAGCTCTTCCGAACCAGCGTCGGCAGGTTTGAATGTGAGACCGGGCGCTGGCCCGGACTCGCCTTTTGTGCGCCAGTCGTCCCAGCGAGCGATTGAAACGCCTGCGGAAACCGCCGCAGAGGATGAGTACGTCCGGTGGTCTGGGAAGACGGGGGCCGCAATGCCCCCGCCTACCCGATTTCGGGCGGGCGACTGGGCGCCGGCCGCTACCTGACCAGGATCGGCGCGTCGTCCGTGATGTGCGGAATCGCGAAGCGGCCGTAGACCCAGTTGAACAGCGGCGTAGCCATGAGCGTGGTCACGATCGCCATCAGCACCATGATGGTGAACAGTTCGTGCGTGATCAGGCCGCGTTCCAAGCCGATGTTGAGGATGATCAGTTCCATCAGGCCGCGGGCGTTCATCAGCGCGCCGATCGCCAGCGAATCGCGAAGGGACTCGCCGCTCAGCCGGGCCGCCAGCGCGCACGCGACGTACTTGCCCGCGCAGGCCGCAACGAGTACGACCGCCGCCGCGCCCCACAACGCCCCGGTGCTGACCAGGTCGATTCGCGTGTTCAGTCCGGAATAGACGAAGAACAGGGGCAAGAGGAAATTCGTGGTCAGCGGCTCGATCTTCTGCTGCAACTCCCGGCACAGCCGCCCGCGCGGCATCACCGCGCCCAGGATGAACGCGCCGAAGACCGCATAGATCCGCACATAGTCCGTCAGCCACGCCGCCGCGAGCAGCAGCATCAGCACGAAACTGAACACGCGCGGCGTCAGCTCTCCGCGGGCCTCGACCGCCGCCGCGAGCGGCCGCAGCAGAGGCCGAATCACCACGATCGCAACCACCGCGTAGGCGATTCCGCCCGCGATGGCGGTCATCGCGATCGCCGGGTTCGCGTTGAAGCTGGCCAGGACGATCGCCAGCACGCACCAGGCGGCGGCGTCGTCCATCGAGCCTGCCGCCAGGGCGAGCGTACCGAGTCGGGTTCCGGCGATGCCGCGCTCGACGATGATTCTCGCCAGCATCGGAAACGCGGTGATGCACATCGCCGCGCCCATGAAGAGAGCCGCTTCGGCCTTTGACGCCGCCGGGTTGAAGAGCGGGAGCCGTTCGAACAGCAGGAACGCCAGGATCGCGCCAAGCACGAAGGGCACGAACATTCCGGACGCCGAAACAGCGGCGGCCGTGCGTCCTTTCTCACGCAGCAGCCCGGCGTTGAATTCCGCGCCGACCAGAAACATATAGAGGACCAGGCCGACCTGGGCCATGCAGTAAAGAACGGTCTTGAGAACCGGCTCGCTGAACAGCGCTTTCTGAAGGTCGGGCAGCGGCAAGCCGAACGGGCGTTCGCCGAGCAGACCGAGCACCGATGGACCGAGCACCACGCCGGCGATCATCTCGCCGACGACCTGCGGCTGCCCGATCCAGCGCGCCGCCCAGCCGACCAGCCGACAGGCGGCCAGGATCACCGCGAGCTGGAGGAAATACTGAATGGACAGGTCGAAATTCGACATGCGACTCCCGTACACCCAGGTGAACCGTACCCGGTTCGCACGGCGAAATCCAGACATCGGGAATGCGCACCGGCCGCGGGTGGATTTGCTGCTCGAAACGAAAATGACGGTGGTTATTCGTGCGGCGTTGATTTTTGAGCTTCAGCGGCCGGGGTTTCCTTGTCGCCGTTTCCGTTCGGGTCGGAAGTCGAGGCCTTGCGTGCCCGGTGTTCCCGGACGTCCTGCAACATTTCCCCGTAGATGTCGAGAGTCGTCCGGGTCTCCCGCATGGCATCGGCGAGATGGTGGATTAGCGCGTAGCCCGCCAGGGCCGCGCCGCCAATCAGGATCAGAGGATAGAGGCTCACAGCGCACACCTGGATGAACGGGTTCGTACCAGTCGTATCGACCGGTTCTTCAATGGGATTCAAATTGCGGTACGCATGGTTGCGGGCTGGTCCGGCGTGCCCTACTATTTCGCCTGAGCCAAGGGTAGCACGGTATACCGGCGGCGGTGGCGCAACCGTTGCGTGTACTGATAAGTCCCGTGCGAAACCGAGCCAGACAGGACCGTCGATGCAGGTTCCCGGTATCGCGGAATTGCGTCGCCTGATTCGCGACATTCCGGATTTTCCGAAGCCGGGGATTCTGTTCAAGGATATTACGCCGTTGCTGGCGGATGCGGCGGGGCTTGCGCTGGCCGTTGAGTTGATGGCGCAGCCGTTTCGCGGGCGGGCCGTCGACCTGGTCGTCGGGGCCGAGTCGCGCGGCTTCATTTTCGGGACGGCGGTCGCCAAGGCGCTGTCGGCGGGGTTCGTGCCGGTCCGAAAACCGGGTAAACTGCCGTCGAAGTCGCACCGGCACGAGTATTCGCTGGAGTACGGGCTGGACGCGCTCGAGATTCACGCGGACGCCATCCGCCCGAACCAGCGGGTCGTGGTGATCGACGATCTTTTGGCGACGGGTGGAACCGTCGCGGCCTGCTGTCATCTGGTCCGCAAACTTGGCGGCAACCTGCTGGGCGTTGCCGTCCTGATTGAGCTGACAGATCTGGCAGGACGCCGGAAGCTGGGCGACACGCCGGTGCTGAGCGTGCTTCAGTATTAGAGGACGTTGCCGTAACCTGTTCGTTGTTGGCAAGTTGTGAGTGAGGCGAGTCGGTCCAACCGGCGGGACACCGGGGATTTTGACGCGCGAACGAAAATGGGGACGTGACCGGTAGTCCACTCGCCCGCGTGAAGCCGGCGAGCGCGCTCGCCTCCGGTAAACGGCGGGTTTGCGGCACTGGACGGCTGAGCCCGGGGCGTCCGTGGATTGAGTTCAGCGGACGCCGAGCGGCGGAGGTCAGAATCGTGAGCAATCGATCGAGTCGAATCTTTCTGCTGGTCGCAGCCGCTCTGGCAATCGCCACGGACGGCTGCGTCATTGCCACCGATCTGGTGAATCCCTCTCTCTTGACGGGGCTGGGATTCGACCCGCAGACGGTGATTCCGCCCCAGGGGCGGCTCGTGGTGGCGTTCCAGAACCAGACGGCTTTCCCCGTGTTCTTCGGGGCCGCATTCTCGCGGCGCGAGGCGATCGACGTCAATAAGTTTGAGGTGCTTCAGGCCGACGACGTCGGCCCGGACGAGACGCGAAGCATGGTGCTGGATTGCCCGATCGCGGTATTTGTGCCGGCGGTGGCGGCTGTGGTGGCCAACCAGGCGGCGGTGGTCGTCACCTACACCGGCTCCGAGCTCGACGTCAACCGGGATTACGTTTGCGGAGACGTGATCGTGGTCCGCGTTGTTCAGGTGGGTCCGGGCACGGCGGAAGGCGATTTTCAATTTCAGGTGGAGTTGTTGCCGGGCCGTTAAGCTGCACGGCCTGAGGAGATTGCTCTGTGCGATCCAGTCAAATGAACGGATGGCGTCTCGGGCTGCTTTCGGCCTTTGTCGCGCTTGGCGGCTGCATTACACCCACGGAGTTTTTCAACCAGGAGTTTCTGGCCCAGGTCGGCTTGTCGGCCGGAGCCGCGAACCTCCCCGGCGAGGCGCCCGCGGTGATCGTCGAGGTTGAAAACCGAGCAGGCCGCGTCGTCGAGGCGCAGGTGACCTGGCGCGGTCCCGACGGTCTGGTGGAAGAGCGGATCCTGGTCATCCCGGTGGATGCGAAGGTTTCGGAGGCGGTCATCTGCCCCGTTGATGAAATGACGCTGGGCGACGTCTCGAATCCCAACGCCACCGGCGCGTATGTCCGCCTTGGCAACGGCGGCGCGGCGGATCCGTTCATCGCCGTCGAAGCCTTCGGCGTCATCCTGAAAGAAGGCGTGAACTACGCGTGCGGCGACAGCGTGACGTTTACCGTCATGCCGTCGAGCCAGACGTTGTCGGGATATCAGGCGTTTGCGTTCATTCGGCGCGCGGACACCGCGACGGCGCCCTAGGCGCCGCCACGCAGGATTGGTGAGTCAGGTGACCGGGCCTCGGCCCCGTGTGATAAGCGAGCGAAGCATGAAGTCGTCGAAAGCGTTGGCTGCGTTGGTTTGCGGCGGCGGGTTGTTCTTGACCGGTTGTCCGACGGTGCCGCCGTCCGAGTTCGTTCCCGGGCAGACGGGCGACGCGACCTCCCTCGGCGCCACCGCTAGCGTGGTCGTCCTCTCGCCGGTGAGCAACCTGGCAATCGCCGGCGGCACTCCCGTCGAGGTCAACTGGTCGACCGTCGCCACCACGAACTTTGCGATCCTCGACGTCATCGTCGACAAGGACCAGGATCCGTCCAATGGCAATGAAGTGGTCATGCTCGAGAACATCTCGCTGACGCAGCAGTCCGCGCTGATCAACACGGCGACGCTGGAAGCCGGCAGCTACTATGTGGGCGTGCGGCTGTTCGAGCGTAATGAACTCGCGGCGTCGGACTACGCCCCCGGCCGCCTCATCGTGAATCAGGCCACACAACTGTACTTCAATTCGCCGCGAAGCAACTTCACGTTCGACCGCACGGAGGCGATCGCGCCGCGTTTCGACGTCGATTGGACGCTTCTCGACCCCGACAGCACGGTGACGGTGAAGATCCTGCTGGATCCGGACAGCACGCCCGACGGCGACGAGTTTCTGCTGCGCACGAGCACGTCGCAGACCGGCGACCGCTTCACATTCAATCTGCCCACGGCGAGTTTCCCGGCTGGAACCTACCGCATCCTGGCCCTGGTAAATGACGGCATTGCGGACACGGCCTTCTACGCTCCAGGCTCAATCCGGCTGCGGGCTCGGTTCGCCGGCGCGCTCGATCTCCGAAATCTTGGCCTCCCGAGTGCACCGGTGGCCGGCGCAATCTTCGAAGGATTCAACCCGCGCGACAACAACGGCAGCTTCCTGGCTCGTTGCCGCGATCTGGATCGCGACGGCCTGGGCGACTTCATCATGCTCGCCCAGTTCGGCAAGCCGTTCTATTCCTACGATCTCCAGCGGGTCGGCGTCGGCGAGGCCTACCTGGTGTACGGGCGGCGCGAGCGGTTCTCGGGAACAGTCAGCGTAAACTCAACCGGGCGCCTGTTCCGCGGCGACGTGTTCACCGGCGTTCCCGAGGTTCAGGATCCGATCCGTCCGACGCGCGGGCTTTCCAGTTTCACGATCCTGTCCGATTGGGAGCGCGATGGCCTTCGCGACATGGCCTTTGGCGTTCCTTTTACGGACTCGCTGCCGGTGAACGCCCTGGATTCGCTGGGCTATTTCCGAACCGGCGGGGTCGTCGTCGTATCGACCGCGACATTGCGGCCGGACTACGGCTTCCCCGGAGGGCTGACGCCGAATCTCGGCAACATCGGCAGCCTTCCCATGCATGGGACCGGACAGCTTCCTGGGTGCGCCGAAGGCTTTTATGGTCCGAAGGCGCCTCCCAGTGGACAAGGCGGCTCCAGCACGTATTACTGGCGCCATCTGACCAACGGCGAATTCACCCACGACCAGATCGGGTGCCGAATCTCGACCAACGAGTTCGGCGACAACTGCGGCGAGACGCTCAGCACCTACGACTTCGATTCGCTGATCATCTCCGTCCCAGACCAGGATCCGTTCATCGGGATGTTCGACTCCCCGGTGAGCGTTCCCGGCGGCGGCGCCATTTACACCTACAGCAACCTGGTTGACGGACCGTTCTATCCGTGGAACAACCTGAACACGCCGCCAGCCAACGCCGCGACCAATTGGGGCGGTATGCCAGCCCATCCCAGCTTTGACGTGATTCCGCACGACGGACCGTTCTACTACATCATTGGCGACACGCGGATTGTGAACGGTCCCGGCGGTTCCAATCTGCTGGCGATGCCCGGCTATACGGTCGACCCCGACGATTCGCCGGATCCCTGTTCGTTCACGGTGTCGGGGAATTGTCCCTCCGAAACCTCGACCGTGCGGTTCTGGAGCTCAGTGGAAGGAGGGCGGCTCAGCAATGCCGTGGGTGTGGATGATTTCAACGCCGACGGATTGCAGGATTATCTGGTCGGCCAGCCGCTGGCGAATAACGGCGCGGGTACTTGTTACATCGTCTTCGGGCGATTGCAGCGCCTCGTGCTGGGCTTCGAGCTGAAGCTCGACGAATTGGGCCTTCCGATGAACACCACTCCGCCGGGGCAGGCGCGGATCTTCGACGGATTGCACGTGCGCGGCGGCGCGGGCGAGCGGCTCGGTCTGTCTCAGGACGCCGCGGGCGATTTCAACGGCGACGGCATCCCCGACGTCGTGCTGGGCTCGCCGCTCCTGAACCAGCGCCAGGGCGGCGCCTGCGTCTTCTTCGGCAGCCATGAACTCATCAACCTGACGGAAGACGAGATCGCGTTCAACGAAATTCCGACCCGCAACCTGGGCGTCATTATCACCGGCGAGACGGAGGGTGATTTGGCCGGTGCGCAAGTGGCGGGCACAGGCGACGTCGACGGCGACGGCCTTTCGGACATCCTGATCGCCGCGCCGGACAAGAGCGTGCGATTGGATCTCGACGGCGACGGAACGCTCGACATCGACCGCGAGGGCTGCGGCGTGGTCTACCTGATTTATGGCTCCTCGACGCTGAGGGGAACCGTGAGCGTCAAGGATATCGGCACTGAAAAGCTCGGCGGCGCCATGTTCGTGGGCCGCAACAGCGGTGATCACCTGGGCGCCGGCCTCGGCGAGCAGGGCGACCGATCGCACGGAATCGCCAATGCCGGCGACGTCGACGGCGACGGACGAATCGATCTGCTGATCAGCTCCGTGCTGGCTTCGCCGCGCGATCGCGTGCGGGCCGGTGAGGTGTACCTGATCTACGGACAGGGCGATTAGGCTGAATCGAATCCAACGGGTTGCCCGGCGAGGCCGCAGTGAACGGATCGCCGCGTGAGGAAGTACAGAGGATTGACCATGAAGCGGATGATGGCGGGCCTTTTGGCGGCAACCAGTCTGATTCCGGGCGGATGCCCGGTCGATCAGCGCAATGCATTCCTGACGCTGACCGAGGAGTTGGGCGCGTCCTCCGCGAGCCGCGACGACTCTTCAGGCGGTTCCGGCAGCGGACAGACGACCAGCGGCACGTTCCGCCGGACGATGACGATCACGCTCGAGAACACCACCGACGAGGCCGAACTCAACGTGTCGGTCGCCGCCTGGGTGAACACCGGCAGCATTCGCTCGGCGGACCAGCAGGACGCACTGATTTCCAGCGGCTATGTGCAGCTCACGCACGAAGAGAGGATCGGTACGGCGTACACGCTGCCGCCGGGCACCTTCGTCTACAACGGGTCCGGACCGGCCGGCTCGACGCGGTTCGTTGTCCCGCGCGCGACCGGGGGGGCAGCTTCCGAAGATCAGATGAGTCTGGTGACGCCGGACACAATCCTGGTTTATCTGATGCCGCCGATCGGCTGCGAGACGACGGCGTTTGTCTTCACGGTTGAAGGGTTCCCGTTCGATTCCGATCCGCCCAATGTCGACGGCGTCGGGATGGGTATCGCAGCGGATGCCGGCGCGTACAACGTGCTGGGTACCAAGACGTTGGCACAGATTGACGCGTATCAGTGCAGTCCGTTTCGACCGGGCTTGTTCCTGAAGGTCGGCGGGGGCGCCCAGGAAAGCAATGAGTTTTCCGAGGGCGAAAATGTCCGGGTTCGTTTCTTCTTGCGTCCACAAGCCCTTGGAACACAAGACTTTGCAGAGGTGATTCTCGAATAATTCGGGACGTGGCGATTGCCGCGTTGGCCCAGTTGGTGCGCCGATAGAATGGTAAGGACGCGAAGCAGTCGTTTGAGCCGCCGTCCGGGTAGGGAAAGGCATCACGAGGATTGACGTCATGAGACACGCGCTTGTTGTTCTTGTTTCGGCGGCGCTTGCCGGATGGCTCGCTCCTGCGGCATCGGCCCAGGTAACGGGAAATCCACCCAACGTCACCATTATTCGCTGGGAGGTCTTCCGATATCCCTACTTCGAGTCGACGGTCGTATATGACCGCGACGCGGCGATCGGGACCTTGGCGTCCATTCGGCTGTTCGATCATTTCGAAAACGACATTGTCCAGGCCGACGTCGACGTCAGCGATCCCGACTGGATCCAGGAAATCACCGTCGATCCGCAGACCGGCCAGGTCAACAACGGCAATGAGGCGGTCTTTCTTCGAATGAGAGCGTTCGGGTTGGAGCAGTTCGGCCCGCCAAGCCCTCCGCCGTTGTTGTTCCCCCGTGAAGGCTGGTTCCCTGACGATGAGGGCTTCCGTCCGATTCCCGGCCCGACCACCCCGTATCACTTCTACTACACCTTTGAATTTCTGTTCCCGGAGTTCATCGGGCGCAACCAGGCGCGCCTCCGCGGCGAGATCGACTTCGACGTGGCGTACCTGATCGAGTTTTGTGCAACGAACGAGAAAACGGAGGATCAGACGAAATGGGGATGCACCACGATCAACGCTTTCGTGCTTGAGAACCCGGAGTTCCGCCCGCCCAATCCGCAGTCGTTCGCCGACGCCGGCCCGGATCGAACGGTCGCCGCGGGCACGACGGTTCGGCTCGACGGCAGCCGCACCTTCGACGCGTTCAACATCGGCTTCAACCCGGCTGATCCGAACGTGATCGAAAAAGACCAGATCGTCTTCTCATGGGAATGGATGACCGGGCCGGTGCGCGTCGATCCGTCTCAAGCCGATTCACACGACCCCGTGGCGACGGTGGTGCTCAACTCACTCGGTGAATACGTCTTTCGCCTGACGGTCGCGGACGGCTCATCAGACGCGGTGCCGTCGTCTGACGTCGTCGTGATCAACGTCGTCGAATCGATTCCGCCGAACAACCCGCCGACCGCGGTGATCGTCGGGCCGGCAAACGCGGTTCCCCTGGGGGCGGTCATCACGCTCGATGGTTCGCAGAGCTCGGACCCCGACGGCGATCCATTGACATATCGCTGGCGGCAGACGAACGAAATCGGCGAGCCGCTGCTTGGAGCCGACCTGCTGAAAGCGTTCCAGGCGCTCAGCGGCGTCGACGGAAATAAGTCGACCTGGCAGGCTGTCACCGAAGGCACGTTTTACTTCCGTCTGCTGGTCGACGACGGCGAATTTCTGGTCAACACCACGTTCACCGTCCGCGTCGCCAACAACCAGACCAGCGGCCGGACAGAGCTGGCCACCACCAGTTCCGAGGATCCGGCGGTCGATCAGACGGACGCCAGCGGACTGGGGACCCCGCTGTTCCCCACTTGCGGGGCCGGCTTGGCGCCGCTCGCCCTGACCCCGCTTGCATTGCTGCTGATGCGTCGACGCTACGCATAAACGGTCGCTGAACTTGCGAAAATCCGGGGCGCGCGGTCGGGCTGAATCCCGGCGGCGCGCCCCGGTGTTTTTTGCCGCCGGTGTATTATTGCCGGCGCACAATCCCGACCTCGAACTCGAACTCGGGCGCAGACCATGTCAATCGTCAGTGCAAGCAAGACGCCGCAATCCGACGCGGCCGCCTCCTGGCGGACGCGCGATTCGATCGCCGTCGCCCTGCTGGCCGCGGCTTCGCTCGTGATCGGCTGGACGCTCTTCGCACACTTCGTGCGCCCGCACGCGGATTTCTTCGAATTTCGCGAAAGCGGCCGGGCGCTGCTCGCCGGACACCTCCCGCCCACCATGAAACGCGCGCCGGTCTATCCGCTGGTGGTCGCGATCGGCGGGCGCTTCTGCGACATGGCGGGCGTCCGGCGGCTGCCGGCGGATCAATACGCCGCCGCTGCCCTGATCGCCTTTCTCTGGACGCCGCTTTGCGTGGTGCTTGTGTACGTGCTGGCGCGGCGCTGGTCGCGCGGCTGGGCGCCGATCGCGGCTCTGGGAGCGCTCCTGCTGCCGCAGGCCTGGCTGGCCGCGGCCCACACGCTCGTCGAACCAATGCTGGTCGCACTCACCCTGGCGTCGCTTGCGGCCGTGCAGAGGCGGCGTTTCAAGCTCGCATATTTCGCCGCCATGCTTGCGTCGATGACGCGGTACGACGCCGCCGGACTTCTGGCGGCGGTCGCCTGCGCGGAGTGGCTCTGCGGATCGCCGCTCCGCCGCGTGGCGGCACGATTCTGTTTGGCCTGCGTCCCATTGGCGCTGTGGCTGGGGCTGTCGGCCTGGACCTGGCAGGATCGCGCGCGCGACCATTACCTGGCGCAGATGGCAGAGCATGCCGCCGAGGACCGCCTGCGGTTCGACTGGAAATGGACCGTTCGCGCCGCGCTCGGCGTGGCGAGCGGCTATGACGCAATTCAGACTCCCACATGGATGTCCGCCGCGCCGTTTCGGGTGACAGAGATACTGCGGGCGGCGTTCGTCCTGATACTTGGGGGATCGTTGATCGTCGGTCTGCGGCGACGCGATCCAACGATGATCGCGGCGCTGATCGGCCTGCTCGGGTATCTCGCCGTACACGCGATCTTCCCGTTCCGGTTTGAGCGGTTCTTGCTAATACCGGCGGTGGCGTTGTGGCCGCTGAGCGCGGTTGGCGCGGCTGCCGTTGCGGCTGCTGTATGCAAATTCCAACCCGTCTCGCAGGCGCTGGTCCTGGCGATCGCCATGGGGTGCGGGCTGGTTGGATTGAAAGGAGAACTCGGTGTGCTACGCACCGCCTGGAGCGAGCTGGACGGCGGTGAAATTGTGCGCTGGTGTGCGGCGACGACCGTTACCGCCGCAATCAGCGTGCTGGCGACGACGTCGATGCGCGGCCGGACATGGCGAAGCCTGATCGCCGTCGCGGCTGCCGCAACGACCGCGGGAGCCGTCGCGCTGGCTGACCTTCGCACCGTTCGTCCGCTGTTGGGCGCGTATCAGCCGGACAACGGGCTCGTCGCTGCGGCGAGCTGGGTCCGCGACGAGCTGCCCGCGGATGCCCAGGTTTTGAGCGGTGTTGGAGGCCTCCTGTCGCTTTACAGCGGCGACGACAGGCCGCGTTTCCCGGCGTTTGAAGACCTGCGCGGCGAAACGTGGGACGAGATACGGGCGGAATGCGCCGACCGCGGAATCGAGTACATCCTCTGGTACGATGAGATCTTCGCGGAACAGGGCGACTACTACGTTGCGAAATGGCGGTTGCCGCGATTCGGGACGCTCTGCCAGCCGAATCCGCCCGGCGTGCGCGTCGTGAAACGCTTCTCGATGCCTCCCGCGACGACGGTGTTTGTGCTCACGCCTGCGCCGCCGCCAGCTCCTGCTTCGGCCTCGTCTTCCAGCGGCGATGCGGCCAGAGATATTGGTCCGGATGCCGGCGGATCGCCGCCTCCATCATCGCCGCGTAGGTATCCGTGATCCATTGGAGCGGCTGCGGCTGCTGATCCCATTCGTGCGGGTGGATGATCCGCTCGACTTCGAGCCGATAGCGAAACGCGCTGCGCACGCGCACCATCTGGCCGATGATGATCGGCTTGCGGGTGCTCATCGCGAGCAGGCCGATCGATTTGTACCACGACGCCTTGCGATTGAAGAACATGGAAAAGACGCCTTTGCGGCCGGCGTCCTGGTCGGCAATGAAGCAGAGCGTGCCGCCCTCGGCGAGAAGCTGCGGAGCCTCGTCCGTCGCGCCTTTCTTGTGAATCAGCCGCAGGCCGCTGGCCGTGCGCGACGACTCGATGAAATCCGTGAGCAGCGGGTTGTCCAGCGGTCGCATCACCGCCGTGAGCGGCAGCCCGAGCTGCGCCAGCGTAAATCCCAATAGCTCGAAGTTGCCGAAATGCGGCGTGATCATGATGGCGCCGTCGCCGAGCAGTAGCACACGCAGGGCGGGCGCGATCTCCGTGATTTCGACGTAGCGCGGCCAGGAGTAGCTGTTGACCAGCCGCGGCGTGAGTGCGGCCTCGACCAGATAAAGCTGCGCGAAATGCGCCAGGCAGTCGCGCGCGATGCGCTGAAGCTGCTCCTCGCTGTGCGTCGCGCCGAGCGCCGGACGGAGATTGGCCATGGCGCGATCGCGATCACGCTGCCGCGCCAGGAATCGAAGGAAGCCGGGCAGCCGCTCTTCCGGAATCCACGTCAGGGCCCACCAGATACGGCCGAAAAGCCGGGCCGTGGCGAGGTTCATCTCGATCGGGAAACCACTGATGACCAGAACCCACAGCCGCACCGCCGCGTAGAGCGCGAATTGGCCGACGGCCGTCGCGGCGTCGGGCGCGGCCTGCCACGCCGCGCGCCACCGCTGCCACGCCGATGGGCGCGGCGGCGTCATTCGCGCGTTTCCGAAGCTTGGCGCGACGCGGGGCCGCCGGCCGCGGACGGCGTTTGGGACACGATCAAGTTCAGAAACTTCTCCGGCAAAGCCAGCTTCGGCTCGGGCCAGGGCGGCGGCTGGTTGCCGAAGAGGATGTAGCGATGATCCGGACGGCCCACGCGTCCGGTCAGCCAGATCCAGGTTCGCGGGCGGACCACGCCCTCCGCGCGCATGCGATCGATGGCCTCCTGCGAGTGAAAGCGGATGTACAGCTCCGGCTCGATCACGAACAGGGCCAGTTCGGGGCTCTTGAGCTTGTTGATCATTTCGAGGGCGACGAGCCGCTCCTCCGTTTCGACGGAGCGGCGGCCGTCCTGCATTTTGAGCAGCTTGAGCTGGTCGATGATGCGCGGGAAACGCACGTTGCTGTACCAGACCACGCGCGAATCCTGCTGCGCGACCTGAAACAGGCAGGCCTGCTGTTGGGGAGTCAGTTTGTCGCGCAGTTGATTGGCGAAATCAATGTAGGTCCGCTCGCTGGAGAATATCGGCGTCAGGTTCGGCCAGACCCACAGCCAGGTCGCGAACATCGTCGCGACAAGCGCCGCGAATGCCCCGTTGTGGCGCTGCCTGCCGAACAGCCACGCCGCGGCCAGCACGCCGGCACAGAAGATCGCGGCCGCGACCGCATAGGGCGGCCAGATGCTGCTCCACGGAAACTCCGCGAAATCTCCCGACAGCCGCGTCAAACGATGCACGAAATAGCCGCCGACGATCCACCCCGCCGGCGTTAGAATCCCGACCGCGGTCAGGCCCAGCCGGACGAACATCGGCGATCGCTGCGCCTGCGGGTCGAAAAACGCCGCGAGTTCGATTCCCAGAAGCATCAGCATCGGCGGAAGCATGGGCAGGAAGTAGCGCGTCTCCTTGCCGGGGTTGTACGTGAAAAACGCGAACAGCGAGAGCAACCAGATCAGCAGAAACCACCGGCCGCGCGAATGCACGCCGGGCTGCGATCGGCATGCGCGAACGATCGCGCCGGGAATCGAGAGGCAATACGGCAGGGTGAACGCGAACGCCACGCCGATGTAGAGCCCGTAGAGCAGCAGGTTGGTCCGCTGGCCCCTAATGTTGGGCAGGTCGCCTGTGAAGCGGTCGAGGAATTCGACCCGCCATTTGTTGAGCGTCGTCAGAAAGCCCGCGTCTTCCCCGCCCGGCGACGCGCCCTGAAGCACGGCGAGTGCGATCACCCAAGGCAGCCACGGCAGCAGGAACAGCACCGCCCCGACCAGGTGCCACACACTGCGAAGCACATCCCATCGCCGGAAGATCAGCACGTGCAGCGCCGCGGGCAATCCCACGCAAACCAACGGCATCGGCATCTTGTAGAGCATCGCCAGACCGGCGGCGAAGTACGCGAGCATCCAGTACAGCGTTCGCTCGCGCCCCGGCCGCGCCTGTTCGCAGGCGATCGAGAAGCTCGCCAGCGCAACGGTCATGAACATCGTCACGCCCAACATCGTCACGCCCAGGTCGCTCGCGCCGCGGTGCGACCAGTACAACAGACCCGCCGACGAAGCCGCCGCAAACCCGGCAAAAACCGCCGCCCGCTGCCCAGCGATGCGCAGCGCCAGCCAGAAAATCGTCAGGACGAGCAGGACGTTGGAAATGCCGCTGGGGATTCTCGCGGCGGGTATGTCGACCGCCGTGCCCCGCAGCCACGCCGCAACCACCACGGCCCAGTAGGGTCCGGGCGATTTCTGCATCCGGACTTCGCCGCTGAAGTGCGGGATGATGTAGCCGGTCCAGTCCGTGCTTTCGCTCATCTCGCGGGCGGTCTGCGCGACCCAGGCTTCGGTCGGCTCAAAATCGGCCCCGCCTTTGAGGTGAAAAAAGGACAGGACTACCGTCCAGCCGAGCAGCGCCGCCAACCAGGCCCACGTCTGCGGCGAGAGTTTCTCGCGCGGCAGGGCGGCCGGGGCTTCTTGCGGATTGCTCGGTGCAAGCGGAATCGGTGCGTCGGACAACTCGGGCCTCCGTGGCTATTTCGCGGACGGCGGCAGGAGCGGCTCCTCCAGCGCCTGGTTGATTTGCGTCATCAGGTAGGTGTAGTCCGCCTGGGCCCGCATCAGGGCCTTCAGCGCCTCGTTGCTGGCCATCCCGGATTCCAGCTCACCCAGCTTGTGCTTGTCGGTGACCTCGATCGGCTTCCGCTCCGCCTCAAGTTGAGCCAGCCGGTCGACGTGTGCCTGGTAGTCCTTCATGAGCCGCTGCGCGTCGCCGTCCTTCATCACGGCGTCGCGGGCCGCCAAGTATGCCTTGACACCGGGCTGGGCGGCGATGGCCTGTCCCAGCGCGCGCGCCTGAGCGATCAGTTGCTGTTCGTCCGCCATGGTTCACCATCCGATCCGGCACGGGCAGCTTGGCCGGAAACGCGGGATTGTACTGTCGAAGTCGCGACGGGGCACGGTATCATGCCCGCAAGTCCGCCCGAGGAGAAACACGTGCCGCTTACCCGTCGTGATTTCGTGCGTTCATCCGCAGTTCTCGCCGCAGCCGGACTGGGAGAAGGAGTCGCGGCCATGCCGCTCGAAGCCGAACCGGTCCGGTTAGCCGGAGGTCCGATCCTGATCGGCAGCGCCAACGCCGTGCGAACCTGCACAAAAGCCGCGGAGTTGATTGCGGCCGGTTCGCATCCGCTCGACGCCGTCGTCACGGGCATCAACATCGTCGAGGACGATCCGTCGGACCACTCCGTCGGCTATGGCGGCCTGCCGAACGAGGACGGCGTGGTGCAACTCGATTCGTGCGTCATGGACGGCCCGACGCACCGGGCCGGCGCGGTCGCCGCGCTGGAGCGGGTGAAGAATCCGTCGAGCGTGGCGCTGCTGGTCGCACGGCGGACGGACCATGCGCTGCTGGTCGGCGAAGGCGCCCTGCGATTCGCCCGGGCGCACGGCTTTCAAGAGCAGGAGCTGCTGACCGACGAAGCCCGCAAGATCTGGCTCGACTGGAAAGAGACGCACTCCGACAAGGATGACTGGCTGCACCCCGAAGCCGACAAGGAATCCAGCCGCTGGCGGCGCGAGGAGGGCAAAAACTGGACGACCGGCACGATCACGTGCATGGCTCTGACCGAGGGCGGGCACATGGCGGGCTGCACCTCGACGTCCGGGCTTTCGTACAAGCTGTCCGGCCGCGTCGGCGATTCGCCGATCATCGGGGCGGGGCTGTACGTGGACAACGAGTTCGGCGCGTGCGGCTCGACCGGCCGCGGCGAAGCCAATATCCAGAATTGTTCGTCGTTCCTGGTTGTCGAGCTGATGAGCCGCGGAATGAGCCCGAAAGAGGCGTGCTTGGAGGTGCTCAAACGCGTCGCCAAACACACCGAAAAGCGGCTGCGAAACAAGAAGGGCGAGCCGGACTACGGGCTGACGTTCTACGCGCTGCGAAAAGACGGCCAGTTCGGCGGCGCGGCGATGCGCGGCGAGACGAAGATGGCGGTGTACGACGGCAAAGAGTGCACGACCGTCGGGCTTGAGGGTTTGTACAAGGACTGAACTCGACTTTTGCCAGTTTTTTGAAGCAGAAGTATGGTGCGTTCGGGCCGCGGCAGTTGATTTCGAATTCCAAGGCACTCTTGTGGCGGCCCGAATCCACCCGACCTCCGCGGCAGGCGTTGCGGGAACACAGCGGAAACGCGCTTTCCAGTCCTCCTAAGCCACGGACGAGACGCCTGTGCCACAAAGATCTCACAAGCTCGCACGCCGAATCGCCGCTACTCCAGCGCTCCGAGCAGCCTTTCCAGCAGCCGCCGCACCGCCGCTCGCTGCGCCGTCGGTTCGCTGTACCAGGCGGGTTCTCCGGTTTGCGAAAGCCCAGCCGGCAGGGTGATTTCCTGGCTGAGTTGCCGCTGTGTGCCGTCGCGCAGCTTGTATTGCATCGCCGCTGTCGCGATCGAGACCGGCTGTTCGAACGTCGGCGGGTTGCCGAATGTCAGCCGGACGATAATCGCGCCGCCGCCCTCGCGCGGGCTGAAGAACAGCGTCGGCACGTCGATAATGGCGCCGAACTGCCCCGGCGTGTAGTCCGCGACGCCGTAGACCTCGCGGATACCCAAACCGGGCGCGACGCTTAGCTGGAGCTTCAGGTCGTACGTCGCGGGCGTGACGAAATAGTCGAACTCCTCCTCGAAAATCTGCCTGACGCGTTCGGCGTTGCTCAGGAAGAACGAGTTTCCGTTGCGGACGCGCGAGATCTCGCTCGCCAGCTCCTCGCCGTAGTAATACCCGATTCCCATCAGCGTGAAGCCGATGCCCTGATCGGCGTAGACGCGCTGCATGGCGGTGAATTCGCCGCCGGCGGACGGCCCCTCGGTCGGCAGCGCGTCGGTCAGCACGATCACGCGGCTGTCGTGATCGGAATCAGCGCTGCCGGCGACGGTCTCGAATCCGAACTGCATGGCCGCGAAGAGATCGGTGTTGCCGCGCGCCTTGAGCCCGCCGACCGGAGCGGCGAGTTTTTCCTTCTTGTCGCCGGACGTGGCGCCGATCTCGAGCGTGACGTCTTGATTGAAGGATTCGATCGCGAGCCGGTCGTCGGCGTTGAGCTGGTCGATCAGGGCGTAGACCGCCTCCTGGGCGGCTTCGAGTTTGCTGCGGTAGTCCTGCGACCACGCCATGTCCTTCATCGAACCGCTGCGATCGACGACGACGCACAGATTCTGCGGGCGACGCTTGAAGCTCGCGACGTCGATCGTGGTGCCGAGCGACACGAACACGTCCACATACGGCGTGGCGGCGCCGTAGGGTTTTCGCCAGGTCGTCGCGATCGAGCCGTAAATCTCGGGCGGATTCGCGGGCGGCGTGATCGGGATGTCGTGTTCCGACAGGAATCCTTCGACGGTGATCGAATCAGGATCCGGCAGCCAGCCGGAATCGATCGCCGCGCGGGCCCGGGCGATGTCCTCCGGGCCGCCGGAAGTTACGCCGATCGTGCCAGTGTCGACCAGCGCGAGCGGCTGGCACCCGACCAGCGCGAGCGGGCCGGCACACGCGGCCAGAACGATCACACCCAATCGGCCCAACGCGTTTGTCAGTTGGCGCATGGAAAACCTCCTCGTGTGTGAACGAGCATGTGAGGGAACCAGAGATCTCGCGAATACGCTACTGCATGCTAGAAGGACGCCAACTGTCCATCCGACGAGACGGTTTGATCCGTGAATGTGGAATTGGAGAGCCTTGGACCTTGCCGGACAGGCCCCCGGCCTGTCTCCAGCAACATGTGGCTCGTTCTCTACGATGAGGCCGGTCAGCGGTCAGCCTGACGTTCGGACCTGTCGAGTGCCGGATGTTCCCGGTAGTCGAAATGCGCGGACAAGGCAGAGGTCTCACAGGAACCCGCGCCATTGAGCAAAACGCTTGTCGAGACCCTTGCGCATCGAGCGATCTTCCGCGCCATAACCCGGCTCGGCCAGCACCAGCGCTTCGAACCAGTCCACCATTCCCTTCCAATCGTCGAGGCTGATGTACTCGCTCTCGATCTTCTTGCGCTCCATGTTCATGTTGTGGTAGTTGCCCAGCGCCACGCACATGCCCGTCGCGGCGTAGCCGTAGGCGCAATACGCCGTCGATTCGCACGTGCCGCCGTCCATCAGCTTTCGCTGATACTTGAACGACTTGCGCTTCGCCGCGACGTCCTGCGCCACGCGGTAGCAGAACGCGGTCACGTCCGGCGTAAAGACGCTCGACTTGTCGCCGACGCGCAGGATCGGTCCGTCGCCGATCCGAGCGCTTGGCAGCGCCTTGCTGGTCTCGATCGCGACGATCGGCAGCTTTCGCGGGATCGTCCCCGCCTTCGCCGCCCCGATCGCGCCGACAAATCCGACCTCTTCGGCCCGCGTGAATAGGCAATACACCTCCGCCGCGGCCTTTCGGCGGCTCAGACGCTGGAGCAGCGCCAGCATCGTCGCACATCCCGCGATGTCGTCGCAGCCGCGGGCATGGACGCAGCCGGCTTTCTCGTACGGATCGGGCAGATCCCACATTCCCGGCGCGCCGGCGGCGACTTCGCTCGCGACCTCGACCGCCACTTCTTCGGGACGCGCCGAGCGGCCGATCATGCGATAGATCTTCGCGGTCTTCAGGATCTTGCGAATACGGCCGCCGATCCACTTCTCGTCATTCCAGAACCGCACGCGCGTGCCGATGAAGTACTCCGGCTCGACCCAGCCGCGAAACGACGCCCGCAACATCTTCGGCCCGAGCATCTTCAGCGCCACGAATCCCGGATGGTCGGTGTGTGCGGTGAACACGAGCGGCGTCCGCCGCGGCGGCTTGTGGCGATAGTGTGCGAGCAGGTTGCCGTAGCGATCTGCGGCGAGTTTGACATGGGCGAAACCCGCGCAGGTGTTTCGCACGAATTCGAGAACGGCGTTTTCGGCGAATGGCGCGGTCGGGACGGTTAGCAACTCGCGTAGAATGCGTGGGATCGCCATTGGGATGCGTTCCTCTATTTGGGCGGGAAAAAGCACCGCCGCAGGCTGTCGCGTGAAATCCAGCTGGCGGTCGGGCGAATCCACTTTCGCCGGGCGACCGAGCCGCAGATACTAGGAAGTACCGGCGCGGGCGGCAAACCCGCGCAGCAGTTATCAGAATTACAGGCGATTTTGAAATGTCCCACCCCGAACCGCCGTCTAGTTCAAACGAGATGACGACCGCGGCGTTGGAAGTCGACGCACTGCGGGCAAGTCTGGGAACGGCTGCCGTCGCTGAAAGAGCCGGAACGCGTGCGATCGTGGCTGTACGCAATTGCGCGGAACGCGGCGATCGACTGGGGCCAGGCGTACAAGCGGCGTGCGAGCGTCGCACTGGACGACGTGCCCGAAGCGTCCGACGACCAGCGATCGCTCGATCCGGTCGGCAGCACCGCCGGAGCTGAGTTGAAGACGATTCTGCTGCGAGCGGTGGAAGCGTTGCCGGCGCTGTATCGCGAGCCGTTTGTGATGCGGCACCTGGAGGATTGGTCGTACCAGGAAATCGGCGAGATTCTGGGGCTTCCGCTGGAAACGGTGGAGACCCGCCTGGTTCGGGCTCGCCGGCTGCTCAAGGAGATGCTGAAGGGCAAGGTGGACGTATGAATGAACCCACCAACAACCTGGAACGGCTCGTCAGCCGCTATCTCGACGACGAGTGTTCCGTGGAAGAGCGCCGCCAGTTGCGGCAGCTTCTGCGGAAGGACGCGGAAGCGGAGGCGTTTTTCGAAGAAACCGCCGCACTCGATCGCGAGATCGGCCGCGCGATGCGGCACGCACTGGGGCGGCCCGTGGTGCTGCGCCGTCAGTCGCCGCGATGGATACAAATCGGCCGCGCGATCGCGTTGGGGGCGGCGGCTTGCCTGGCGTGGGTTTTTCTGAATCCTGGCGGCTCGGCGACGTCGCAGCGGCCGGAACAGGGGCGGCCGATGCGTGCATCCTGGTTCGCTCCGCCGCCGGCGCCGGCCGACACAATGAGCGACACGCGCGGCTACGACCGGCCGCAGGTGCGCTTGGACAATACAGAAAGTCGTTGGATCGTCGTGCCGGGCGAGCGGCCGGGCGAATTCCTGGTGGTTGAAGTGAAGCGCGTGAAGACCCGCACGATTCCTGTGCAGGGGGATTTTTAGACTGGGGTGTAAGCCATGCTTGTGAAGTCGCTTGGGGCCGTCGTGGGTGCGGCCGGTATGTTGCTCTCGACGACGCTCTTCGGATCGGATGCGGACAAACCGCGGCCGCAGAAGGCGGTTGCGCCACGGACGCCCACTGTGATCGTCGCGCCCGCCGACGTCCGTGTGGATGCGGCCCAGGATCAGCAGATGCCGAAGACCTGGATCGGCGTGCGTTGCGCGCCCGTGCCCGAGGCTCTCGCCGCGCACATCGGCCGGGAAGGCGTAATGATCGCGAACGTCATGAAGGACAGCCCGGCGGACAAAGCAGGGATCGAGCGCTACGACGTGGTCGTCTCGCTCGGCGACGCCAAGATCAACTCAATGGAAGAGCTCATCGACGCCGTGGGCGAGGTCGGCACCGGAAAGGCGGCGACGCTGGCAGTCATACGGGGCGGCCACGAGAAGACTCTCGAAATCACGCCGGTGGACCGTCCGAGCGACGGCAAGATGGAATTCAAGTTCGAAGAGCCCGAGCAGGAGGACGCGAGCCCGGATGTGCAGTACTTCGGCCACCGCATGCAGCGCGATCCGTTCGGAAATTGGATGCTTCAGCCGCTTGGCCGCATCAAGGATCTGCCGGACGACGTGCGCGACAGCCTGTCGGGTATCGGGGGCCCCTCGTGGCACGGCCACCAGGGATTGTTGAAGAACCTCCAGTCGAATCCGTTCAGCATGCGGATTCAGATCGATCCGAGCGATCCCGACGGCTCGATGTTCTTCTTCTCGGATGACGACGATAATCGCTCCGCGAATGTCCAGATTCAGATCAACGTGAACGACGACGGCGCGCAACTGTCGATTCAGCGCGACGCGGACGGCAAGGTGCACGTCAAACAGACGGACAAGGCGGGCAAGGCGACCGAATCGACTTATGACGACATGGATGCTTTCCGCGAGCAGGCCCCGAACGCCTACAAGACCTACCGGCGATTCTCCGGCTATCGAGCCCGGCCGACAATCACCGTTCCGCCGCAGATGAAGGATCTGTCCGGTTTGCAGAAGGACTACCAGCAGAAGCTCGAGGCGGCGCTGGAAAAGGCGAACGAGAGCACCCGCAAAGCGATGGAAGACCTCGAGAAGATGCAGCAGAAGATCCAAACGCGGGTCGAGAAGCGGATCCAGCAGTCGCCGGCCAAGGACGGTGCGGAAAGCCACGCCGAGTCCGTCTCGATCACCGTCACGGACAGCGGCGCCGTCCACCTGGAGATATCGGAGGACGGGAACAAGCGCGTGTTCGACTTCAAGAACCGCGAGGACTTCAAGCGGCGGGAACCCGAATTGTACGAACGCTTCCAGTCGATGATCGACGGTGCAGGCGACGGCGCTCGGCGGACGCAGCGATTCCACGTGGTTGCGGCGGCGCTCGGTTAGTACGGCTTCAAATTCTCTGTGGCGTCAGACCTCTGAACCAGACGGGGAGAACCGTCGGGCTCAGAGGTCGGTCGCTTTAATTCGGCGGATATTTGTTTCATCGCAGCCCGAACGGCGGAGACAATCATGCAAGACCGCGGCCATCTGATGACCGAACTGCGCAACCCGCGCTCCATGAACATCGACCGCGCGTCCGTCGCCGAGGCGTTCGACATCATGAACGCCGAGGACGCAGCCGTCGCGGCGGCAGTGGCCGCGGCCAGGCTCGAAATCGTGCGGGCGATCGAACTCGTGGAGCGCGCGTTCGAAAGCGGCGGGCGGCTGATCTATGTCGGGGCAGGCACCAGCGGCCGGCTGGGCGTGCTCGACGCTTCCGAGTGTCCGCCGACGTTTCTTTCCGATCCGCGCATGGTGCAGGGCGTCATCGCCGGCGGCTGGGACGCGCTGCGGCGATCGATCGAGGGCGCGGAGGACCATCCCGAGGGCGGCGCGGCGGCAATCGATGAAATGCAGGTCGATGCGAAGGACGTTGTTTTCGGCATCGCGACGGGCGGCACGACGCCGTTTGTGCATGGCGCGATCGCCTGCGCCCGTCGGCGCGGCGCGAAGACGGTATTTTTCGCCTGTGTGGCGCGCGATCACGTCACCGACGAGGCGGACGTTTCGATCCGGGTGCTCGTCGGCCCGGAGGTCATCACCGGCAGTACGCGGCTCAAGGCCGGGACAGCCACCAAGATGGTCCTCAACATGATCACCACCATCAGCATGGTGCGGCTCGGCAAGGTCTACCAGAATCTGATGGTGGACGTGAACACGCGCGCCAATCGCAAGCTCGTGGACCGCGGAACGCGCATGATCATGGCGGCCGTCGGACTCGACCGCGCCGCCGCGGGCAAGTTGCTGGCGGATTCCGGCGGACACGTGAAGACGGCGCTTGTGATGCACGGGCGCGGCGTCGAGGACGCCGAGCGACTTCTGGCCGAGGCGCACGGCCGGTTGCCGGAGATCCTGAAAAAGTAGGGGGCCGCGCACCGCGCGGCGGCCCTCACCCAGCCCTCACCCCAGCCCTCTCCCGGAGTACCGGGCGAGGGAGTCGTGGCCCGCACCCTTCGCACCACGGGCCGGTCGCGCCCGGCGCGCGTCCTCACGGCTTTGCGGCTGGGTCGAGCTTCACGTAATCGAGCCCGAACATGTAGGCCTTCACGGCCTTCTCGTTCGCGCCGACTACAGTCGCGGTTAGCGGATTTTCTCCCGCATTCAGCTCGCAAACGCCAAGATCAATCTCGTCCGTGAGCTTGATGCCTTCGCCATAGAAGTCGATCGGCTCGCCGAGATTCTTGCCGTTCATTCCGAGCTGGATGATGCCGTAGTCGCGCGCTTTCAGGCAGCGGATGCGGACGTGGTACGCGCCGGCTTTCTCGACGGGCAGGGCCAGCGTGATATGGTCGCCGGGCTTCTGGTCGCCATGCCACCACAGGTGCTGCTCGTTGCTGCAACCGTCAATCGACTGCGGCTCCAGCGCCCCCTTGCGATCCAGGATTTTCAGCGATTCGCCTTCGATCGCGCCGGCGACGCGCGGCGGAACGTAGGGCGGGACGACCGGCACGCGCAGGTCTTCCGGCTTGATGGGTGGGAACTGGTCGACGCTTCCCGGCCGCGCATACCAGAATGCCGTCGCCGCCATGTCGACTTTGCAGGTCTCGTGCCAATGCCACAGCTCCATGTCGAAGCGGAAATCATGCTTGAATGGAATCCGATCGAGGATGTGGTAGCGGTTGACGCACGTGATCCCGTAGTTCCCCGGCCCGTCGACGCGCGGCTGAGAGTGGTACGCGTGCTGGAACACGACCGGCCAACACCAGGCGTAGCCGTAGTAATCCTCAGTGCCCGTCCCGAACCAGCTCGGAAACGTCTCGCCGTCAACGTAAATCTTCTCGTCGCCTTCGCCCCACCAGTGCTTGACCGGGTTCGCGATGTTGAATGCCACGCCGACGAATTGGCCCTGCCCGCTCGTGGTCAGGTAGTTCCAATCGATCATCGGCCGCGTCGGAACCTGCCAGTCGGACCGCCATTTCGCTTGGAAGTGAAGCGAGCGCTCGGTCCACGTGTAATCGCTCTGATCAACCCGGATCGAGAAATTCAGCGGCTTTCCGGCGTGATTCACGATCCGCAGTTTCGCGCCCTTTTCAAACGGCATGAACCAGCGCGAATAGAGCTCTCCCGTTGCGGTCACGGTTTGGGGGAGCGTAGCGAGCGGCGCGGTTCGTCCGATGCACGAAAACAAGTCGCCGATCGGCGCGCGAACGCACGGCCGGCCGTCGAAGTCGATTTCCAGCACCGCCCCGCGCAGCGCACGCCCCTGCTCGTCATTTTCGAGTCGCAGCGCGATGCCGGTAATCGCCGCCGGACCGGGATATTCAACCTCATACTTCGTCCTTTGGTCTTTCAAGGTCAGGACGTTCTTCTGATCCAGTGTCGGCGGCGTTGGCGGAGCGGAGAGCGTGGCTGCCGTCTGTTCGATCGCCTTTGCGAGTTTCCTGACGTCGTCCGAACCGAATGAGCCCACCGCTGTGCCCGGCGGGTACACGCGATAGTCCACGTGGTAGTAGAACCCCGGCTCATCGCTCGTGATCTTGCAATGTTTCGCGTACGCAATCGGGAAGTAGCTGTTCCAACCCTTGCTGCGTTCGCCCGCGATCGGCTTGGGCACTCCAGGGTACGTGCCGCCGAGCCACTCCGTCATTGGGCACTCGATCGTCGCCTTCTCCGCGTCGTCCAGGTAGATGCGGATGGTCCCCTTCGGATTGGCCGACCAGATTCGCACGATCGCGCCAGGACCATCCATGTCCGCCATCACGTGCTCGCGCCGTCCGCCGTGGTCCTCGCCGCGAATGAACTGCCCGGCGTCGCCGTTGGCGAACCAGGTTTTCTGATCTTCGGACGACTTGCTGGCCCGGTCGTAGCTGGAGAACTGCTTGCACACGAACGGCGGATCGGGGAACTCGGCCAATCCCGCCAAATTTGTCATTTCGTGCAGCAGCGATTCGGTCGTGACGGTTTGGGCGGCGGCTGAGGCGGCGATCGCCAGCAGCAACGCTCCACAGGCGGCAAGTTCTGGCCAGCAGCGGCAAATACGCATCGGGGCGATCATCGGTCGGTCTCCATGGCGAGGTGCCGCGCGTGTAGCGGCGAAATGCACGCCGCCGCACTCTACTGCGCGCCGCGGCGAGCGGGCAAGCCGGCCGCCGGACCACCCGGCTTTACACGCGTCCGCCGGATTGCGATGATCCTCGCGACCCGGCCGTGTTTCCGAGCCGGGCGAAAGGTCCGCGATGCCAGCCCGCGTTCTCGACGGCAACGCCATCGCCGCGGAAATCCGCAACGAGGTCAGCGCCCAGATTGCGCGGCACGCCGTCGAGCACGGATCGATCAAGCTGAGTTCGATCCTGCTGGGGGCGAATCCGGCGGCGCTGCTCTATGCGGAATCGCAGAAACGGCGTTGCCTTCAGGCGGGCGTGCAGCACGAATTGGTGGAGCTTCCCGAAGACGCCGGGCAGACCGCCCTGCTCGAAACGATCGACCGGCTGAACGCCGACCCCGGCGTGACCGGCATCATGCTGCACCTGCCGCTGCCGGCATGGATCGACTCGGCGGCGGCCCAATATCGCATCGACCCGTACAAGGACGTCGAAGGCGTCAACCCGGCGAACATCGGGCTGCTGTTCTACGACGTGCCTCTGATCGCGCCCTGCACGGCCCTGGCGGTTAACGAGATGATTCATCGCAGCGGCGTGGAAATCCGCGGCGCCCATGCCGTCGTCGTCGGCCAGAGCCGGATCGTCGGGCGGCCGGTCAGCATGTTCCTGACCACGAACGAGGCGACCGTCACGACCTGCAATGTGCACACGCGCGACCTGAAGCAGCACACGCGCGACGCGGACATTCTCGTGGTCGCGGTCGGCAAGCCCAAGTTGATCGGCGCCGATCACGTCAAGCCCGGCGCGGTGGTCATCGACGTCGGCATCAACTCCGTCAAGCAGCGCGACGCCGCGGGAAACGAAGTGCGCCGCACGGTCGGAGACGTCGATTTCGACGCGGTTTGCGCGGTCGCCTCAGCGATTACGCCGGTGCCGGGCGGCGTCGGGCCGCTCACCGTGGCGATGCTCTTGCGAAATACGGTCGAGGCGGCGAAGAAACAGCTACACCGCGTGTACTGAGCGCGAAGCGTGCGGCTCCCTCGTCCGGTACTCCGGGAGAGGGCAGGGGTGAGGGTGCATTTCTCACGCACAGAAGGCAACAGGCCCATGTCGCACCACAAGCGTCATCATCAGCACAAGCGGTTTCTGTTTGAGCACCGGGAACGCCCGGTCCTGCCGCGGTTTCAGTTCTTTCTGCGGCTGATCCGGACCGGACTCATCGCGATGATCGTCGTCGTGCCGTCCTGGATGCTGGGAACTCTCGGGTTCCATTGGATTGAGGAGCTGAGCTGGACCGATTCGCTGCTCAATTCGGCCATGCTGCTGTCGGGTATGGGCCCGCTCGACCGTCCGACGACCGCTGCGGGAAAGCTGTTCGCTTCGTTCTACGCGATGTTCGCCGGGATCGTGTTCCTGACCGTGGCGGCGGTCCTGTTCGCGCCGGTGTTTCATCG
>JACRLV010000321.1 GCA_016235145.1 Planctomycetota bacterium
CGCGAAACCTTGCCGTGAACGCCGGCAGTGACGCCCGCGCCACCCAACAGTAACCGGCTGGAAGCCGGTGCTACCCAATTGCGCGAAACCTTGCCGTGAACGCCGGCAGGGACGCCGACGCCACATTGCAGTAACCGGCTGGAAGCCGGTGCTACCCCGGATTGGCGCGACACGCCGCCGTAATAACCGGCTGGAAGCCGGTGCTACCCTTCGGTGCTACCGCCGGTGCGACGCGGGTTGGGGGCATCGCTGCGGCGTGCGGACCGGTGCGGAACAGCTACGTCGCCGTCAGGCGCCGCCGCATGGCGATCCGGTGGATCGATCGTCCTTCGCGAACGTACTTGATCTCAAAATTCGTGCGCAGCGACTCGTCCGCTTCCACGCCGAAATCCGGATCGGCGAAAGGGATTTCTTCGAGTTGCGGATGCGCGCGCAGCAGGCAGGCGATGATCTCGAAGTACTCCGCGTGGTCCGATTGCACCGCCCAGCGAGCGCCGGGTTTCAGGCACGCGACCGCCGCTTCCACGAACGCCGGCTGGAAAAGCCGCCGCTTGTGATGCCGCGTTTTCGGCCACGGGTCGGGGTGATAGACGTGCAGGGCGGAGAGCGATTCGCGGGGGCATTGCGAACGAATGAACTGCGATGCGTCCGTCCGCACGATGCGGCCGTTTGGAACGCCCCAGCGCTCGAATCGGTCCACCGCAAACCGGTAGAACTCGTTGGCCCACTCGATTCCCAGAAAGTTCAATTCCGGATGCGCCTGAGCGCGTCGCAACAAGAATCCGGCTTTTCCGCAGCCGATTTCTAATTCCACGTCGTGATCGTTCCCGAAAAGCGCGTCCCAGCGCAACGCCTCCAGTTCCGATGGCGCTACTGCGATTTGCGGGCGGGACTTAGGTTGCGTTTCCGCCATTGAACTCGCTTCAGCCGGCGTCGACCACCGAAAACGCTCCCGGCGGCGCTCAATCATCAACGCATTTTTGACCGATTAACAAGCTGGATACCATCCATAGGGACGGCGATCCACAGCTTGAGACTGTATTGGGAGCGGCGACAGAGGAGCAAGCCATGAATCGACTTGCGGAGCGACGGCGGGAACGGCGAAACGTCGCGGGCTTCACGCTCGACTTTCAGCGCAGCGGCACGCACAGTTGGACGCCGGCGTGGGTGGTCGATTGCTCGGGCGCCGGGGCCGCGTTTCTGACGATGGACGAGAACGCACCGGAACTCGGCGAGCGCATCGTGCTCGGTCGCACTTCGGGCGTTCCGATTCTCAACGGCGCGTTTCCGTCGTCCGCCCGCGTCACGCGGATCGACGATTCACCCGGCCTGACGCGGAAGATCGGCATCGTGTTCGACTCGCCGACCTCGAAACCGGCGATTGACAACAACGCCGCCGCGCGTGACGCTCGCGCCCATGATCACCCGAATGGCACTAGGGCTCCTCGCGGCGCTGGCATGCTGCGGATGTGAGCGCGCGGGAAGCAACGTCCCGCAATCCACGGCCGCAGTCGTCGCCTACGTTGCGCTCGACGGAGAATTCTCCGAACCCATCCTGAACGAATTCACGCGCCGCACCGGCGTCGCCGTCGAGTGCGTCTACGACGTCGAATCGACAAAGACCGTCGGGCTGACCAATCGGATTCGCGAGGAAGCCGCGCGGCCGCGATGCGACGTGTTCTGGAACAACGAGATCGTCAATACGCTACGGCTCAAGGCCGAAGGGCTGCTCCAACCCTGCACGCCGGCCAATGCAGCGGATTACCCGGCCGAATTCCGCGATCCGGAAGGCTATTGGTACGGTTTGGCCGCGCGAGGTCGAATCATTCTGGTTAACACCGACCTTGCGAAGGACGGACCGGCGCCGCAGTGTGTAATGGACTTTGCTGACGAACGCTGGCGGGGCAAACTCGGCATCGCCAAGCCGCTCTTCGGCACGACGGCGTCTCACGTCGCGTGTCTGCGGCAAACGCTGGGAGTGCATCCGTTCGAAGAATGGCTCGACGGGCTCAAGCGTTGCGACGTGCAGATCATGAGCGGCAACAAGGGGGCCGCGGAAGCCGTCGGCGCGGGGCGATTGCTCGCCGCACTCACGGATACCGACGACGCGATCGCTGAGGTGGACGCGAAGCGGCCGGTGCGGATCGTCTGGCCGGACGCGGGCGAGGGAGGGATGGGCACGCTCGTGTTGCCGAACACGCTGGCGCTGATCCGAGGCGCACCGCACCCCGACGCCGGCAAGCAACTGATTGACTTCCTGCTTTCGGCGGAGGTGGAAGAACGCCTGGCCGAAGGGCCATCGGCCCAAATGCCGCTGAACAGCAAGGCGACGAAGCACTCCCGGCTCGGCGCGGTCGACGGAATTCGGCGGATGAAGATCGACTTTGCGGCGACGCGCGAACAATTCGAAGCCGCCGCGCGCGACGTCGAGCAGCGCCTGCTGAAGTAGCGCGTAGCGGCGAAGGCGGTTCTGATTAATCGTAGCGTCGGACCTCCGAGTCCGACGATGAATTCACCGTCGGACTCGGAGGTCCGACGCTACGAACAACGTGAACGGTCGTCGGACTCGGAGGCCCGACGCTACGAAGACGGCGGGCGTGTTCAGGCCACCGCAGCCTTCGCGGGCACCGCGGCTTCGGGCTCTCGCGCCCGGCGCGGGCCGCTCGAGACCAGATTCCAAATCAGCGATATCGTCCACACGCCGCCGACGATGCCCCATGCACGCGGGGCGTCCGCCAGCAGCCAGGCGAGGGCCTGCGGCGCGAACTTGTCCAGCATGCCCGTCGTTCCGACGCCGAGCAGGGCCGTACCGATCGTTGCCGCCCAGATCGAGCGCGAGGCCCGCGGCAACACGAGCCCGAAAACCAGGCCCGCCACGCCGGCGCCGCACACGAGAGCCCAGAAGTTGAATTCAAAATTCGGCACGTTGCCTGCGGCCAAGTAGTCAAACAGCGACTTGGCCTTGGCCCACGCCGTCAGCTCCGCCGCATCGGCGGCAGGGAGCGTAATCGCGGCGGTTCCGTCGCCATTGACCCAGGCGCTGACCGGTCCGGTCAAATCGTGAACGTAGTAGGCGCCGAGCGAAGCGACGATGCAGCAGACCGAAAGCAGCACGGCTTGCCAGATTCGAAAGAGCGCGATCGCCAAAGAGCAGGATGCGACGGCGGTGATGCCCACGGATGGCCACTCCGGCGTGCCGAGCCAACCGCACAGCCCGCGGCCCACGAACGCGCCGACGAATAGAAACAGCAGGGCGCCCACGCCCGGGGCCCATTTCGCCCCGCGAATCATGAGCAGCAGCCCAGCGACCCCGACCGCGGCGATCGCCGCCGTCGGCGCCCATTCGTAACCGCCGGGAAGTTGAAGATGTTCGCGAACGGTTGTAAGGAATGCGCTGAGCATCTGTTCCGGGTTCATACGTCACCTCTCCGCGTATTCGCGTCATTCCGCGGAATATTCGGGTCGGGTCGCGACCGGCTTAATCTCTCCCCAGCGGACCTCAATCGAGCGCCCTTCCCGCAGCCATTGCACCACCTCGGGCCGAAGCAGGCCCGAGAGCTTATGCTCGGCTGACGCTTCAACAGGATATTCTTCCTGCGGCGGGGCGCCCCAGTCGACATAAACTTTCGGATTGATCGTAGTGAGCAGTAACTCCCCCAGCCACAAGCTCTTACGTCTTCCGTAGTTGGCGACGGAAATTGATCGCAGGTAGGCGCGGATTTCCGGCGGATTCGCCGGGTCCAGCCGGCGGGAGAGCCACTTCAGAAACTTGATGCCGGCGGTCAGGTCGCCGCCGTCCCAATGCTGGCCGATCGGCGGGGCCTGCTCGCGCACCCCGCGGATCGTGAGCCAGTCCTCATGCCGGACCGCCGAAGCCGCAAGCTGCCACGGCAGCCGAACGGCGGTCTCGTCGATCAGGTACGCGGTCGGGCCGCACTCCACGAGCGCGAAGGGCCTTCGAAATGCGGCTTGCACGCGGATTCGGCCGTCGTTGCACTTGGATATCCGCTCGACGCGCTCAATCCAGGGCGAGTTCGCCAGGTGCTCGCCGACGTATGCACATACGTTGCGGTCGAAGAGGTCCGTGTCCGGGTAGATCTGAAGCGACGACTCCAGATCGCTCAGGATCGCACCCCACTCCCCTGACTCCAGCCAGGCCGGTCGATTGACCCACTCGATCCGCGTGTCTCTGGGGAGGCCGTGCGAAGCGGTCGCTTGGGCACGATTCAGACCGAAGCCGACGGCGGCCAGCGTCGTCGCCCAGATCATCAACACCGCGAATTGACCAAGCGATCGCCAGCTCGACCGGGCGGGCGCGGCTTCCCGGGCAGCGGGCGGTCGCGCTCCGGGCGGTCGAATCGCGGTTCTCTTGGAGTGTTCGCTCATCGCGTGTCCGTCGCGGCCATGAAGACCAACCGCTCCACCAATTCGTCAAACGGAATGCCGACGTATTCGGCCGCCTTTGGAACCAGCGAATGGTTGGTGAATCCCGGCAGGGTGTTCAATTCCAGGAACCACAATTGATGATCGGCGTCGACGATCCAGTCGACGCGGCCAAGGTGACGACAGCCCAGTTCGAGGAAGATTCGCCGGCTCAACTCGCGGGCCTCGTCCAATACGGGCAGGGGCAGCCCCGTCTCGAACGCGTACTCGGTGTCCTCGACCAGATATTTCGCTTCGTAGTCGTAGAACTCGCGCTTGGGTCTCACGCAGATCGGCGGCAGCGTTTCTTCGCCCACGACTCCGACCGTCAACTCGTCGCCGGCGATGAAGCGCTCGACCAGCGCACGGCCGAAGGACCGCAGGACCTTTTCGATCGCCGGCGGCAGATCCGCCGCCCTTCGAACGATCGAGGTTGCGACGCTGCTGCCCTGGTCGACCGGTTTGACGACCACTGGGACGGACATGCTGGTTTCCGGCCGGCCGGTCACGACTTCCGATTCGGGCGTCGCCGCTCCGACCACGATCGCCGCCTTTTTCGCCAGGGCCTTGTCCATCGACGCGGCCGAAGCGCGCGAGCCCGATCCGACGAAGCGGATGCCGCGCTGCTCCATGATGCACTGAAGCGTTCCGTCTTCGCCGAACGTGCCGTGAAGCGCCGGGAAGACCACGTCGGCGAGGTGGTCAAGCGCCGCCAGATTGTCCGGTCCGACGTCGGCGACGAACACGTCGTGTCCGCGGCGGCGCAAGGCGTCGGCGATCGCGCGTCCGGATTGCAGGCTGACTTCGCGTTCGGCGCTCGGGCCGCCGGCCAGAACGGTCACGCGTAACTTTCGAGCGGTGGCAGGTCGTGGAAGCGGGTCCATGATCGCTGTGTGCATCCTTTCACCACACCTCAATTTCGAGCTCGAGCGAAACGCCCGAGCGGTTCCAGACGCGGTCCTTCGCGAGTGCGATCAGATCGAGAACATTTTGCGCCGTCGCACCGGCGTCGGCAACGATGAAATTCGCATGTTTGCGGCTGATCTCCGCGGCGCCCATGCGAAAGCCCTTCAGACCCGCCTCGTCGATCAGCCGGCCGGCCGACTGGCCAGGCGGATTCTTGAAAATGCAGCCGGCGGAACGGGCGGAGACGGGCGGCTGCTGGTCGTACTTCTCGTTCCAGATTTCGCGATGGCGGCGCAGGGCCGCGTCGCGATCGCCCGGCTCCAATTCGAGCACCGCGCCGAGCACCACAAAACCGTCCAGATCGGTGTGCCGATAGCGGAAGCCGACCTGCTCGGCGGGCAAGGTGAGAATCTCGCCCTTGGGATTCAGCACGCGCACGGCGCGGACGAACTGGCGGATCTCGCCATACTTGCCGCCCGCGTTCATCCGCACGATTCCACCGATCGTGCCCGGGATTCCGGCCAGGGCCTCGAGGCCGACGAGCGAGTGATTGAACGCATCGCGGACGAATTTCGGAAAATCCGCGCCTGCGCCGACCGCGACCGAGCCGCCGTCGTATGCGATCTTTTCAAAAATCTCGCCGGTCAGCCGCAGCACCGCGCCGTCGAACCCGCCGTCGCGAACGAGCAGGTTCGCGCCGCGGCCGAGCATGCGCCAGGCGACGCCTTCTTTGCGGCAGCGATCCACGACGGCCGCGAGCTCGCCCTCGTCGCGCGGCGTGAGCATCCAGCGCGCCGGGCCGCCCAGTTGGTACCAGGTATGCGCGCGGAGCGGAACGTCAGACCGGCAAATCGGCTCGAAGCCGTCGAACCAGCTCATCGGCGACTTTCCAGATGTCGCCGGCGCCCATGGTGATTACCAGGTCGCCCGGCCCGATACCCTCGATCAACGCGGACACAATGGCGGAAAATTCGGGAACGTACGACGCCTCGACGCCGCGGGCGCGAATCCGCTCGACGAGGTCTTCCGAGCAGACCAGGTCGCGCTCGCGCTCGCTGTCGCGGACGAAATAGATCGACGGCACGACCACGCGATCCGCCTGCTCGAAGCTCTGCGCGAAATCCTCGATCAGAAACCGCGTGCGCGAGTGCTGGTGCGGCTGAAATACGCACCACAGCCGCTTCGGCGAGAACCGCTCGCGGGCGGCCCGCAGCGTGGCGCGGATCTCGGTCGGGTGGTGGGCGTAGTCGTCGCAGACGGTCACGCTTTTTTCGCTGCCGCGCAGCTCCAGACGCCGGCGGGCGCCGTGGAACTTCGCCAATGCCTCGCGCAGCACCGGCCACGACACGCCGCAGTTGGTCGCGATCGCGATCACCGCCAGCGCGTTCAATACGTTGTGCCGCCCGGGCAGCCCTAGCGAAACCTTGCCCAGCGGCTTGCCGCAGCGCTCGACGCCGAACTCGTAACGCCCGTCGCTTAGATTCAGCTCGACCGCCCGCCAGGTCACGCCTTCGCCCAGGCCGAACGTCTCGATCGCGGCGCTCGTGCGTTCGGCGATGCGGGCGCAATTCGCGTCCTCGCCGTTCAGGACGAGCAACCCGTCGGCCGGCACGAGCCGCGCAAAATCGCCGAAGGCCCCGACGATCTGCTCGATGTTCTCGTAATAGTCGAGGTGGTCTTCTTCGATGTTCAGGATCGCCGCGATGCGCGGCGCGAGGTTCAGGAACGAGCGATCGTATTCGCACGACTCGGCGACGAAGTGCGGGCCGTCGCCCACGCCGCTGCCGCCGTCGAGTTGTTCCACGTCCGCGCCGACCACGAAGCTCGGATCGAGCCCGGCCTTTCGCAGCACGTACGTGGTCCACGCGGTGGTGGTGCTCTTGCCGTGCGTGCCGGCGATGGCGATTCCCTGGTGCTGCGCCATCACGAGGCCGAGAAACTGTGCGTATTTCAACGTCGGCACGCCTCGCCGGCGGGCCTCGGCCAATTCCGGATGCGACGAGGGAACCGCGGCGGACGCGACAACCAACTCGGCGTCGGCGGGGACCGTCTCGGCGGATTGGGTGTACGCAATCCGAGCGCCGCTTTGCCGAAGCCGCTCGATGACGTCGGTGGGGATCCGATCGGTGCCGGTCACGCGTGCGCCGCGGCGAATCAGCACCGCCGCAAGCCCACACATGCCGCTCCCGCCAATGCCCACCATGTGTATGCGGGCGTCGCGGAAGTCCTTTCGTGCACGCCATCCTGGCGTCACGACCGGTTGTTGTACGGTCGGGGCGTCCATGTCCTCACTTCCGCGCGGGAAGATACCGAACTTCGAGGCCATGTGCAAATCCCCTGCCGAAATTCCGATCAGATGATTGTCACACACGCGGCATTCGCGAACAAGCGAACAACGGCGTTTCAGTCCGGCGTGGGGAGTCGGTCTTCCGCTTGTGCGCGCTGCAACGCCGCTCGTGCGAGATTCCCATCTCGCACGCACGCAGGCGGGATTCCGATCCCGCTTACACGTACGGACACGGATTCCCGCGAACGGAGTGCGAGAAGGGATTCTCGCACGAGCTGCGGGAGCAGGTGGAGTTCTCGCGCTGGACCGCCGCAGGGCGGCGAAATCCTGACTTTTGTTCGCCGACCGGCGGAAATATCCTGTACGGGCCGCCGAATACCGACGTGCGGATCACTACGCGGCGTTGGCCGCCGGAGCGAGTTCCATGAACATTCTTGGTTGCACCGGCCTTCTGGCAAGCGGCGAAGAAGCCGCGATCGCGGTGTTTGTGATGGGGGGGTTGGTGGCGGTCGTCGCGATCGTGGCGCACCAGTGGCGCACGCACCGCGAAGCCGCGTACAATGCCCGGCTGAAACAGATGATGATCGAACGCGGCATGACCTCCGATGAGATCGTCCGCGTGATCCGGGCGACCCACGATCCCGTCGTCGACGAAAACCCGGGGCGCGGCCGGAAGAGCCTGTGAATCGGCGTCGCCCGGGTGCGTAAGCGGCGACGCCCGGGTGAATTGTGAATCCTGCTCGACCCGCCGGCTTCGGCGCTTTGCATCCCACTTTCGAGATTCACGTCGGCGGCCTCGTTCGAGAATACCTCGTTCACGCTGCGCCGACCGCCGATTCGTCATCGCCGCTCCCGGTCGTGCTGATGTGCCACGGCGGAGGCGGCAGCGCGAAAACCGCCGCGACTTCCACGCGCCTGTCAGATAAAGCCGATGCGATGGGCTTTCTGGCGGTTTACCCGCAGGCGGTGCCGCTACACCCCGGCCAACCCGTCACCTTTTTGCGCAACCCGACCTTCTGGAACGTCGGCGCTGGTTTTGGCCACGCCGAGCGTATTGGCATTGACGATGTCGCCTATGTCGGCGCCGTTTTGGATGATCTGTCCAGACGCTTCCCGATCGATCCGTCGCGCATCTATGTCGCGGGATTCTCAAACGGTGCGGCGATGGCGATGCGGGCCGCGATCGACCTGTCGGGGCGTTTCGCCGCCGTCGCTGCGATCGCCGGCCATCTTTGGCGCAAGACGCCGCCGCCGGCACATCCGCTTCCGCTGCTCTACATGATCGGCGAGGACGATCCGGTCGTGCCGCGTGCGGGCGGCGTGGTTCATTCGCCGTGGGGCGATTCGCACACGCTCCCGCCGGTGAGCGACACGGTTGATTGCTGGGTCCGATGGCTCGGACTGCCTGCGACGCCGGAGATATCGGAACCGGCCGCGGGCGTCTATATCTCACACTAC